>JAEUOD010000176.1 GCA_016791065.1 Dechloromonas sp. | reverse complement strand
GCCGGAGCGATGAACTGAAGACGATCGAACTCGAAGGGATCTTCGTGCAGATCGGGCTGTTGCCGAACACGGATTGGCTCAAGGGGACGGTAGAGTTGTCGAATCGCGGCGAGATCGTGGTCGATGCCAAGGGCCAGACCTCGGTGCCCGGCGTCTTCGCGGCCGGTGACTGTACGACGGTGCCTTACAAGCAGATCATCATCGCGATGGGCGAAGGTGCCAAGGCATCGCTCTCGGCTTTTGATCATTTGATTCGGACTTCGGCGCCGGGGTGAGTCGTCAGTCACTGCAGCCAAGCCCGGCACTTTCTGGCCGGGCTTTATTTTGACCACCAAAACCTCCAGCCCCATGCGCCATCTACTTGCTACCGCCTTGCTTCTCGCCATCGCCTTTCCGGCGACCGCGCAAACAGCGCTGCAGGCCGGTGCCCCCGTGCCGACCTTGAATCTGAAGGATCAGCACGACAAGCCGGCCACCATTCCAACGGGCACCCGGCAAATCATTTTCGCCGCCGACAACGCTGGCGCCTCGCTCGTCACTGCCTACCTCGATGCCCAGAAGCCGACCTGGCTCAAGGATACGCAGCGTGTTTACCTGGCCGATATCCACAAGATGCCGAGTTTGATCACCGCGATGTTTGCCCTGCCGAAACTCCGGGAAAAGCCCTACACCATCGTGCTCGGTCGCGAAGCCAGCGATCTCGCCATGTTCCCGCGGCAAACGGAATGCGTTTCGGTGATTCCCATCCAGGATGGCAAGCTCGGCTCCGCCACAATTGCCTGCACCGCAGAGGCACTGAAAGCAGCCACCACGCCCTGAAACGGTTGGCCCTAATCAGGCCTTGCGGCGCAAGGCCATGTGGGTCGTGATCATTTCCGGAATCTGCTTTTCGAGTTCCGTATCCTTCTGACAGCCGAGTAGCAGATGCAGCAGGCCGCTGGTGAAGGCCCAGGTATCGCGGGCTGCCGCATGCGGCGCGATGCCCGGGTGGAGAAAACCCTTTTCCGCTGCGCGCACATAGACGCGCTCAATCTTTTCGAGGAAGTGATAGGCCGGGCGCCCGACCTCCTCCTGGATGCTCGAAAATTCATCTACATATTCGCAACGCGAAATCATGATTTCGAACACTTCGCGTACGACATTGCAGTCGTCGAGCACGCGGAAAAACTCCTTCAATGACCCCTCGATGGCATCGAGCGGATTATCGAAGGCCTCGGAAAAGAGGATGGCATCGGTGCGCTCGATCATCGGCGCAAAGACGTCAGCGCGCATGGCCAGGAAAATTTCTGCCTTGTCCTGGAAGTGCCAATAGACGGCACCGCGCGTGACCCCCGCTTCCTTGGCAATCTTTTCGCAGGTGGAACGGGTAACGCCGTGCCGGTGAAAGACCTGGCGCGCCGATTCGATGATGTCCTTGCGGGTTTTTTCCGCTTCTTCCTTGGTTTTCCTGACCATTTCTCTCTCCTCTCCAGGCACCGTGGCACCTGGATTTACCGATGTTACGACAATGTAAAAGCTGCTCAAAAGCAATTTACATACATTCGTGTTTGTATATAATAGCCCAAAATCTTCCCAACAGGAGCCCCCCCATGAATTCCGGAAACCTGCCCCGGCGCAAATCCCTTGCCGTCATCATCGGCGCCACCTTCCTCGGTACGACCCTGCTGGTCGGCTGTTCGGACAACAAGGGCGCAGCGCCCCCGGCCATGGGGCCAATGCCGGTGACCGTGCTGGACATGCAGCCGCAAAGCGTGCCGTCGTCCATCGAGATCATGGCGCAGACCGAAGGTGCCCGCGAGACCGAAGTCCGTGCCCGCGTCGGTGGCATCCTGGTCAAGCGCCTTTACCAGGAAGGCGACACGGTCAAGGCCGGCCAGCCGCTCTTCCAGATCGACCGCTCGACTTATGAGATCGCCGTTGCCGACGCGAAGGCCAAGGCCGAGCAGAGCACGCGCGAAATGAACCGTCTGAAGGGACTGATCGAAGGGAAGGCGATCAGCCAGAAGGAATACGACGATGCCGTCTCGGCCAATGCCGTCGCCCAGGCAGCCTTGCGCCAGGCCGAACTTAACCTTTCGTGGACCACCGTCACCGCACCGGTCGGCGGCACCACGGGCCGCGCCATCAAGTCGGAAGGCAACCTGATCACCACCGGCAGCGACAGCCTGCTGACCTCGATCTACCAGAGCAACCCGATCTGGGTGCGCTTCAGCCTCGGCGAGAGCGATCTCGCCAAGCTCGAGGGCGGTCGCGTCACCAGCAAGAACGTTTCCGGCGTCGAACTGATCCTGCCCAACGGCACCGTCTATGCCAAGCCGGGCAAGCTCAACTTCCTGGCCAGCAATATCGACGTCACGCTCGGTACCCAGCAGTTGCGCGCCGAGTTCGACAATGCCGACAACCAGTTGCTGCCCGGCCAGTTCGTCCGCATCCGCCTGCTCACCGGCGATCGCGATGGCGTCTTCCTGGTACCGCAGTCGGCGGTCATCCAGTCCGAACAGGGCAATCTGGTCATGCTCGCCGGCGAAGGCGACAAGGTCGCACCGCGCCCAATCCAGACAGGCGAATGGCGCGGCAAGGACTGGGTCGTTCTGGGCGGACTCAAGGCTGGCGACAAGGTCATCGTCGACAACCTGATGAAGCTGCGTCCGGGCGCCCCGGTGGCACCGCATCCGCCGGCCGTCCCCGGTGCGCAAGGCGGCCCTGCAGCGCCCGCCAAGCCGGAAGCCAAGAGCTAAGGAGCAAGCATGGCCAAGTTCTTCATCAATCGACCGATCTTCGCATCGGTCATCTCGATCATCATCGTGATCGCCGGCCTGGTCGCCCTGCAGGTACTGCCCATCGCGCAGTATCCGCAGATCGCCCCGCCGACCGTGATGATCACCGCCACCTACCCCGGCGCCTCGGCCGAAACCCTGGCCAAGACCGTCGCTGCTCCGATCGAGGAACAGTTGAACGGTGTCGAGAATATGGTGTATTTCAACTCGTCGGCCGCCGCCAACGGCACGGTAACCATCACCGCCACCTTCGAAGTCGGCACCAACGTCGACATGGCCGCCGTTAACGTCAACAACCGCGTCAAGGCGGCCGAAGCCCGCCTGCCGGAAGCGGTGCGCCGCAACGGCGTGATCGTCCAGAAGCGTTCGAACGACATCCTGCAGGTCATCGCGCTCAAGTCCGAGCAGGGCAAGTACAACACCCTCTTCCTCTCCAACTACGCCAGCCTGAACATCGTCGATGAAATCAAGCGGGTCAAGGGCGTTGGCGACGTGACCATCTTCGGCGCCCAGGACTACTCGATGCGGATCTGGCTCAAGCCGGACCGCATGGCGCAACTGGGCCTGACGACGAGCGAAGTGTCTGCCGCGATCAGCGCCCAGAACGCCCAGAACGCCGCCGGCAAAATCGGCCAGGCGCCGTCGCCGGACGACCAGCAACTGGTCTACACGGTGACCGCCAAGGGGCGTCTGCTCACCGAAGACGAATTCGGCAATATCGTCATCCGCGCCAGCGGTCCCGGTGGTCTGCTCCGCTTGCGCGACGTCGCCCGCATCGAACTTGGCGCCTACAGCTACGACCAGCGCGTCACGCTCGACGGCCAGCCGACCATCGCCATGGGCGTCTTCCTGCAGACCGGCGCCAACGCGCTGGAGGTGGCCGAAGCCGTACGCGGCAAGATTTCCGAGCTGAAGACCAAGTTCCCCGAAGGCATGGACTACGTCATCCCCTTCGATACGACGCGTTTCGTCTCGGCCTCGATCAAGGAAGTCCGCAACACCCTGATCGAAGCGATGGTTCTCGTCCTGGCCGTCGTCTTCCTCTTCCTGCAAAGCTGGCGCGCGACGCTGATCCCCATGGTCGCCGTGCCGATCTCGCTGATCGGCACCTTCGCCGGACTCTGGCTGTTCGGGTTCTCGATCAACACGCTGACCCTGTTCGCCATGGTGCTCGCCATCGGTATCGTGGTGGACGACGCCATCGTCGTCCTCGAAAACGTCGAACGCCTGATGGCCGAAGAGCATCTGTCCCCAAAACAGGCTGCGATCAAGGCCATGCACCAGGTCACCGGCGCGCTGATCGCCATCGTTCTGGTGCTCTGCGCGGTATTCGTGCCGGTCGCCTTCCTCGGCGGCATCGCCGGTCAGCTCTACAAACAGTTCGCCGTCACCGTGGCTGTCGCCGTGGTGCTCTCCGGCGTCGTCGCGCTAACGCTGACGCCGGCGCTGTGCGCCCTGCTGCTCAAGGCCCAGCACACCGAGAACAAGTTGTTCGCACCGTTCAACCGGATGTTCGAACGCCTCACCGACAACTACACGCGCACCGTCGGCTTCACGCTCAAGCACGGCATCATCGGCTTCACCGTCTTTGCCGTCGTGATTGGCGTCACTGCCCTCTTCTTCCGCATCATCCCGGGCAGCTTCGTGCCGGCCGAAGACCAGGGCTACCTGATTTCCGCCCTCATGCTGCCGGATGGCGCCACCCTCTCGCGCACCGAGAAGACCGGTGAAGGCATGCGCCAGATGATCGCCCAGGACGAGGCCGTGAAGCACACCTTCATCGTTTCCGGCTTCGACCTGATCGGCGGCGGCAACAAGACCAACGCCGGCACCATGTTCATCCCGCTCAAGGACTGGGACGAACGGCAAGGCAAGGCGCAGGATCTGGCCGGCAAGTTCATGGGCATCGGCATGATGCAGCCGGACGGCATGGGCCTGGTCTTCAACCCCCCCCCGATCATGGGCCTGGGCAGCGCCGGCGGCTTCGAAGTCTATGTGCAGAACCGCGTCGACGGCGATGCCAAGCGCCTCAACGAGGTGGTCCAGGGCTTCATGGCCGAACTGCAGAAGCACCCGGAATTCACGCGCATCTCAACATTTTTCCGCCCGACCATTCCGCAACTCTTCGTCGAGGTTGACGAGCAGAAGGCGCTTGCGCTCGGCATTCCGATCGCCGACATCTATTCGACGCTGCAAAGCACGATGGGCACCCTCTACGTCAATGACTTCAACAAGGCCGGCCGCGTCTACCGCGTGCAGCTGCAGGCCGAGGCCAACTACCGCATGAAGGCCGACGACATCGGCAAGGTCTACGTCAAGAGCGCCTCGAGCGGTGCAATGATTCCGCTATCCGCCGTGACCCGCATCCGCAACGTTGTTGGTCCAGAGCAGGTCGAACGCTTCAACGGCTTCATCGCTGCCAAGATCATGGGCGACTCAAAGCCGGGCATCAGTTCGGGCGACGCCATCAAGATCGTCGAGGAAGTCGCTGCCGCGACCCTCCCCGACGGCTACGGCATCGCCTGGACCGGCCAAGCCTTCCAGGAAAAGCGCACCTCCGGCTCGTCGCTGCAGGCTTTCGGGTTCGCCATCATCATGGTCTTCCTGATCCTCGCCGCCCAGTACGAAAAGTGGTCGCTGCCGGTCGCCGTCGTCATGGCCGTGCCTTTCGCCCTGATGGGTGCGCTGACAGCGATCTGGCTGCGCGGCATGCCGAACGACATCTATTTCCAGATCGGCCTTGTCGTGCTGATCGGTTTGGCTTCGAAAAACGCCATCCTGATCGTCGAATTCGCCGCCCAGAAATACGACGAAGGCATGAGCACCGTCCAGGCGGCGATCGAAGCGGCGCGCCTGCGCCTGCGGCCGATCATCATGACCTCGCTGGCCTTCGTGCTCGGCGTCTTCCCGCTGGTCAAGGCGAGCGGCGCCGGTGCCGGCGCCCGCCAGTCGATGGGTACCGGCGTTTTCGGCGGCATGCTTGCCGCCACCTTCATCGCCACCATTTTCATCCCGCTCTTCTTCAAGTGGGTGGAACACGGCAAGCAGCACGCGCCGACCGCTCCGTCGGAGGAAAACTAAGATGCATTCCCTACTCCCGAAGCATTTCAAAATTCGCCCGATTCTGGCGTTGACCGCAGCAATCGCCCTGACCGGCTGCGCCGTCGGCCCCGACTACGTCCGCCCGGCCTCGACCTTGCCGGAAACGACGGCAGCCGTCGCCGCGGCGGAAGTGCCCGTCAATTCAACATGG
>JAEUOD010000090.1 GCA_016791065.1 Dechloromonas sp. | reverse complement strand
GACCAAATAGGGAAGCATGGGCGTGGCCCGCGCTGCTTCCGGGTAGGTTGCTTGAGCCTGTCGGTGACGGCAGGCCTAGAGGAATGATTGCCGAACCCCGCAAGGGGGGAACAGAACCCGGCTTATCGGCCGGCTTTCCACTGTTTTAGCGCTTTGACGGGGCTGGCGGCTCGCCCTGCCACTCTCCGACGATCAGCCATTGGTCGCCCTGGCGCTTTAGTTGCAGGGTTTTCGGCTGCCCCGTTTCTTGATAACCGCCTGCAGCGTAATCCTGGGCGAACCGGACAGTGGCCGTTGTTTCGTCGATAAGCGACACCTGCACCGCATTGAGTGCGACGTGAATGTCTTTTCGGCTTTCCAGATTTTTTCGACGCGATGCGGCCCAGTTCTCGTAGCTGCGACCATCTGCTGGAACGAAGCTTGGGCTGTAGTGGCTCAGGTAGGCAGAGCTGTTGCGACGCGACCAGTCAGCACGCCAGGCCTCAAGGCGGGCATGGATTTCGGCCGCATGGTCGGGCGGCGGGGTGTCGGCTGCTGGCGTGATCGATGGTGCTGGCGTTATCGGCAGCGGTGTCGAAGCGGTCGCGTGTACAGGTGAGGAAAATGCTGCTTGTTGCGTGCGATCGAGATAGGCCAGCGCCAGCGCGCCACCGCCTGAGGCGGAGATCAGGGCCGTGAGCATTAATGTACCCAGGCCGAAACGGCGGGGCGCCGGCTTTGCGGGGTCGATGGATTCCGATGTTGCTGTAAATTGGCGTGGTTGCGGCTGATCTTGTTCGCCCATGGCCATTTTGAGTTGAGCCAGGCGATGAGCGAGTGCCTGGTCGTAATCGCGCCGGCCTAGGCTGTTTCGCGCAAGCGCCGGATCGGCGGCGCTTTCCGGTGGAATGCGCCGCATCGCCGATTCGATGACGTCTTCGAAGTCTGTCGTCGTGGAGTCGCCCATCGTGCCCCCTTTGCACATCCGGTTCTGTAAATCTGTTACCGGATCTTAACGGCGCCTCTTGCTGAGTCGGCGTGAAGTTTTGCGCCAATCACGTCAGGTTCCCATCCGGCGTTGTCGCCTACAATGCGCCATGGACACCATATCCTTTCCACTTATCCACTGGCCGGAGGCCGGTGCCGAGCGCACTGCCCGCTGGCGTTCCGAGGCGGCTGTGCCGCCTCATGCCAAAGTCGTCGTCGGCGACGAGCATCTGGGGCTGGAAGCCTGCTTCGAACTGCTGTCCGCAGGTACGGCCATTCTCTGGCGGGGCGATTGGCAGCGGGGGCGCACCCTGCTTCAGGCCTTGGGGCGGCGGGCTGATCGCGACAAAAGGCCCGCAGGACAAAAGAAAGTCTTGCTGGCTAAGGATCTTTTTCAAAGACATCGGGAAACACAGGGGCGGCGGGCTGCCTTGCTTGGGCGACTGCTGGTTCCGTTGGCGGCGGATTACCGCATTCCGTTGCCCAGGGCCCAGGATGTCCGGCAGGCCTGTGTCGAGGCATACGGAGAGGATGGCGAGGCGGATTCGCTGGTGGCGTTGCGTGAATTGCTTGCCGTGGTGAGCGCGCACGAATGGCGGAAGAAGGGCATTCCGGTGCCGGCGGTCGAGGGGCGAATCTATCCGCACTATGGTGTTTTTTCGCCGGTGCGGGGCGAGTATGTCGATCTGGTCGCCAAGGCCCCCCTGCCTACCGGCTGTCAGTTGGCATTCGATATCGGCACCGGTTCGGGGATACTTGCGGCGGTCCTGGCTCGGCGCGGCATTGCCAAGGTGGTGGCGACGGATCAGGATCCGCGGGCGCTGGCCTGCGCCGGTGAGAATATCGAGCGACTGGGGCTCGGGGCGACGGTGGAGGTGGTACGGGCGCATCTCTTTCCGGTCGGACAAGCGCCCCTGATCGTCTGCAATCCTCCCTGGGTGCCGGCCGAACCGACTTCACCCATTGAGTTTGCGGTGTATGACCCCGACTCGCGCATGCTGCGGGGCTTTTTGTCGGGTCTTGCGGCGCATCTTACGTCGGGCGGCGAGGGGTGGTTGATCATCTCCGATCTTGCCGAGCATCTTGGGTTGCGTTCCCGCGAACAACTGCTCGAATGGATTCGGGCGGGCCGCTTGCGGGTCGTCGGCCGCATCGATACGCGGCCCGCCCATCCCAAGGCGGCGGATCGGAGCGACCCGCTGCATGCTGCCCGCGCCGTCGAGGTAACGTCGCTGTGGCGCCTGATGGCAGACGATGCGTAATTTTTTGCCGTCACCGGGAATAGTCGGGGCGTTCATTCCGTTTATCAGGTTGTAGCACCCCACAACCAACGGAGATCGAAATGAAAACGCATCAATTTTTCTGCGCTGCGATCCTTGCGGCATCGCTTGCCGCCTGTTCCGCCACCGCATCGCGCCCGGCTGCACCGGCGATGGCTGCGGGTGGTGTGTTGACCGGCAGCAACGGCATGACCCTCTATACGTTCGACAAGGATGCGGCAGGCAGTGGCAAGAGCGTCTGCAACGGCCCCTGTGCGACCAACTGGCCGCCGCTCTACGCCATGGAAGGCGATCAGGCGACTGGTGACTACAGCATCATCACTCGCGATGACGGCAAGAAGCAGTGGGCGCTCAAGGGCAAACCGCTCTACTACTGGGCCAAGGACCAGAAGCCGGGTGATCGTACCGGCGACGGTTTCAACAACGTCTGGCGCGTCGCGCAACCCTGACGCACGATGGACGCTGCCGCGCTCCAGGAGACCATGCCTCGCCTGCGGCGATATGCCCGGGCGCTGGTCGGAGAGCGCGCAGCGGCTGATGATCTGGTGCAGGACACGCTGGAGCGCGCCTGGCAGCGTCGCGCCCAATGGCGTCCGGGAAGCGATCTGCGTGCCTGGCTATTCAGCATCATGCATAACATTCGTGTCGATCAAATACGACGTCACGGCGTGCCGACGCAGACTCTGGATGATGCGGCGATATTGCCAACGCGGGCGACTCAAAGCGATGGACTGGAGATGAACGATCTCTCGAACGCACTGGCCCAGTTGCCCGAGGATCAACGCGCCGTCCTGCTTCTGGTTGCCCTGGAGGAAATGCGTTACGAAGAGGTGGCGAGCGCCTTAGGTATTCCGGTCGGTACCGTCATGTCGCGCCTGTCGCGTGGGCGGGAACGCTTGCGACAGATTCTGGAGGGACGTTCGCCGGCCCGTTTGCGAGTTGTACGATGATGAACGAAGCGGAACTTCATGCTTACGTCGATGACTGCCTGCCGCAGGCGCGGCGCGGCGACGTCGAGGCTTACCTGGCGGAACATCCCGAGGATGCGGCGCGGGTGCAGGCCTATCGCGATCAGAGCGAGCTTTTGCGCGCGGCCTTTGCGCCGCTTCTCGATGAGCCAGTACCGGAGCATCTGCGACGCCTGAGCGAACAGTCGGGGGCGGTAGTGACTCCGGATCGTTCGGCACGGCATGCTGAAAGCTTGCGCTCTCCTCGCTGGACCTGGCTGGCGCTTGCGGCTGGTGTGCTCGTTGCCATGCTGGGGGGCGTTGCCGGCTGGCTGGGGCATGCGCATTTTCAGAACGCTTACCGTGTGGCGCAGGCGGTGCCATTGCCGCGTCAGGCGGCGGTTGCCCATGCCGTGTTCAGCCCTGATGTGCGGCGACCCGTTGAAGTGACGGCAGAGCAGGAAGAACAACTGGTGAAATGGCTGTCGAAGCGCCTTGGAACGCCGGTGGCGCCGCCCAAACTCGGTTCGCTCGGCTATGAGTTGGTGGGGGGGCGCCTGTTGCCGGGCAATGCCGGTCCGGTGGCACAGTTCATGTATCAGGACGGGGCGGGGCAGCGCCTAACGCTGTACGTCACCACTGAAAACGCGCGGAACCGTGATACGGCTTTCCGTTTCGCCCGTGAGGGCGAGGTCAATGTTTTCTACTGGATCGACGGCAAGTTTGGCTATGCCCTCTCGGGTACGATTGGCAAGCCGGAGTTGGCGCGTGTGGCGACGGCTGTGTATGAGGTGCTGGAAAACCGCCCGTAGGTGGCTTCAGTCGAAGAGATCCGGCTGTGGTTGGATCAGGCTTTCGCGCTTGACCGTGAACTTCACGTTGGCGCCGTTACGGCCGATGGCCTCGATATACATGCAGCCGGAAACCGCCTCGGCAAGCACACGCACCAGCCGTTTGCCACTGCCAGTGCGCCCTTTGTAGGTGGCGATTGCGCCGGGTGTCGGTGTCCATTTCGCGTCAGCTCTCATGTCACCGATGATAAAACCTTGGTGGTAGCGGCGTAAACGTCGATATGAGCGTTACGCCGCCATCCGTGACGACTTACTTGACGCCGGGCTTGCGGCCTGGGGCCGGGCGGGGGAAGTAGCCGGAAACACGGCACTGGAAGCCTTCAATCGGCTTGCCGTCCTTGTAGGTGATAACGCTGCAGCGGGAAATGTCGCCCTTGGCCGAAAGTTCGGACAGGGAGGCGCGCACATCCTTCAGCGAAATACCGGTGGCCGCTGCGATTTCGGAATCGAGCAGTTGGCCGTGCTTCTTCAGGTATTCGAAAACCGGGGCTGTGTGCATATGCAATCCTTTACTGAAGATGCGGCATGTCCGCGAGGATACCTGCCGCCTGACTTTGGACATTTCGCCAGCAAGCGGCAATGCGGAATTGCCGAAGCGCAGCAAGCTGCCGAGCCAGATTGTGAGAGGGTTCGCCGGACTTCAGCCATGGGGCCAAGGCTTTGCGCCTCTTTTTGCGAACACCAGAAAACCGCTAAGTATACAGTTTTTTAAGGTTTTTTTGTTGTTTTTTTGTATCTGCCTTGATGGCTTTCGGTGTTGCCGGTAGAAGGGTTTGCCTTGGCAGGGAGGGGCGGCAAAAATGAAAAAGGCCATCGCGTTCGATGGCCTTTCTGGCTGGGAGCCTGCGCTGCTGGGCAAACTCAGGCCGTGCTGGCTTCTCGCAACTGCGTATATAGCTGGTCCTTGAGCTGAAGCTTTTCCTTTTTCAGGATTTCAATTTCGGCGTGCGTGCCCGGTTCGATGCGGGCTTCCATGTTCTTGATCTTCTGATCGAGATCGTTGTGGCGGTCAAAAAGAGTCTGGAAATGACGGTCCGTTGTCTTGAGGCTGGAAATCAGTTCGCGGTATTCAGGAAACATGACGTTGCTCCACAATTGTTTGTCGGTGTTGCAATTCGATTGTACGAGCATTGCACCATCCTGGCATCAACGTGGAAGCAGCTTCTTGCACGCGGCATCCTCGAACGGTCCCTTAATGATGAACCATCCATCGCCCGGCGAGAACTGGGCGCAGACGTCATACTCGCCCTCGTTGCTGTGCCATTTGTACCAAGGTGCAGGGCCGGCGGAGAGCGGTGCGCAGCAGAGTGCGGCTGACACGAGGATAGCAAAGTGCTTCATGGGTGGGCTCGCTGTCGGAAAGTCAGGCTTCATCTTGTCATGTTCGCGCCTGCTCGGCAAAGCAATGGGCAGGCCCTTCTCAGGCTTTGGGCTGCGCTAGGGGTTGAGGAAAGGTCGCCGAGTATCGTCCGATCCATTCGAGTGCAGCCTCCTCGAAACTGAGCGTTCTGTTCTCGAGCTCGCTAATTTTCTGACGGTAATGCTCGATGTGGCAAACCTGCTCCACCATGCGCACACGAAAGGCATCCTGGTCGCTCAGGAATTCGACACCCAATTCGATATGGCTTGCCCGGTGGCGACACCAGACGACGCGTGCGTCGATCTCGAACGCAGGGATGACGGCAGGAATCCTGACGTGCACGAAGCTGCCGGGTTCGATCTTGTGGTCGGTCCGGAAGGCCAGTCCCCCGACGCCCAGGCAGTAGGCTTCTGCCGGCGTCTTGCTGGCTTCGATCGGCAGACTGACCGGGTGTCGAATGAATTGCCTGGCTTCCATGCTTGGCTGTCCTCACGCGGTGCTTTGATTGTAGCAGTGGCAGCTTGGTGGTACCCCGAAATGCATCGAGCCACCCCGCGGGGTGGCTCGATGCACGCTGATGGTGGGCCCGCAGGGACTTGAACCCTGGACCAAAGGATTATGAGTCCTCTGCTCTGACCAACTGAGCTACAGGCCCAAAAGCTTAATTGTTGCCCTGGTCGAGGAAGCTGCGCAGTTTGTCCGAGCGGCTCGGGTGACGC
>JAEUOD010000013.1 GCA_016791065.1 Dechloromonas sp. | reverse complement strand
AAGCGGACATTGTTGGCGACCGCCGCCTCACCCTCGAAGATGGCCGGGGCCAGCTTCGCCTGGACATCGACGACGAGCAACAGCGATTGGTCGCGTTTGATCAGCATGGTTCAGCGGAAAACCACGGTCTTGTTGCCATGAACGAGCACCCGGTCTTCCAGGTGGTAGCGCAGGCCGCGGGCGAGCACGGTCTTCTCGATGTCCTTGCCGTAGCGCACCATGTCTTCCGGCGAATCGGAGTGGTCGATGCGGATGACGTCCTGCTCGATGATCGGGCCGGCATCGAGCTCGCTGGTCACGTAGTGGCAGGTGGCGCCGATCAGTTTGACGCCGCGCGTGTAGGCCTGGTGGTAGGGCTTGGCGCCGGCGAAGCTGGGCAGGAAGCTGTGGTGGATGTTGATGATCTTGCCGGCCAGTGCGTCGCACAGTTCCGGCGACAGAATCTGCATGTAGCGGGCCAGTACCATCGAATCGCCGCGCACATCCTCGAAGATGCGCTGGATCTCGGCGTAGGCACCGGCCTTGTTGTCAGCGGTGACCGGCACATGATGGAAGGGAATACCGTGCCACTCGACGAAGCCACGGAAGGTGTCGTGGTTCGAGATGACGCAGGGAATCTCGATGTCCAGCTCCTTGGCCTGCCAGCGGGCGAGCAGGTCGTACAGGCAATGCTCCTGCTTCGAAACCAGCACGACGACGCGCTTCTTGACCGCGCTGTCGTTGATCCGCCAGTCCATCTGCAGCGGCTCCGCGACTTCCTTGCGGAAACGTTCGCGGAATTCGGCGAGGAGGAAGGGCAGCGAACTCGCCTTGATCTCGATGCGCATGAAATAGCGGCTGGTCAGGGCATCGGAATGGAAGCTCGATTCGAGAATCCAGCCGCCGTTGCCGGCGATGAAGCCGGACACGCGGGCGATGATGCCGACCTGGTCGGGACAGGAGGCGGACAGTGTGTAGAAGCGGTCGCTATGCATGGCGCTAGGAACAACCAAGTTTAGAGAGTGAGACGGAGCCCCCTTGGGGGGCGGCGAACGAAGTGAGCGGGGCCAATCATTCGCCGCAAGGCTTGGGCCGAAGGCCTCAGGCCTTGGCGAAAGCCTTGTCGATTTCCGTGCGCAGGTCGTCGTAGTTGTAGACGACCGGGAATTGCGGGAATTCGCGGATGACATTCTCGGGCGGGTGGAACAGGATGCCGCCGTGGGCTTCGCCGAGCATCGCGGTGTCGTTGTAGCTGTCACCGGCGGCAACGATCTTGAAGTTCAGTTCCTTGAAGCGCTTGACGGCTTCGCGCTTCTGGTCGGGCATGCGCAGGTGGTAGTCGACCAGCATGCCTTCGGCGTCGTCTTCCAGCGAGTGACAGAACAGCGTCGGCCAGCCGAGCTGGCGCATCAGCGGATGGGCGAACTCGTAGAAGGTGTCGGAGAGGATGACGACCTGGTAATCCTCGCGCAGCTTGTCGAGGAAGGCGCGGGCACCCTGCATCGGGCCCATTTCGGCGATTACCTTCTGGATGTCCAGCAGGCCGAGCTTGTGCTCGCGCAGGATGTTCAGGCGGTAGGTCATCAGCTTGTCGTAATCCGGCTCGTCGCGCGTCGTACGCATCAGCTCGGGAATGCCCGTGCGCTTGGAGAATTCAATCCAGATTTCGGGAACGAGGACCCCTTCGAGGTCGAGACAGACGATTTGCACGATGAACTCCCTGCGGCGGCCAAAAATGGCGATTTTACCCGATCAGGGAGCCTGAATTTCGCCGATCGGCAAGGAAAGGTAGTAGCCCTGCGCATAATCGACGCCGAGTTCGCCAAGCAAGGCCAGGGTGGCTGCATCGCCGACGAATTCGGCAACTGTCTTCTTGCCCATGCCACGCGCCACCTCGACGATGGCGCGGACGAAAACCTGGTCCTGGTGGTCGTTGCAGAGATTGCGGATGAACATGCCGTCGATCTTCAGCACGTCGGCCGACAACTGCTTGAGATAGGCGAAGGAAGAAAAGCCGACGCCGAAGTCGTCGAGGCAGACGGTGCAGCCCAGTTTCTGGATGTCGCTGATGAAACGGCCGGAATCCCGAATATTGGCGAGCGCCGCCGTTTCGGTCAGTTCGATGATCAGGCGCCGCGGCGCGACCCCCGATGCCGCGAGCAGGCCGCTGATCACGCCAGCCAGCGCGGGGTCGTCGAAGGAGCGTGCCGAAATGTTCACGGCCAGGCCGGGCAGTTCCGGTGATGCGGCCAGCTTGCGGATGGCGGCGCCCAGCACCCAGCGGTCGATGTCGACAATGCGGCCGGTCCGCTCCGCGGCCGGGATGAAACTGCCCGGCAACAGCAGTTCGCCTGGATTGTCTGGATCGACCATGCGGACCAGAGCTTCGTAATGGCTGATGGCGCGCGTGCCAATCGCATGCACCCCCTGGAAGTGCAGCACCAGGCGGTCCTGCTCCAGGGCGGCCTGGATTTTCTCGTTCCAGCCCAACTGGCTGAGCATGTGCCCGGAATCGTCGAGATCCGGCCGATAGATCCGCCAGCAGTTCTTGCCACCTCGCTTGGCCTGGTACATCGCGGCGTCGGCGCGCGAGACGAGTTCCTCGGCATTGTCGGCATGATCCGGCAGCAGCGCGATGCCGATGCTGACGGTGAGGCTGACCCGCTTGCCGTCGAATTCGAAGCTCAGTCCGGTCAGGGCTTTCAGTACGCGCTCGGCCATGGCTTGCGCGCCGGACAGATCGACGCCGGGGGCGATGATGGCGAACTCGTCACCGCCCAGGCGGGCGAAGGATTCGCCACTGCGGATCAGGTTGCCGACGGCGTTGGCGGTGCAGACCAGGACGTTGTCACCGGCCCGATGGCCGAAGTTGTCGTTGACCGTCTTGAACTCGTCGAGGTCGAAGTAGAGCAGGGCGGCGCGCAGCCCCGGATCGCGCTGGTAGCGGGCGAGCAGGCGGTCGAGTTCGGCCGAGAAGCGGGCGCGGTTGGCCAGGCCGGTCAGCGAGTCGCGTTCGGCCATGTAGATCAGCCGTTCGGCGATCTGATGCTCGCCGGTGACGTCTTCGAAGATCCAGAGGCGGCCCAGTTCGGCGCCGCCGCGGCTGGTCACCGGGATACTGTGCTGGGTGACGATCCGTCCTTCCTGGAGATTCAGTTCGACCAGTGTGCCATGGTCGTCGAACAGTTCGTCGCGGCTGGCCTCGACCAGACTGACTGCCAGCCGTTGCCGGAGTTCGGGCAACGATATTGCCGATGGCTGGATGTCGAGCGTTACCGGCCAAAGGCTGGCGAAAGCGGGGTTGAGGTAGGAGATGTGTTCGTCCTGGTCGACAAAAACCAGGCCCAGCTGCATCGTGGCCAGCAGAGCATCGAGCCGCGAGCGTTCGGCATCGATGGTTTGGGCCAGCGCCCGTTGTTGGGCCTCGGCCGAGCGCAGGTCGTCGAGACGACGCTCGAGCGCCATGGCCATGGCGTTGAAAGCGGCGATCACCTGGCCGATGTCGTCGTTGCCGCTACCCGGCAGGGCGCGGAATGCCTTGCCGACGGCAAGGTCGTGGCTGGCCTCGGCCAGCCGCCCGAGACGCTTGGTCAACCAGAGGGCGATAGCGCCGAGCGCCAGCGAGGAGGCAAGAATGCCGGCAATCGCCAGCATCAGGTTCTGCGAGAAAATCTCGCGACGGGCTTCGAGCAGAAAACGCCGGTCGATGCCGACCTGCAACTCACCATACTTGCGCTGCTCGATAACGATGGCGACGCGAAAATCGAGCGCCTCCGGCAGGGCTCCGTCGGCGAAGCTTTGGGCGGAGGCGATTCGCTGTCCGGCTTCGTCGAACATCACCAGATAGTCGATGCCCTGGAGCTTCTGGGCGCTCTGCAGGGTTTCACTGACGGCTGCGTAGTCGCGCTGGGCCATCGCCGGGGCCAGTGCCGCCTGTAGCAGGAGGCTGATCTCGGCGCGGCGCAGCTCGAACTGGCGGACCATATGTTCCTCGGCGACGCGCTGGCTGTTCCAGACGATCGCCGAAATCATCACCACCTCGACGATGACGGTCAGTGTAATCAGGCGGCTGCGCAGCGAGCGCAGGAGGGGCATTGGCATCAGCGTGCGATATTGCCCAGATGGCGGCGGGTTTCGGGCAGCAGGCGGTCGAGCAGGGCGTAATCCTCATTGCTCGGTTCGCGGAAGCCCCCATGGCTGGTCTTCTCGAAGAAACGTTGCCCTTCCGCGGTCTTCTCGAAGGCGAGCAGGGCAGCTTTCACCACCTGCTGGCGGGCTGCCGGCACGCGATTGTGGGCGATGTAGAACTGGCCGGGAACGGTGGCGATCTCGCGCCAGACGACGGCTTCGCGTTGCAATTCCTCGGGCGCCAGAATCAGCGTCGAATAGGACACGAGTGCCGCCCGCGATCGCCCCGAGATCGTATTGTGCAGGGCGCTCGAATGCGACACCGATTCCACGAAGCGATAGTCGCTACCTTCCCGGAGGCCCGCATCGGCCAGGGTGAGCACGCCGGCCACGGCGATCAGGGCGCTGCGGTCGACGACCGAGATGATCTGGCCACGCAGATCGTCGAAACTCTTGAGCGGTGCGTTGCGGCCCGAAATCAGCACGCCGCGGATCGGTGCCTTGTGCAGTAGCAAGGCGTTGTAGCCGTATTCCTTGGTGGCCAGCCGGGCATAGTGGGGCGCGAGCAGCACGATATCGTATTCGCCGTCGAAGACGCGCCGGACGAACGTGTCGAAATCCGGTGCGGTGAGCAGCAGCACGGGCTGCTTCAGCGATTGTTCGAGCGCGACTGCGATCGGCTGGTAGTTGGCGAGCAGGGTGCGCGTGCTCAGATAGGGCATCAGGCCGACGGTCAGCGGCTTGGCGGCTGGCTTGCCCTCATTCGCCAAGAGATTGCCGACTCCACCCAGCAGGAGGCAGCAGCACAACAACAGAATTTTTCCCATCCGCATCCGGATGTTCCCCCAGATTCAGTCCCTCTTTTGATTATAGACGGCTGATGGCGCGGATAGGCGCTTCTGTCGGGGGGCGTTCAATCGATGTTCGGCAGGCTTTCCAAGGCTTCGTGGACTTCCAGCCAGCGCAATTCTGCTGCGTCGATCTGCTCCCCAAGCTCGCTGGCCTGGCGGTGCAGTTCCTCGCTCCGGCTGCGCTCGACCGTGGTGTAGAAATCGGGATCGGCAAACTGCGCTTCGAGCGCCGCCTTTTCCTCATTCCACTTCGCCAGCTTCCGCTCCAGTTGCTCGATTTCCTTGACCAGTGGTCGTCGCTGGGCGAGCAACGCCTGCCGGTTGGCCTTGGCATCGGCGCGTTGCTGCAGCCGCTCGCTCTTTTCGGCGGCGATGTCGGGCTCCGGTGCCTTTTCAGCATTGCGCTGGGCGGCCAGCCAGGCGGCATAGTCGTCGAGATCGCCGTCGAATTCGTTGACCTTGCCGTCGGCGACGAGTAGCAATTCATCGGCGCAGGTGCGCAAGAGGTGGCGGTCGTGCGAGACGAAGACCATGCCACCTTCGAAATCCTGCATGGCGAAGGTCAGGGCTTCGCGCATTTCGAGGTCGAGATGGTTGGTCGGCTCGTCGAGCAGCAGCAGGTTCGGCTTGGTACGGATGAGCAGGGCCAGGGCCAGGCGCGATTTCTCGCCGCCGGAGAAGGGGGCGATGGCGCGCGTCGCCATGTCGCCGCGGAAATCGAAGCCGCCGATGTAGTCGCGCAACTCCTGTTCCGGCGTCGTCGGTTCGAGGCGGGCCAGATGTTGCAGCGGCGACTCGTCGGGGCGCAGCTGTTCGAGCTGGTGCTGCGCGAAGTAACCGATGTTGAGCGCCTTGGCTTCCTTGCGTTCGCCGCCCTGCTGGGCGACGGCGCCAGCCAGCAGCTTGATCAGCGTCGACTTGCCGGCGCCGTTGCGGCCGAGCAGCCCGATGCGGCAGCCCGGGCGGAGCACCATGCTGACATTATCGAGAATCTTGCGGTCGATATAGCCGGCCGAGGCTTTTTCGATGCTGAGCAGCGGGTCGGGCAGGGCGTTCGGTTGGCGGAAGCTGAAGTGGAAGGGCGAATCGACGTGGGCGGCGGCGACCATCTCCATGCGTTCCAGCGTCTTGATCCGGCTTTGCGCCTGGCGCGCCTTGGTCGCCTTGGCGCGGAAGCGTTCGATGAAGCTGTTGAGATGGGCGATCTCGCGCTGTTGCGCTTCGAAGGCCGACTGCTGGTTGGCCAGGCGGGCGGCGCGGGCCCGTTCGTAGTCGGAATAGCCGCCGCTGGTCAGCGACAGCCGTTGCAAGTCGATCGAGATGATCTGGCCGACCACGGCATCGAGAAAATCGCGGTCGTGCGAAATCAGGAGCAGCGTCGCCGGCGTGTTCTTCAGCCAGCTTTCGAGCCAGAAGACGGCGTCGAGGTCGAGGTGGTTGGTCGGCTCGTCGAGCAGCAGCAGGTCGGCGCGGCAGGAGAGGGCGCGGGCCAGGTTGAGGCGGACGCGCCAGCCGCCGGAGAAGTCCGCGACCGGCCGCTGGAAGTCGGCATCCTTGAAGCCCAAACCGTGCAGCACTTCGGCGGCGCGGGCCTTGGCCGAGTAGCCGTCGATTTCGCCATAGCGGGCATGCAGGTGGCCGATCGCCTCGCCGTCGCCGCGTTCTTCGGCCGCCGCCAGTTCGCGCTCGATACGGCGCAGTTCGAGGTCGCCGTCGAGCACGAAGTCGAGGGCGGCATCGGGCAGGGCCGGGGTTTCCTGGGCGACGCGGGCGATCTGCCAGCTCGCCGGGATTTCGACATCGCCCGATTCGGCGTGCAATTCGTTGGCGAGCAGGGCGAACAGGCTGGACTTGCCGCAGCCGTTGGCGCCGACGACGCCAACTTTCCAGCCGGGGTGAATCTGGACAGAGGCATCGACAACCAGCGGGCGGCCGGCGCGGGCGAAAGTGACTTGGCGTAGGGCGATCATGAGGAGGCGAATTATAGCGGCAGCGATGCGCTAGAATCGGGCGTATCCGCCACGCGTAGCCGCCATGATCAAGCAGATTCGCACCGACCAGCTCAAGCCGGGGATGTATATCCACGATCTCAATTGTGGCTGGCTGGATCATCCCTTCATTTCCAACGCTTTCCATGTGCGCGACCAGGCCACGGTGGAGAAGATTTACGACCTCGGCATTCGCGAGGTCTATATCGATACTCTGAAGGGGGCGGATGTCTGGGAAGCGCGTACCCAGCAGGAGGTCAGCGCCGATCTCGACCGACGGCTGCAGGAAATTGCTGCCAAGCAACCGGAAAAGCCGGTCACCGCCGCGCTCAAGGACGAAGTGGCGCGTGCCCGCCGTCTGCACGGCGAAGCCAACAAGATCGTCCGCAACATGATGGATGACATCCGTCTCGGCCAGCAGATACAGGTCGAGCGTGTCGAGCCCTTGGTCGAGGGGATGGTCGATTCCATCTTCCGCAACCAGGATGCCCTGCTGCCGCTGGCCCGCCTGAAGAACCACGATGATTACACCTTCGAGCATTCGGTCAGCGTCTGCGCCCTGCTCGTCGCTTTCGGCCGCGGCATGAAACTCTCCCGTGAGGTGATCAAGGAAATCGCCATCGGCGGGCTGCTGCACGACGTCGGTAAAGCGAAAATTCCCGACAGCATCCTCAACAAGCCGGCCAAGCTCACCGACGACGAATTCGCCCGCATGCAGGGCCACGTCGCCCAGGGCGTCGTGCTGTTGCAGGCGACGCCGGGCATCAGCAAGATCGCGCTGGAAGTCACCGGCCAGCATCATGAACGCTTCGACGGTACTGGCTACCCGCGCAAGCTGGCCGGCGAGAAGATTTCGCTCTACGGGCAGATGGCCGCGATCGTCGATGTGTACGATGCGATCTCCTCCGAACGCGTCTACCACAAGGGCATGTCGCCGACCCAGGCGCTCAAGAAACTGCTCGAATGGAGTGAGCACCACTTCGACCCCAAGCTGGTACAGGCCTTCATCCGCGCCATTGGTATCTACCCGACCGGCACCCTGGTTCAGCTCGACAGCAAGCGTCTCGGCGTCGTCATCGAGCAGAACGAGGGCAACCTGCTCGAACCGGTCGTCCGGGTCTTCTACCACGGTGGCCAGCGCCACTACATCCCGCCGGAGATTGTCGATCTTGCCAAGGTGCAGGACCGCATCGCCAGCTTCGAGAATTACGAGAAATGGAATATCGATCCCTATCACTGGCTGCCGGCCTGATCCTCTGTCTGCTGGCCGGTGGTGCGCTGGCCGAAGAAAGCGGGCCGAGCCCGGAGCAGCAGGCTGACTGGCAGCAGCGCCTGGACAAGTCCGCCGCCATGCTGGCCGAGGCGCGCGAGCGCGAAAAGGCGGCCGACAATCTGCTCAAGCAGAAGGACAAGGCGTGCTACGAGCGCATCTTCGTGAATAGTTGCCGCAGCGATGCGCGCGACGAGCACATTGCGGCAACCCGCGAAATCCGGCGTCTCGAAAACGAAGGCAAGGCAATCGAACGCCAGGTCAAGAAGGAACAGTTGGCCGACAAGGACAAGCGGCGGGCCGAGGCCGCGCCGGAAAAGTCGGCGGAGCTGGAGCAGCGCAAGGTGGAGACCGCCGCCGAGCGCCAGGCGGCCGAGGAAAAGGAAGCCGCCACCCTGGCCGACAAGGAGCGCAAGGCTGCGGAGGGTGCCAAGCGCAAGGCAGCCGAAGCCGAAAAGCACCGAAAGAAGGTCGAGGAGCACGAGGCCAAGGTCGCTGCCCAGAAAGCCAAGGCCGAGAAGCGCGCGGCCGAATCCGGGAAAGACAAGTAGGCACGGCCGCCATGATCCGCAAGATTCCGGTCGATCAGGTCCTCCCCGGCATGTATGTCGTGGATCTGCACCGGCACTGGCTGGATCACTCCTTCTGGCGGCAGAAATTCCAGGTGCACGACGAAGCCCAGATTTCCCGCATGCGCGAGGAAGGCATCGTCGAAGTCAGCATCGATACCAGCAAGGGTATCGATCTGCCGCCAAAACCCGAGCCGGCACCCCGCATCGTTACCTCGGAACGCAAGTTCATGACGCTCAGCGAGCGGCTCAAGGCTGTGCCGCAGACTGTCTCGCTCGGCGAGGAAAGGCGGCGGGCCAGCCGCCTGATCAGCGAGGCAAACGGAACGGTGACCGACCTCATGCTGGCCGCCCGGGCCGGTCGCACAGTCGATGCCGCCCGGCTGGAGCCCGTGGTCGGCAAGATGATCGAATCGGTCGTCCGCAACCCCGATGCCCTGGCGCCACTGGCCCGGCTCAAGCAGGCCGAAGCCTATGCCACCGAACATGCCGTTGCCACGGCCGCATTGATCATCGCCTTCGGCCAGCAGCAGGGCATGCCCCATCCGGAACTCGAAAAGCTGGCGCTCGGCACCATGGTCAAGGACATCGGTCAGTCGGCCATCGACGCCCGGCTGATCACCAAGCCGGGCATGCTCTCCCAGGCCGAATACTCGGTCGTTCAAAGCCATGTCGAGGAAGGCCTGGCCGTGCTCGAAGCCACCGCACGCCTGCCCGAAACCTCGATTGCCGTCGTCCTCGAACACCACGAGCGCTACAACGGCTGCGGCTATCCCTACCGGATGGCCGGTGACGAAATTTCCACGGCCGGCCGGATGGCGGCCATCGTCGATACCTACGACGCGATGACCTCGGAGCGCCCCTATCGCCCGGCCATCTCGCCCTCGCATGCACTGCGCCAGCTCTACGACCAGGGCGGCACCCAGTTCGACCCGGCGCTGGTCGCCGCCTTCGTGCGCACCGTCGGTATCTATCCGGTCGGTACCCTGGTCCTGCTCGAAAGCGGGCACCTCGGCGTGGTCGAGGAGTTGCACCACGATAATCTGCTGACGCCCATCGTGCGCGTCATCTACCACACCGGCCGCAAGCAGTACGTCACCCCCACGGCGGTTGACCTGGCGCGTAAAGTGGGTAATCACTATGGCCAGATCATCCGTGCTGAAAGTTTCGAGCGTTGGGGCCTCAGTCCCGTGCGTTGGCAACCTGCCTGATCAGCTTGGCAATCGGCGCCGGCACGCCGACCTTGTCCGCTAAATCCAGTTCTACCCACTCGAGGCCTGGCTCATTAAGTTGGCAAGCCTTGGTTACCTCACAAAGAACCGGGTTCAGGGTCAGGCGAAAGTGCGTGAATGTATGCTTTAGAGGCGGCAGTGTGCGCTCGCTAACTAAATTAAGGCCAAGTCGGGCGGCAGTGTCTTTCACATCGCCTTCCGGTGGTACCAGCAGGCCGCCCCACAAGCCGCTGGGTGGTCGGCGCTCGAGCAGCAGGCGGCGGCCGTCGACGATCAGCGCGAAGCTCGCCGCTCGTTCCGGCACGGCGGCGCGAGGCCGGCTCGCCGGCAGTTCCCCTTGTCGATCATCGCGCCGGGCGATGCAGGTGGAACTCAGTGGGCAGGCCTCGCAGCGTGGCCGAGTGCGCGTACAGACGGTAGCCCCGAGATCCATCAACCCCTGCGTGTAGGCTTCGATATCGGCCTCGGGCAGCAGGCTTTCAGCCAGTCGCCAGAGCTGGTCATGAATCGTCGCCTGCCCGGGGAAGCCTTCAACCCCGAATTGCCGGCAGAGTACACGCTTGACGTTGCCGTCGAGAATCGCCGCCCGCTCGCCGAAGGCGAAAGCCGCCACCGCCGCCGCCGTCGAACGGCCGATGCCGGGCAGTTGTTCCAGTTCCTCCGCCGTGCAGGGGAACGCGCCGCCGTGATCGCTCACCACCAATTGCGCGCAGCGATGCAGGTTGCGCGCCCGGGCGTAGTAGCCGAGGCCGGCCCAGTGGGCGATTACCGCCTCGATCGGGGCGGCCGCCAGGGCCGCGACATCGGGAAAGCTGCCGAGGAATCGCTGGTAATACGGAATCACCGTCGCCACCTGCGTCTGCTGCAGCATGATTTCCGAAAGCCAGATGCGGTAAGGATCGCGCGTGTTCTGCCAGGGCAGGCCATGGCGGCCGGCGGTCTTCTGCCAGGCGATCAGGGTGGTGCTGAAGGAGGGAGGGGCGGCCAAATTCTGCCTCGACGAGTGCTGCGGGAGCACGGATAATACGGCCTTTTCCGCCAGTACCCAGCCGAACGACCGCGATGACCCAAACCACGACCGACACCCGCGCCCTGCGCAACGCCCTTGGGCGCTTTGCCACCGGCATCGCCGTCGTCACCGCCATCGACCAGGACGGCCACCCGATCGGCCTCACCGTCAATTCATTTTCCGCCGTCTCGCTCAACCCGGCGCTCGTGCTCTGGTGCCTCGACAACGGCTCGAACAACCTCGAGGCCTTCCGCCACGCCAGCCATCACGCCATCAACATCCTGGCGGAAGACCAGCAGGACATTTCCAACCGCTTCGCCACCTGGCCGGCCGACCGCTTCGCCGGCCTGCCCTGGCAGCACGGCCTCGGCGGCGCCCCGGTCTTCCCGAACTGCTGCGCTACCTTCGAAGTCGCCAACGAAACGGTCCATGTCGCCGGCGACCACACCATCTTCATCGGCCGCGTCGAGCGCTTCACTGAAACCGCAGAACTCGCTCCGATCCTTTTCCACGCCGGCCAATACCGCAAACTCGCCGACCCCGCCGGCGATTGAACCGAGCGCCGTCTGCGCTTAGAATGCAGCCTTTCGCCCAGAGCGGGCGTCGTATAATGGTAATACCCTAGCTTCCCAAGCTAGAGCCGTGGGTTCGATTCCCATCGCCCGCTCCACATCGAATTCAGGCAGGTCATTGATCTGCAAAAGAAAAAGCCAACCGAACCCGGTTGGCTTTTTCTTGTCCGTGGCAGCCTATTACTCCGGAATAAACAGCAGATTCCGATCCGACGACCACGAAACGTCGGCATCTTCGTCGACGATGGTTTCGAACAGTACCTGGTCGCCCCGCATGACCCGCAGGGTGCGGGGGGAGGGGGCGAAGGCTTCTTCGGTGAGCAGGGCTGCGGCCTTGTTGAGGACCTTCTCCGCGTAGTCGGCTTCGGTGCCACCGCCGGCGAGGGCGGCGCCGCGGTCTTTCGGGCTGCTGGTCTTGTATTTGTGGCCGACGCTGAAGGCGATCAGCCCGCCCTTGGGGAAGAAGCGGCGGATGCTTTCGGCGAGGATGCGGGCGAGGATGCCTTGGCCGCTTTCGCTGCGGATGATTTCGGCCTGTTGCGGGTTGCTGGCGAACAGGGGTTCGAGCAGCAGGGCTGGCATGTCGGTGTGCTTGACGTTGCCGTCGCCGCGGCCGTTCCAGCCTCCGACCAGAATGCCCTGGTCGCCGCCGACCGTGGAGCCGAACTGTTCGGAGATCGCCTTGGCGTACCAGCGCCCCCAGTTGCGGCTGGTTTGCGAGGCATTGGAGCCGACGACGACGACGGCGTAATTGGGCTGGCTCGAGGCGCTGCTGTTGAAGTGGTGCTCGATGTAGGCGGCGGCCTTGTCCTTGTTGGCTGCCAGTTGCCGGTCGTAATAGTCGCCCTTGTAGAACTTCACCTTGTAGGTTGCCATGTTGCCTCCTTTGTCGATGACGTTGGCCTGCAAAGCTGATTATCCGCATCCTGCTCGATATGGCGACAGGATTTTCAGGGGTGGCACAATGCGGGCTGTTAAGGGGATGGCGGTTGAGTCACCGCCATTCGGCGCATCGCGGGCGATTGGAGGCTTTACATGTTGAAGGTGGTGGATTCCGGGGATCTAAAACGTTTGTCGGGCATGGCGGCGACTGCTCCGCGTGGCCGGGCCAATTTCAACTTGCATCCGGAGCTTGCCGATCCGGTGCAGCGCTTTCTCAATGCGATCGAGCCAGGCAGTTATGTGCGGCCGCACCGTCACGCCCTGGCCGAGGGGCGCTGGGAACTGTTCGTGATTCTCGCTGGGGCGGTGGCGGTGCTGGTGTTCGATGATGAGGCAAGGGTGGTCGAACGGGTCGAACTGGACGCCGCAGGCGGGGCGCTCGCGGTGGAGATTCCGCCGGGCGTCTGGCACGCGCTGACCGCCCTGAAGCCGGGGTCGGTGATGTTCGAGTTCAAGCCGGGGCCGTATTCGCCGCTCAGCGACAAGGATTTCGCGCCTTGGGCGCCAGCCGAGGGCGATCCGGCCACGGCAAGCTGGGCTGATCGTTACCGCCGAGCCGCAGTCGGTGATTGTCTGGCCTGATCTGACAAATTGTTAACTAGTAAATTAATTTCATATTAAGCAAGAACTTTATCGTTTTGGCCCAGTCTTTCATCTGATCCCAACCCAGCAGAAGGAGACTGTCATGCCTAACAGAGCGGTAATCAAGGTCATTCAGAATCGCGATTTGCTGACCTCCACCCCCGAGAAGAGCGTGCGGGCGGTGGCGGCGCACATGAAACAGTACGGGGCGGCGGCGGTTTTGGTGGTCGATCCTGAGCACGGCAAGCTGATCGGCATCTGCACCGAACGCGATCTGGCTTTCAAGGTGCTTGCCGAGGGCCTCGATCCCAATACGACCCAGGTGCATGAGGTGATGACGCACAACCCGCAGACCATCGAGCCGGAAAAGCCCTTCGCCCACGCCCTGCACATGATGTTCGAAGGCGGTTTCCGGCATATGCCGGTGATCGATCCGCTCGGCCGGCCGATCGGGGTGATCAGCTCGCGCGACGCCCTCGGGCTGGAAATCGCGGATTTCGGTCACGAACTCGAGCAGCGCGACGCAGTTACCGAAATTCTCTGATCGTCGATGTGGGCCGGCCCCGGTGGCTGGTCCTTGATTCCGGCCGCGGCAGGCCGGAAGGTCAGCCGAGCAGCTTGCGCTGATCGAGGTATTTTTCCAGGATTTCCAGGCGGGCCAGCGGGTCTTCCAGTTCCAGTAGTTTCTGCTTGGCGAGGTTCTGGATCGGCAGTATCTCGGTGATCCGGTAACCGACCCATTCCGCTTCGTCGTAGCGATGCGGCTCCGGGATGCGCTCGGGGCCGAGGTCGCCGACCACGCGCTTGAGCAGTGGCAACAGGCGCAGGCGCTCGGGCGGCACGGCGGCTGGCGTGGTGTCGGCCAGCAGTTCGACATTGGCCAGCAGCAGGTTGCCGGGCCCGGTTTCGCTGTCGAGGATGCGGAAGCGCCGCCCGCCGCGGGCGGTGATCATCAGGATACCGAGCTGTTCCATTTCCCAGTCGCCGATGGTGGCCAGCGTGCCGACCGGGTGCGGCGCCGCTGCGGCGCCGACCTCGTTGCCCTCGGCGATCAGGCAGATGCCGAACGGCGAGCCATCCTTCATGCAGGCGGCGGCCATGTCGAGGTAGCGCTGCTCGAATATCTTGAGCGGCAGGATGCCGTCCGGGAATAGCACGGTGTTGAGTGGAAAGAGCGGGATGCGCAGGGTTTCGACGCTGGCGCCGGCCGGAGAACGGACGAAGTCGAACCAGCCCATCAGGCGCCCCAGCGCTGCATGAGCGTGTGCTCGATGCCCAGTTGATCGAGCACGCGGGCGACCACGAAATCGACGATGTCCTCGACCGTCTGCGGGTGCTGGTAGAAACCCGGGCTCGGCGGCAGGATGACGGCACCGGCACGGGCCAGGCGCAGCATGTTTTCGAGGTGGATGATCGAGAACGGCGTTTCGCGCGGCACAAGCACGAGCTTGTGGCCTTCCTTGAGCACCACGTCGGCGGCGCGTTCGATCAGGTTGTCGGCCAGGCCTTGGGCAATGGCGGCCAGGGTGCCCATGGTGCAGGGGCAGACGACCATGGCGTCGGGTGGGTTGGAACCCGAGGCGACCGGCGCGAACCATTCCTCGCGGCCGAAGACCGAGAGCAGTTCCGGGTCTGCGGCCGGATAACGGGCGAGCAGGGCGGCCTTGGCCTCGGCCGGCCGCGACGGCAGCTCGACCTCCAGTTCCTGCCGGGCGACGACCTGAGCGGCCTGCGAGTAGAGCAACTGCACCTTGCAGCTGGCGGCCAGCAGGCATTCGAGCAGGCGCAGGCCGTAGGGCATGCCGGAGGCACCGGTCAGGGCGAGGCAGATGGTCTTAGGCATGGGGCGTTTCTTCGGGCGCGGGTCCAGCCAGCAGTTTAGCCGCGATCAGCCCGTTGATGGTGCCGAAGACCAGGGCGGCGGCGCCGAAGAGCGGAGCGAGCAGGAAGACGCCATCGTGCGGAATCAGCCAGGCGCGGGCCAGCAGCAACTGACCACCGATGTGGGCGAAGGCGGCGAGGATGGAGAGGCTGACCGGCCCGAACCAGCGCGCCGGCAGGTGACGGGCGAGGCCGAGGGTGAGCAGGCTGAGCGTCGTGCCGGTCAACGAGAGGAAGAAGCCGGGGGCGAGAAAGTGGCCGAGCAGCAGGCTGCCGGCCAGCACACGCAGGCCGCTGACCCAGACCGCAGTGCCCCAGCCATAACGGGCGAGCACGACCAGCGTGACAATGTTGGCCAGCCCCGGCTTGATCCCGGGCAGCGGCGTCGGGATCGCCGCATCGACCAGCGACAGGCCGACCGCGGCCGTGGCCAGCCAGGCGACCCGGCGGTCTTCCTCGGTGACGGCGAGTTCAGTAGCTGATCGAGTCATAGACCTTGGTCCGGCCGGCAATCTGCAGGCTGACGCGGTTCGGGGCACAGATGGCGATCTCGCCGGGACGCATCAGCCAGCCCTGGCGCACGCAGTACTGGCGTGGTCCCGGGTCGCTGACGATGCGGGCGCGCCCGGGTTCGATGGCGATCAGCGTCTTGCCCAGCGGGCCATCGACTTCGAGCTGGCGCTTGTTGCGCAGGTCGACCTCGGCGAAGACCTTGTCCTCCTGGCGGATGATCGCCCGGTCAGCCAGGCCTCCCTGCCAGAAAACGGAAATGCTGCTGCCGACCAGGGCGGCGCTGCCGAGCATGACCAGCCAGTCGCCCGGCCGGATCAGGGCAAGCCAGGGTTTCACCCGCCGGCCAGGGTCCGGTGACGTACCAGGACGCGGGCGCGCTGCGCGAATTCGCGAGCCAGCCATTCCGCGATATAGACCGAGCGGTGCTGGCCGCCGGTGCAGCCGATGGCGACGGTCAGGTAATTGCGGTTGTCCTTGATGTAACAGGGCAGCCAGGTGGCGACGAAGCGGGCGATGTCGTCGCGCATCTGGCGGACTTCGGCCTCGGCTTCGAGGAATTCGATGACCGGCTGGTCGCGCCCGGTCAGGGGGCGCAGATTGACGTCGTAATGCGGATTGGGCAGGCAGCGCACGTCGAAGACGAGGTCGGCATCGAGCGGAATGCCGTGCTTGAAGCCGAAGGATTCGAACATCAGCGTCAGGCCCCGCCCGGGTTCGGCTTCGATGAACTGGCGCACCCATTCGCGCAGGGCGTTGGCCTTGAGTCCGCTGGTGTCGATACGGTGGCCGAGGCCAGAAATCGGTTCGAGCAGCGTGCGTTCGGCCCGGATGGCCTCCTCCAGCGATTGCTCGGTGGTGGCCAGCGGATGGCGGCGGCGCGACTCCGAGTAACGCTTGAGCAGGGTTTCCTCGTTGGAGTAGAGGAAGAGGAAGGTCGGATCGACGCCATCCTCCCGGAGCATTTCCAGTTTCTCCGGGAGCAGTTCGATGCCGTGCCCGGAGCGGGCGTCGATGGCGACGGCTACCTTGTCGATGTTCTCTTCCTTGAGCATGCGGACGAGCACCGTCAGCATCACCACCGGCAGGTTGTCGACGCAGTAATAGGCGGAATCTTCGAGCAGGTTGAGGGCGACCGACTTGCCCGAGCCGGAGAGTCCGCTGATGAGAACGAGTTTCATGCAGTGCAGCATAATGAAGGCTGCGCATGCAGGCAAGCTTGGGCATAATGGGCCAAAACAAGGAGACCCCCATGCCCCCGACCCTTCCCCTGCTTGATCTGCCGTTCCTGGGCGAATTGACGGCGCAGCGGCGCGATATCCACGCCCATCCGGAACTGGCCTTCAACGAAAACCGCACGGCCGACATCGTCGCCCGCGAACTGGAGCGCTACGGCCTGGAAGTACATCGCGGCCTGGCCAAAACCGGCGTCGTTGGCGTCCTGCGCGCCGGTACGTCCGACCGCATGATCGGCCTGCGTGCCGACATGGACGCCCTGCCGCTCGCCGAGATGAACGAGTTCCCGCATCATTCGCGGCATCCCGGAAAAATGCACGCCTGCGGCCACGACGGCCACACCGCGATGCTGCTTGGTGCGGCGCGCTACCTTGCGGCGTACCCGGACTTCGACGGCGTCGCCGTCTTCATCTTCCAGCCGGCCGAGGAATCCGAAGGTGGTGCGGCGGTGATGATCGAGGACGGCCTGTTCGAGAAATTCCCGGTCGAGGCCGTGTTCGGCTTGCACAACTGGCCGGGTATTCCGGTTGGCGCCATGGCCGTCATGCCCGGCCCGGTCATGGCCGGTACCTGCGGCTTCGAAATCCATGTGCGCGGCCACGGCTGTCATGCCGCCATGCCGCACCAGGGCGTCGATTCCATCGTCGCCGGGGCGCAACTCGTGCAGGCGCTGCAGACTGTGGTCAGCCGCACGCTGCATCCCTGTGACGCGGCCGTGGTCAGCGTCACCCAGTTCCACGCCGGCGAGGCCTGGAACATCATTCCGGAAGAGGTTGTCCTGCGCGGCACCATCCGCAGCTTCAAGCCGGAAGTCCAGGAAGCCATCGAGCGCGCCGTTGAGCGCCTGTGCAGCGGCATCGCGGCCGCCAACGGGGCGCAGATCGGCGTCCAGTTCGACCACCGCTATCCGCCGACCGTGAACAGCGTTTCCGAGGCAGCTTTCTGTCGTGAAGTGGCAATGTCGGTATTCGGCAGCGAGCATGTGCTGACCGACTCGCTGCCGTCGATGGGGGCCGAGGATTTTGCCTACATGCTGCGCGAAAAGCCGGGCTGCTACGTCTGGCTCGGCAACGGCCCGGGCACCGGTGGCTGCACCCTGCACAATCCGCATTACGATTTCAACGACGAGCTGCTTACGCTCGGCGTCAATTACTGGGTCAGGCTGATCCAGCGGGCGTTGCCGAAGGCCTGAAGCGGCGTCCCCGGGCGTCTGACGCTCACCGGGGATGAGCACGCCTAGACCCGGAAGCGTGCAACCGCTTGATTCAATGCTGCTGACGTCGTCTTGAGGCGGTCCGCTGAACTGACGACATTCTGCATGGCGGCATCGTTCTGCGCGATGAGCCTGCTGACTTCTTCCACATGGCTGTGGATGGCCTGCTCGTTGGCATTCTCGACCCTGATGGCGTTGGCGATCTGCTGGACAACTTGGTTGACCCGGAGCGTGCTGGCATTCATGCGATCGAAGGCCTCGCGTGCCTGGTTGGAGAGTTCGACACTTTCACCAACCTGAAGCAGTCCCGATTCCATCCCGGCGACGGCACGTTGGGTGCCGGACTGGATGCTGTCGACCATGGCTGAAATTTCCGCGGTCGATTGCGTCGTTCGTTCGGCCAGCTTGCGCACCTCGTCGGCCACCACCGCGAAACCGCGCCCCTGTTCCCCGGCTCGCGCCGCCTCGATGGCGGCATTGAGGGCAAGCAGGTTGGTCTGGCTCGCGATGTCCGAGATGACGCCGAGAATCGAGTTGATCTGGGCAGATTGGGCGCCGAGATCCTGAACATGGCTGGCCGTCTGGCGTACCGAACCGGCCATTGCCCCGGTTTCCCCTGCAGCCTTGCCGGCAAGGCTGGCGCCGCTGTCCGATATCACTTGCGACTCGCCGACGATCCTTTCCGCCTCGGTCACGGCAGCCATCACGTCGCGCAGGCTGGTGGCGAGGTTGTCGACATTGCCGACCATTTCCTCGGCGCGGCCTATCTGCTGTTGGCTGCCGGCGGCGACTTGATCGGTTGCCTCGCCCAGTTGCCGCGCCGTCTCGCCCACCTCGCGGGCGTGGCTCGCCAGGGCGCAAACCAATTCGCGCAGGTGCTCCTGCATGGTGGCAAGTGCGGCGAGCAGGCTGCCCCGTTCGTTGTCGCCCAGGCTGATCGGCTGGGTCAGGTCGCCGGTGGCGATGGCGTTGGCAACCGTCCTGGCATAAGCCGGCTCGCCACCCAGTTCGCGGCGAACGTAGGTCAGGGTGGTGACGACGCTGCCGATGCCGATGACGACCGCCAGCAGGGCGAGACCGAGAGTGATCGCCTGTAGTCGCTCGGCCTTGCCCTCGACTTCGGCTCGCCGGGCGTCGGTCAGTTTGTGCAGGGCGTCGAGATCATCGAGCAGGGCTTGCTTGAGCGTGCGCCAGGCGGGCGTTTCGCGGCTGTTGATGAGATTTTTGCCTTCCTCGATCTGGCCAGCCTTGAGGGCTGCCATGACTGCCGTTTGGGCTTCGGATTGGGCGGCGGCGAGCGGCCCGAGACGGTTGATGAGGGCGCTGAAATCGTCGACCTTGGCGCTCGCCGCGACGGCGGCTTCGCGGGCCGTCGCGAAGTCCTTGCGGGCCTTTTCGAGATTTTGATAAGCCTTCGGGTTGGCCGGGTCGAGAACGATGTTACGCAAGGCCTGGCCCATCTGCAGGCCTTGGGCGTACATGTCCTGGTAGCTGCTATGCAGCGCTCCCACCCCGTCGAGGAAAGTGCCGAACTGTGCCGAAGTGGCGCGCAGGCCAGTGTACGAGACGGCTATCGCAGCCATGAAAGCAGCCATGATCAGCGCCATCCCGAGAAGGAGGCGATTGCGAAAAGTCATGGTGAAATCCTCCCTATATAAGGATTTCATTTTACGACTCCGAATTGGCGGAAACCAGCGGATATCAGCCGGCGACGATATCCCCGCCTTCGCGGCGCAAGGCGTTCACCAGCAGGAGGTCGCGTTCGACGCGGGCGACCAAAGCTTCATCGTCGAGACCAAGATAGCGCCGATTGACATCGACCGCGAAGGGCAGGCCGACGACGAACTGGCGGAACTGTTCCACCGGCAGCCGCCGCCGTTCGAGCATGGCGAAGGAAACGATGACCTTGATCGCATGCCAGGCCAGCTTGTCGATTTCGGCAGTAAACATGTCGAGCCGCCGGAATGCCCGCTCGAGGGCGGCGTCGACGTTGGCGAAGGGGCTGCCGTGGCCGGGGATGACGATATCGACCGGCAGTTTGGCCAGCATCTGCAAGGTTTCCCGCGTGCTGGCCAGGCCGTCGGCCTCGCCGAGCAGTTCCGAGAAGATGACCCCGAAGCCGTTTTCCCAGAGCGCATCGCCGGAAATCAGGATGCGCTTCTCCGGGTTGTAATAGCCGAGTGCTTCCATGTCGTGGCCGGGAACGGCCAGGGTCTTCCAGTTCAGGCCGCCCATCTCGATCTCGTTGCCGGCGCCGAGCAGACTGTCGTGCTGGAAGCGCGCCGACTGCTGGCCGAGCGGCGAGAGCAGCAGGGCATCCTCGTCCCAGTCGGCGATCGCCGCGTGCAGCCCGGCGGGGACGATGACCTCGCAGCCGAAAGCCGCCTGCAGCGCGGCATTGCCGCCGATATGATCGGAGTGCGAGTGGGTGTTGATCAGGCGCTTGAGTTTGCGGCCGTCCAGCGCATTGTCGACCAGTTCGACCGTCTGCGCGGCGTGGGTGACGTAGCCGCTATCGACCAGCGTCGCATTCTCGCCCTCGTAAAAGAGGATGTTGTTGGCCGACAGCCAGCCGCGCTCGAGGACGAGCAGCGACGCCGGGAGCTCGAGTTTCATTCCGGGCTGTCCGGGTCGGCGTGCTGCGGCGTCCTGTCGGTGGCAACAACTTCCGCGACGATGCCCGGCTCACCGAGCGGCGGGCGGCCGCAGCCGAGGCAGTAGCCGGAGTCGGGGTCGGCCATGCAGACGCCGACGCACTGGTAGAGTTCTTCTTCCTGGTTTTCCATGAGGGTTCCGGCAGTTCAGTTGCCGCGCGCTTCGGCGTTCAGGGTGGCCTGCTCGTCGCGGCGGCGGGCGACGGCGGCCAGGATGCGGGCGCGCTCGGCGTCGTCGGTGCGCGACCAGACGGTGATTTCATCGATGGTCCGGTAGCAGCCGGTGCACAGCTTGCTGGCGGGGTCCATCTTGCAGACGTTGATGCAGGGTGAGGCGAGCATTAGATGATCAGGTAACGGTGTTGGCGGTCGCGCGCCCTTTCCACGGCGACAAGGGCATCCTTGCAGGGAATGGTGACGAGCATGGCGATATGCTGACGCCGGTCGCGGGTGATTAGTTCCGGAAACTGCAGGGTATCGAGCTGAATGTCCGCATCCGCTTCGCCATGCACGATGCCGAGGCGGTCCACGGTGACGCTGACCGGCCGCAGGCGGAGTGCGGTTTCCGGTGCGAGCAGGAAATCGATCAGGGTCTGGGCGAGATTTTCCGGCATCAGCGCCTCGGCGCTCTGGCGCAGGCGGAAGTCGAGTTCCGCGAGGTGGCGGGTATGGACGGTGCAGCGTTCGTCGGCGCTGTCGCAATGGCGTGCCAACTGGGCCTGTTCGAGCGACGCATCGGTGCGCAGTCCCTGGCGTTCGCGGCGCAGGGCCTCGACATGCGAATTGAAGCTGTGAAGCAGACTTTCGAGCGCCTTTTCGCGCAGGCGCTGGCGCGTGGTTTCGAGATCGCAGCTCGGTTCGACCAGGGTCTGGTCGGCGAAAAACAGCACTTCCTGGGCCACGTCGTTGCGGATGATGTCACCCTGCTGCGCCATGCCGAACTGCTTCTTCTGCTGGCGCCGGGCGGCGAGCATGGCGTGGAAGTGGTCGCCGCGCCAGGATTCGGGGTGGTCGATGGTGTCGCGGATGGCCTGGCTGCGGCCGAGCATTTCATCGATGTCGCCGGCCGTGGCAAACAGGGCATGAACCAGCGGATCGGCCCCGAAGGCCCGGCGATCAATGGCAATTGGCCCCGGGAGGGAGGCGACCAGGCCTTCGCAATAACCGAGGGCATGTTCGACCGCCGGTGCGAGCTGGCGCTCCAGGTTGGGCAGGGCGCGCAGGAAGGGATCGACCATCCCGATCACCCGCGTCAACGCCGCCTGGAGCCGGGGCTCGGGCGGCGGGGGCGGTTTCAGCAGATCGGCGACGGCGGAAAGAAAACTCACACGGCGGCTTTGGCACAGAGTGCCCGGCCGGCCTTGGCGCCATTCGGGCGATTGATGGCGCTGGAAATCCAGTCGCCGATAGCCGCCAGTTTAGCCAGATCGATGCCGGTTTCAATGCCCAGGCCCTGAAGCAGATAGACGACATCCTCGGTCGCCACGTTGCCGGAGGCGCCTTTCGCGTAGGGACAGCCGCCTAGCCCGGCCACCGAACTGTCGAATACCGCCAGGCCCATCTGCAGCGAGGCGTGGATATTGGCAATCGCCATGCCGTAGGTGTCGTGGTAATGACCGGCCAGCCTGGCCATCGGCACGGCCCGGGCGCAGGCCTCGAGCATGCGCTGGACCGAGGCCGGGTTGCCGACGCCGATGGTGTCGCCGAGCGAGACCTCGTAGCAGCCCATGTCGAACAGGGTTTTCGCCACGCCAGCGACCTGTTCCGGCGCGATATCGCCTTCGTAGGGGCAGCCGACGACGCAGGAAACATAGCCGCGCACCGGGATTTCGAGTGCCGAGGCAGCGGACACCACGGGCTCGAAACGCTTCAGGCTTTCGGCGATGCTGCAGTTGATGTTCTTCTTCGAGAAGCTTTCGGAGGCCGCGGCGAAGATCGCCACCTCGTCGGCCTTGGCCGCCACGGCACCGTCGAAGCCCTGCAGGTTGGGGCTGAGCGCGGTGTAGGTGACGCCGGGCCGGCGCTTGATCCCGGCCAGCACGGCGGCGTTGTCGCCCATCTGCGGCACCCACTTCGGCGAGACGAAGGAGGTGGCCTCGATCACCGACAGCCCGGCCTCGGCCAGGCGGTCGATCAGTTCGATCTTGATCTCGGTCGGGACGACCTGCTTTTCGTTCTGCAGGCCATCGCGCGGGCCGACTTCGACGATCTTGACGCGCTTAGGGAGCATCAGCCTTCTCCTTCGAATTCCACCAGCGCCGCACCGTCGGCCACCTGTTCGCCGGCCGCATAGCAGAAGGCCTTGACGGTGCCGGTGGCGGGGGCGGTGATGGTGTGTTCCATCTTCATCGCTTCGAGGATCAGCAGCGGCGTGCCTTTCTCGACCTTCTGGCCGGGTTGGGCGAGCAGGGCGACGACCTTGCCGGGCATCGGCGCGGTCAGCCCGCCGCCGTGGCTGTCGCCGGCATCGACGCGGTGCAATGGGTCATCGCGCAGGAGTGAGTGCGTGCTTCCATTGAGGAAGATGCTGCGTTTGTCGTCGACGGCGACGACCGAGGCGATCAGCCGGCGGTCGTCGAGTTCGACGGCAAAGCGGTCGCCCTCCAGCTTCTTGCCGCGGGCCAGCGTGGTTTCGCCGGCCAGGGTGATTTGCCATTGGTCGCGGTGATAGCGCACCTGCACATCGACCAGCGCCTCGCCATCCTTGAAGCTGATGGTGCGCGCGGCCGACAGGTTCATGCGCCAGCCATCGCGGGCGTGCCAGGGCGACCAGGGGTCGCCGCTGGCCTTGGCGGCCACCTTGGCTTCATGCTGTTCCCAGAGCAGCTCGCCGACCGTGGCGACGAGCAGGGCATCGCGCGGCACGGCCTGGACGGCGGGGAAGAGGAAGTCCTTCTGGCGCTCGATCAGGCCGGTGTCGAGGTCGGCGCCGGCGAAGGCCGGGCAGGCGACGAGACGGGAGAGAAAGTCGATGTTGGTCGTCACCCCCGCGACCTGGTAATCGGCCAGCGCCTTGCGCATGCGGGCGAGGGCAGCGTCGCGGTGCTCGTCCCAGACGATGAGCTTGGCGATCATCGGGTCGTAGAAGGGCGTGATCTCGTCGCTTTCCTCGACACCGGTGTCGACGCGCACATTGATCGATTCAGCTGGCGGCGACAGGCGCACGAGCTTGCCGGTCGAGGGCAGGAAGCCCTTGTTGGCGTCCTCGGCGTAAATGCGGGCTTCGAGGGCATGGCCGCGAATCTGCAGCTGTTCCTGGGCAAGCGGCAGTGGCTGGCCGGCGGCGACGCGCAATTGCCATTCGACGAGGTCCTGGCCGGTGATCATTTCAGTGACCGGGTGCTCGACCTGCAGACGGGTGTTCATTTCCATGAAATAGAACGAACCGTCCTGGTTGGCGATGAACTCGACCGTGCCGGCACCGACGTAGCCGACCGCCTTGGCAGCCGCCACGGCGGCCTTGCCCATCTCGTGCCGGCGGGCGTCGGTCATGCCGGGGGCCGGCGCTTCTTCCAGCACCTTCTGGTGGCGGCGCTGCACCGAGCAGTCGCGCTCGAAGAGATAGACGCAGTCGCCGTGGCTGTCGGCGAAGACCTGGATTTCGATGTGGCGCGGCTTGGTGATGTACTTCTCGATCAGCACGTGGTCGTCGCCGAAGCTGGAAATCGCTTCGCGCTTGCAGGAGGCCAGCGCATCGGGGAAATCGGCGGATTTTTCGACTAGGCGCATGCCCTTGCCGCCACCGCCGGCGGCGGCCTTGATCAGCACCGGGTAGCCGATGGCGTCGGCTTCCTTGTGCAGCAGTTCCGGTGTCTGGTCGTCGCCGTGGTAGCCCGGGGTCAGCGGCACGTTGGCGGCGCCCATCAGCTTCTTGGCTTCGGACTTGGAGCCCATGGCGCGGATGGCCGAGGCCGGTGGGCCGATGAAGGCGATGCCGTTGGCGGCCAGCGCGTCGGCGAAGTCGGCGTTCTCGGAGAGGAAGCCGTAGCCGGGATGCACTGCCTGGGCGCCGGTGCGCTTGCAGGCTTCGACGATCTTGTCAGCCACCAAATAAGACTCGCGCGCAGCGGCCGGGCCGAGCAGCACGGCCTCGTCGGCGAGGCGGACGTGACGGGCATTGGCATCGGCTTCGGAATAGACGGCAACGGTGCGGATACCCATGCGGCGGGCCGTCTTGATGACCCGGCAGGCGATCTCTCCGCGGTTGGCGATCAGGATTTTGTTGAACATGGCGATTACTCCGCGAGCCAGCCCGGCTGGCGCTTGTCGAGGAAGGCGGCGATGCCGTCCTTGGCTTCCGGCGTGGCGCGCAGGTGGGCGATGCGGTGGGCGGTGTCCTCGACCAGCGTGTGGTTGATCGGCTGGTTGTCCACGGCGCGGATCAGGTCCTTGGCGGCGGCCTGGGCGAGTGGGCCGCCGACGATCAGGGCATCGACGATTTCCTGCACCTTGGCGTCGAGTTGCTCCGGCTCGACCGCTTCATGGACGAGGCCGAGTTCGCGGGCGCGGGCGGCGTCGATGCGCTCGGCCGACTGGAAGTAACGGTAGGCCTGGCGGGCGCCGATGGCGCGCACGACATAGGGGCTGATCGCCGACGGGATGATGCCGAACTTGACCTCGGAGGTAGCGAAGAAGGCCTTGGTCGAGGCGACGGCGATGTCGCAGGCCGCCGTCAGGCCGGTGCCGCCGCCCAGGGCGGCGCCCTGGACGCGGGCGATGGTCGGTTTCTTCATCTCGGCCAGGACGCGCAGCATGTTGGCCAGGGCACGGGCGTCATTGAGGTTGTCGTCGAGGCCGTTGTTGGCGGCGCGTTTCATCCAGTTGAGGTCGGCGCCGGCCGAGAAGCTCTTGCCGCGTCCGGCGAGGACGACAACGCGGACGTCTTTGTCCTCGTCGAGGGCGACGCAGGCGGCGGTGAGTTCGGCGATCAGGGTTTCGTCGAAGGCATTGTGCATGTCCGGACGATTCATCCAGATCGTGGCGACCTTGCCGGTGAGTTCAATTTCAAGTGTCGTAAACATGATTTTTCCTTACATCCGGAAGATGCCGAACTTGGTGTCTTCGGCCGGGGCGTTCATGGAGGCAGACAGACCGAGGCCGAGGACGCGCCGGGTGTCGGCCGGGTCGATGATGCCGTCGTCCCAGAGGCGGGCGCTGGCATAGTAGGGGTGGCCCTGGCTTTCGTACTGTTCGCGGATCGGCGCCTTGAAGGCGGCCTCTTCCTCGGCGCTCCAGGTCTTGCCGGATGCCTCGATGCCATCGCGCTTGACCGTGGCCAGTACGCCGGCCGCCTGTTCGCCGCCCATCACCGAGATGCGGGCATTCGGCCACATCCAGAGGAAGCGCGGGCTGTAGGCGCGGCCGCACATGCCGTAGTTACCGGCGCCGAAGCTGCCGCCGATGACGACGGTGAATTTCGGCACCTTGGCCGTGGCGACCGCCGTGACCATCTTGGCGCCGTCGCGGGCGATGCCACCGTTTTCGTACTTGCGGCCGACCATGAAGCCGGTGATGTTCTGCAGGAAGACGAGCGGGATGCCGCGCTGGGCGCAGAGTTCGATGAAATGGGCGCCCTTGAGCGCTGATTCGGAGAACAGGATGCCGTTGTTGGCGACGATCCCCACCGGGTAACCCCAGATTAGGGCGAATCCGCAGACCAGCGTTGTGCCGTAGCGTGCCTTGAATTCGTCGAAGTCGGAATCGTCGACGACACGGGCGATGATCTCGCGCACATCGAAGGGCTTTTTCGAATCGGTCGGAATGACGCCATACAGCTCTTCCGTCGCATAGCGCGGTTCGAGCGGCGGCGTCAGCGTAACCGGCGGGGACTTTTTCCAGTTGAGGTCGCGCACGATGCGGCGGGCGATGGCCAGCGCGTGGGCGTCGTTTTCGGCCAGATGGTCGACGACGCCCGAAATGCGGGTATGCACGTCGGCACCGCCGAGGTCTTCGGCCGACACCACTTCACCGGTGGCGGCCTTGACCAGCGGCGGGCCGCCGAGAAAGATCGTGCCCTGGTTCTTGACGATGATCGACTCGTCGCACATCGCCGGCACGTAGGCGCCGCCGGCGGTGCAGGAGCCGAGCACGGCGGCGATCTGCGGAATGCCTTGCGCCGACAGGTTGGCCTGGTTGAAGAAGATGCGACCGAAGTGCTCCTTGTCCGGGAAGACCTCGTCCTGCAGGGGCAGGAAGGCACCGCCGGAGTCGACCAGATAGATGCAAGGCAGACGGTTTTCGAGGGCGATTTCCTGGGCGCGCAGGTGCTTCTTCACCGTCAGCGGGTAGTAGGTGCCGCCCTTCACGGTGGCGTCGTTGGCGACGATCATGCATTCGACGCCCTCGACGCGGCCGATGCCGGCGATCACCGAGGCCGCCGGCACATCGCCGCCGTACATTCCATACGCCGCGAATTGTCCTATCTCGAGGAAGGGCGTGCCGGGGTCGAGCAGGCCATTGACCCGCTCACGCGGCAGCAGCTTGCCGCGCGCCAGATGCTTCTGGCGGGCAGCCTCGGGGCCGCCGAGCGCGATCTTCTCGACCTTTTCATGGAGGTCGGCAACGACCGTCCGCATGGCCGCCGCGTTGGCCTGGAAATCGGCGCCGCGCGGGTTGAGTTGGGTTTTCAGGGTAGTCATGTCTCCTCGCTTTTTTTGCGTATTTGTCCTGAGTGAATCGTGTTTGCCGGTACTACAACTGCTTTTCCTCTTTGAGCCACTTGCTCACCGGCTCGGCCCGGTAGGCGGCCATCGCATCGAGCAGGTGCTCGATATCGGTGTCGGCCAGCGCCATCGCCCGGTTCTGTGGCCGCAGGAAGCCTTCGCCGACCGCATGGTCGAAGAGGGCAAGCAGCGGGTCGTAGAAGCCATTGACGTTGAGCAGGCCCATCGGTTTGACGTGGAAGCCGAGCTGGCCCCAGGTCAGGATTTCGCAGAATTCCTCGAAGGTGCCGAAGCCGCCGGGCAGGGCGATGAAGCCGTCGGCCAGTTCGGCCATGCGCGCCTTGCGGGTGTGCATCGAATCGACCACTTCGAGCCGGGTCAGCGCCCGGTGTTCGACGTTGCGGCCTTCGACTTCCTTGCCCATCAGCGCTTCGGGAATGACCCCGATAACCTCGCCGCCCGCCGCGAGGCAGGCATCGGCGACGGCCCCCATGAGGCCAATATTGCCGCCGCCATAGACCAGTCCGATGCCCCGCTCGGCCAGTAGCCGGCCGACACGTTCGGCCTCGGCGCGGTAGCGCGGGTCGTGGCCGGCATTCGAGCCGCAGAAGACGCAGAGGCGCTTCATCAGCATCTCAGAAACCGCCGCTTTCGAGCCAGTGTTCGATCTGCGGCAGGCGGTCGGCGCCGAAGAAGGGCTCGCCGTCGATGATGACGTGCGGCGAGCCGAAGACGCCGGCGGCCAGTGCCTTGTCGCATTCGTCCTTGAGACGCGCCTTGACCTCGGGTGTTTGCAGCGCGCTGGCCAGGGCATCACGGTCAATACCAAGTCCGGCAGCAATGTCGAGCACCGTATCAGGCGATGAAATGTCGCGATTGTCCACGAAAAAGGCGCGATAGACGGAGTGGGCGAATTGCCGGGCCAGCGCGCAATCCTGGCCGTGCAGCCAGTAGTAGGCGCGGGCGGCGTTCTGCGTCGGCAGCGGGAAGCGGCTGGGCGGGTTGTAGGGGATGCCCATGTGGCGGGCCGAGCGTTCGAAATCGCGGGCGATGTACTTGCCCTTGCTGCTGACGGCATCGGCCGGCGGACGCGAGCCGGTGGCCTGAAAGATGACGCCGAGCAGGATCGGGTGCCATTTCACCTTGCGGCCATGTTTGGCGGCGACGGCGTCGATCTTCTCGGCCATCAGGTAGCCGTAGGGGCTGGAAAAATCGAACCAGAAATCGATTGGGGCCTGGTCGTTCATGTCTTGTCTCCGTGTTGGGGCGGCCGCCGGGCTTATCCTGCCCGGTCGGCCGCGGGGTTCGGCTTACTCGGCGGCGATGCTGCGCCCGATCACCAGGCGCTGGATGTCGTTGGCGCCCTCGTAGATCTGGCAGATGCGGACGTCGCGGTAGATGCGCTCGACCGGGAAGTCGCTGGTGTAGCCGACGCCGCCGTGGATCTGGATGGCGTCCGAAGCGATCTTCTCGGCCGCTTCCGAGGCGAACATCTTGGCCATCGAGGCTTCCTTGAGGCAGGGCTTGCCGGCATCCTTGAGCTGGGCGGCGCGCCAGACCATGAGGCGTGCGGCGTCGAGCAAGGTGTTCATGTCGGCCAGCTTGAAGTTGACCGCCTGGTGCTCGATGATCGGCTGGCCGAAAGTGACGCGCTCCCTGGCGTAACGCACGGCGGCCTCAAAAGCGGCGCGGGCCATGCCGACCGACTGGGCGGCGATGCCGATACGGCCGGCTTCGAGGTTGGAGAGGGCGATCTTGTAGCCTTCGCCTTCCTTGCCGAGCAGCGCCGAAGCCGGCACGCGGCAGTTCTCGAGGATGATCTGCACCGTGTCGGAGGCGTGCTGGCCCATCTTGTCCTCGGTGCGGCCGACGATGAAGCCCGGCGTCGCGGTCGGCACCAGGAAGCAGGAAATGCCCTTCTTGCCGGCGGCCTTGTCGGTCACTGCGAAGACGATGGCCATGTGGGCGTGCTTGCCGGTGGTGATGAACTGCTTGACGCCGTTGAGGACGAAGGAATCGCCGTCGCGGTCGGCGCGGGTGGTAATGGCGGCAGCATCGGAGCCGGTGTGCGGTTCGGTCAGGCAGAAGCAGCCGAGCTTCTCGCCGCGGGCCAGCGGCTTCAGCCATTCTTCCTTCTGGGCATCGGTGCCGTATTTTTGCGTGATGCCGCAAGCCAGCGAGTTCTGCACCGAGACGATGGTCGAGGTGGCGCCATCGCCGGCGGCGATTTCTTCCAGGGTCAGCACCAGCGACATGTAATCCATACCGGCGCCGCCCCATTCCTCGGGCACGACCATGCCCATGGCGCCGAGTTCGGCCAGTTCCTTGAGCGCTTCGGCCGGGAAGCTGTGGTTCTTGTCCCATTCCGCGGCGAAGGGGGCGAGGCGTTCCTGGGCAAAGGCGCGCATCGCGTCGCGGATCATTTCCTGTTCTTGTGTGAGGATCATGCAGTTCTCTCCGAAAATTGTGTGGTCAGCCAGACGCCGACGATGACCAGCAGGCCGCCGCCGAGGACGGCCAGGCCGAGATGCTCGTCGAGCAGGACGGCAGCCTGCAGGACGGCGAAGACCGGGACCAGGTTGACGAATACCGAAGCCTTGGCGGCGCCGATCCGGCGTACGCCGTCGGCGAACCAGGTGAAGGCGAGTGCTGTGCCGCCGATGGCGAGGAACAACACGCTGGTCCATACCCGCCAGGACCACGCGGCGATCTCGATGCCGCCCTGGATCAGGGCGGCGAGGCCGATCAGACCGGCGCCGAGCAGGCTGGCCCAGAGGGTTGCCGCGAGCGGGCTCAGGGTCTTCGTCGCCTGCCGGCCGATGAAGGTGTAGGCCGTCCAGCACAGCGCGCAGCCGAGGATCAGCCATTCGCCGATGCCGATTTCGCCTTGCAGCAGGGCGAGTGGATTGCCGTTGCCGATCACGGTCAGACAACCAGCCGTGGCGATCGCGATGCCGGCCAGCTTCGCCGGATTCATCCGCTCCTGGCCGAAGAGCCAGGCGCCGAGCGCGACCAGCACCGGGTTGAGGGCGACGACCAGGGCGCCGCGCCCGGCCGTGATGTGCTTGAGGCCATAGAAAAAGCAGAGGGCGTAGAGGAAGATGCCCGTCATCGCCAGGCCGGTGACGACGCCCCACTCGCTGCCGGTTTCGGGACGCGGAATGCGCCCCTCGCTGGCCAGCGCGACGCCGGCCAGGGCCAGTCCGGCGAGCAGGAAGCGGATGGCCGGGGCGGCGAGCGGCGCGGTCAGTTCCTGCGCCACCACCCGTCCGGCAATCCAGGTTCCACCCCACATGAACATGGTCCCGATCAGCTTCAGGTAGGTTATCGAGCCGGCCTGCTGCGGCACTTAGAGCATTTCCACCGCGAGTGCCGTGGCTTCGCCGCCGCCGATGCAGAGCGAGGCGACGCCGCGCTTCTTGCCGTACTTCTTGAGCGCGCCGAGCAGGGTGACGACGATGCGGGCACCGGAAGCGCCGATCGGGTGACCCAGGGCACAGGCCCCGCCGTGGATGTTGACCTTGGCCGGGTCGAGCTTGAGGTCGTGCAGCGAGGCCATGGTGACGACGGCGAAGGCTTCGTTGATCTCGTAGAGGTCGACCGATTCGGCGGTCCAGCCGGTCTTGGCGAACAGCTTCTGCATGGCGCCGACCGGGGCAGACGGGAAGAGGGCCGGGGTGCCGGCGTGCGTCGTGTGGCCGACGATTCGGGCAATCGGGGCGAGGCCCAGCTTGGCGGCTTGCGATTCGCGCATCAGGACCATGGCGGCGGCGCCGTCGGAGATCGACGAGGAATTGGCGGCGGTGACCGTGCCGTCCTTCTTGAAGGCCGGCTTCAGGGTCGGAATCTTGTCGACATTGACGGCGAACGGACCTTCGTCCTTGTCGATCACGACATCGCCCTTGCGGCCGGCGACGGTGACCGGCGCGATTTCCCAGGCGAAGGACCCGTTGTTGCTGGCTTCGATGGCGCGCGTCGTCGAGCGGACGGCGAACTCATCCTGGGCTTCACGGGTGAAGCCGTAGCTGCTGGCGCATTCCTCGGCGAAGGTGCCCATCAGGCGGCCGCGGTTTTCCTTGGAATAGGCGTCTTCGAGGCCGTCCATGAACATGTGGTCAATGATCTGGCCGTGGCCGAGACGGTAGCCACCGCGCGCCTTGGGCAGCAGGTAAGGGGCGTTGGTCATCGACTCCATGCCGCCGACCACGGCGGCGCCGTAGGAGCCGGCGAGGATGCCGTCGTGGCCGAGCATGGTCGCCTTCATGGCCGAACCGCAGACCTTGTGGATCGTGGCGCAGCCGGCGGAAAGCGGCAGGCCGGCCTGGAGCGCAGCCTGGCGGGCCGGGGCCTGGCCCTGGCCGGCTTGCAGCACGCAGCCCATCAGCACTTCCTCGATCAGGTTGGCGTCGATCCCGGCGCGCTCGACGGCGGCCTTGATGGCGACGGCACCGAGGTTGGCGGCGGTGAGGCCGGCGAAGCCGCCCTGGAACGAGCCCATGGCGGTACGGGCGGCGGAAACGATGACGATCGGGTCGGACATGCTGGTTTCTCCTTGCGTTTGTTGTTGATGGTTAGGCATCCAGGGCCTTGAGCGCGGCGTCATAGCGCGAGCTCAAGTCCTCGGGACAGTCGACGGTGATGCCGAGGTCGTGCATCAGGCCGTCCTTAAGGCCATAGATCCAGCCGTGGATGGTCAGCTTCTGGCCGCGCGCCCAGGCGTCCTTGACGACCGGCGTGTGGCACAGGCTGCCGACCTGTTCCAGGACATTGAGTTCGCACAGGCGGTCATGGCGTTTTTCGGCGGGCAGGGCGTCGACCTGGGCGATGTGCTTGTTATGGACCTGCTGGACATTGTCCAGCCAGAAATCGACGATGCCGACGCGCGCCTTGTTCAGCGCGGCGAGCACGCCGCCGCAGCCGTAGTGGCCGACGACCATGATGTGCTTCACTTTCAGCACATCGACGGCGTACTGGATGACCGACAGGCAGTTGAGGTCGGTGTGCAGCACGAGGTTGGCGACGTTGCGGTGCACGAAGACCTCGCCCGGCAGCAGCCCGACGATCTGGTTGGCCGGCACGCGCGAATCCGAGCAGCCGATCCACAGGAACTCGGGTGTCTGGATCTTGGCCAGGCGGTCGAAGTAGGTCGGGTCCACTTCGCTCATCTGGCGTGCCCAGGCACGGTTGAAGTCGAAGAGGTGCGAGAGGTTTTCGCTGCGCACTTCTTCCTCGGACCAGTTGTCGAGATCGAGAGCCATGAACATGGTGCCCTCGACCGGCGTCTGGTAGTAGTTCGGCGCCTCGGTGAACCCCAGCTCGCGGTAAAGCTTCACGGCCATGCGCATGTTGGGCAGGGTGTCGAGCATCAGCTTCTTGTAGCCGATTTCCTTGGCAGCTTTGATCGCGGCCATGGCGAGGTGGGCACCGACACCGTGGCCGCGCTCCTCCGGCGTGACGTAAAGACGCTTCATTTCGCACACGCCGTCGCTGTCCTGCAGCGGCCGTACACCGACGCAGCCGGCCGGCCGTCCGTCAACTTCGGCAAAGAACAGGCGGCCCTGGGGCGGCGCGTAGGCACCCGGCAGCGAGGCCATTTCCTGGTCGAAGTTCTGGTACGACAGGTCGACGCCCAGCCAGCCCGCATAGTTGCGGAAGTACTGGCGGACCTGCTCCAGAGCCTCGGTGTCGTTGGCGGTAAGGGTGCGAAGGGTAACGGTCATTGCTGTCTAGCTCCTGTTGCCGGGCTTCCGTCCGGAGCCCGGCGGGAGCGCGTTATGCGGTTTCCGCGAAAAGTTCGCGGCCGATCAGCATTCTACGGATTTCCGAGGTGCCCGCTCCGATCTCATAGAGCTTGGCATCGCGCCACAGGCGGCCGGTCGGATACTCGTTGGTGTAGCCGACGCCACCCAGCGTCTGGATCGCCTCGCCGGCCATCCAGGTGGCCTTTTCGGCGGAGTAGAGAATCGCGCCGGCGGCATCCTTGCGCAGGGTGCGGGCATGGTCGGTGCTGTCGCAAGCCTTGCCCAGCGCATAGACGTACGCGCGGTTGGCCATCCAGGTCGAATACATGTCGGCGACCTTGCCTTGCATGAGTTGACACTCGCCGATCGCCTGGCCGAACTGCTTGCGCTCGTGCAGGTAGGGGACGACGACGTCCATGCAGGCCGCCATGATGCCGAGCGGGCCGCCACAGAGCACGGCGCGCTCGTAGTCGAGGCCGGACATCAGCACCTTGGTGCCGTTGCCGACGCCGCCCAGCACGTTCTCTTCCGGCACTTCGCAGTCGTCGAAGAAGAGCGGGAAGGTGTTGGAGCCGCGCATGCCCAGCTTGTCGAGGTGGGTGCCATGGGTGAAGCCCTTGAAGCCCTTTTCGACGATGAAGGCGGTCATGCCCTTGGCGCCCGCATTGAGGTCGGTCTTGGCGTAGACGACCAGGGTGTCGGCATCGCCGCCGTTGGTGATCCACATCTTGGCGCCGTTGAGGACGTAGCGGTCGCCCTTTTTCTCGGCCTTGAGCTTCATCGAGACGACATCGGAGCCGGCGTTCGGCTCGGACATGGCGAGTGCTCCGACGTGCTCGCCGGAAATCAGCTTGGGCAGGTATTTCTGCTTCTGGGCTTCCGTGCCGTTGCGGCGGATCTGGTTCACGCACAGGTTGGAGTGGGCGCCGTAGGACAGTCCGACCGAGGCCGAGGCGCGTGAAATCTCTTCCAGCGCGACGATGTGGGCGAGGTAGCCCATGTTGGTGCCGCCGTATTCCTCGCCGGCCGTCATGCCGAGCAGGCCCATGTCGCCGAACTTCTTCCAGAGGTCGGCCGGGAATTCGTTGACGCGATCAATCTCGGCGGCACGTGGCGCGATTTCGGCGTCGGCAAAGGCCTTCACCGCATCGCGCAACATATTGATGTCTTCGCCGAGGCCGAAGTCGAGGCTGGGAATGTTCATGGTTTTGTCTCCGTTATCAGATTTGTTTTGAACTACTTTTCGCTCTTGCCATGCATGACCATGATGGTCTGCTGCATGAGCGCGCATTGGGTTTCCTTGCCATCCTTGACGGCATAAACCTCCGCCTGGGTGATGATCAGGGTCCGGCCCGGTCGCACCACCTTGCCGCGGGCGATCAGGTGCTCGCCGTCGGCCGGGGACATCAGGTTCATCTTATATTCGACGGTCAGTACCGAAGCGCTGGCCGGCACCATGGTCATCGCTGCGTAGCCGGCCGCCGAATCGGTAATCATGCCGACCACGCCGCCATGCACGAAGCCGTGCTGCTGTTCGACACCCGACCAGTGCGGCAGGTGGATCTCGGTACGGCCGTGCTCCACCACGGGCAGCGTCGCGCGGATCAGGGCCATGGCGTTTTGCCGGTCGAAGCTGGCGCGGACGCGTTCGGCGAAATGAGGGTCGGAAATGTGGGTCATGAGGCGTGATTGTATTTACGTTGACGTTAACGTCAACTGGTCGGCAAATATTTATTTCGGCGCATCGCGGCGAGCCAACTCCTGCTGGCATTGCTGTTCGAACTGGCCGATTTCGCTCAGCATCGCCTCGATGTCCTCGCGCTGCTGCTCCAGCGCCTCGCGCCGCTTCGACATGACGCGCAGGCATTCGAGCAGTTGCGGTGTCTCGTCTTCGGTCGAGTTGTACATGCCGATCAGGTCCTTGATCTCGGCCAGGCTCAGGCCGAGGCGTTTGCCGCGCAAGGCCATCTTGAGACGGGCGCGGTCGCGCCGGGTGAACACGCGCTTGTTGCCTTCGCGTTCCGGCGAGAGGATGCCCTGGTCTTCCCAGAAGCGAATGGTGCGCGGCGTGATGCCGAATTCACGGGCGAGATCGGAAATGGCGAAGATGGTGGCCGGCTGGTTCACTGGGCTGTCCTTGAGGAATTCGGCGCAAGTAAATCAGATGCAGGGGGTTTTTTCAATCCGCTACCGTATGGTAATTTGTCCCTCCGGTATTCGAGGTTTGACCTGCAATGTCCATGCATTATCCCCACGCCCTGCCACCTGCCGCTGGCGAGCGGATCGAAGTCGCCCCCGGCGTTTTCTGGCTGCGCATGCCGCTGCCTTTCCAACTCGACCACATCAATCTCTGGCTGCTGCGCGATGGCGATGGCTGGACCATTGTTGATACCGGTTTTCCGGACGATGCGGTGCGTGCCACCTGGCGGCAGGTCATCGCCGGACTCGACGGCCCGGTGAAAAGACTGATCGTCACGCATTTCCATCCCGATCATCTTGGCCTCGCCACCTGGCTCATGGCCGAAACCGGGGCGCCCTTGTGGATGACCAGCGGCGAATTCCTGACCGCGCATGTGGTCTGGAACGAAGTGGCCGGTCACGGGGCGCGCTTCATGGTCGAGCAGTTCCGCCAGCATGGGCTCGATGCTGACGGACTGGCCCGCTTCGAGAAGCGCGGCTCAGGCTATCGCAAGGCGGTTCCCGCGCTGCCCGAGCATTACCACCGGCTCAAGGCCGATGACGAAATAGGCGTGGATGGCCGTCCCTGGCAGGTGATCATCGGCCATGGTCATGCGCCTGAGCATATGTCGCTTTACTGCCCCGAACTCGGCGTGTTAATTTCAGGCGACATGCTTCTGCCGAGAATTTCCACGAATATCAGTGTCTTCGCAGCGACGCCGGATGCCGACGCCCTGGGCTGGTATCTCGATTCGCTGGATAAACTGGCGAGCGGAATACCGGAACAGACCTTGGTGTTGCCTTCGCACGGACTGCCGTTCCACGGCGTGCAGCCCCGGGTGGCGGCATTGCACGCGCACCACGAGGAACGTTTGCGTGCACTGGAGAATAGCTGTGAACATGCGCCGAAGAGCGCAGCCGAGTCGCTTGATGTGTTGTTTCAGCGGGCGCTCGATACGCATCAAACCATGTTTGCGATGGGTGAAGCGATTGCCCATCTGAATTACCTTGAACAAGCCGGCCGGTTGTCGCGCAACATCGATGCCGACGGCGTGATTCGATTCCAGCGGCAGCAGCAGAACGCCGTAAACTGACAGAGGGAGCTTCACGTATGTCGCAGCAAACCGAAAATCCGGCAGCCAACCTGCCCAATCCGGCCGAGATGGCCAAGACCTATGCCGAAGTCGCCCAGCGTGCTTCGCGCGTCATCACCCAGTTCATGGAAAAGAAGGCCAAGGAAGGCGTCGACGCCCCGGCCGACGAACTGGGCGTCGCCAAGGCCTTCATGGATCTCTCGGCGCGTTTGATGGCCAATCCGTACAAGATGGCCCAGACCCAGATGAACATGATGTGGGACTACTTCTCGCTGTGGCAGAACACCTCGATGAAGATGATGGGCGTCCAGGTTCAGGCCCCGGTCGCTGCCCCCAAGAAAGGCGACAAC
>JAEUOD010000180.1 GCA_016791065.1 Dechloromonas sp. | reverse complement strand
CCAGCAGCGAGCCGGCCACGTGCACCGACGCCGCGGCGCCGGCGGCCGACAGCCGGCCCTGCTGGATCAGGTGCATGACCTCGGCCGAGAAGGTCGAGAAGGTGGTCAGGCCGCCAAGGAAGCCGGTGATGGCGAACAGCTTCCAGGCCAGCGGGACATGGGTGTTGATGTGAAAGACACCGACCGCCACGCCGACCAGGTAGCCGCCGATCAGGTTGGCCGCCAGCGTGCCGAGCGGCAGGGCGATGAATAGCGGGTTGAGCGCCAGTCCGAGCAGCCAGCGCACCCAGGCGCCGAACGCGGCGCCAAGGCCGACGGCGAGGAAGTTCAGGGCGGTAAGATTGTGCAGGGCGGACATCGGGTGAATTTTAGCGGTTTCAGGGCACCAACCGGTAAAATAGCGCGATTGAAATCAGAGGTTTTACCGTGAGCAGCCCCAACAAACCGGAAGTCGCCCCCGCCGCCAATTTCATCAGGAACATCGTCGAAGCCGACCTCGCCGCCGGCAAACATGCCCAGCGGCGCTGGGCCGGCCATCCGGGCATCGCCGCCGACCACGCCGCCGGCCCGCTCGATCCGGCGAAGATCCGCACCCGCTTTCCGCCCGAGCCGAACGGCTACCTGCACTTCGGCCATGCCAAGTCGATCCTCCTGAACTTCGGCCTTGCCGAAGCTTTTGCCGGCCGCTGCCACCTGCGTTTCGACGACACCAACCCGGAAAAGGAAGAGCAGGAGTACGTCGATTCGATCATCGACGCGGTGCATTGGCTCGGATGTTCGTGGGAGAAGGGCAGCGAAAGCAATCTTTACTACGCCTCTAATTATTTCGACTGGATGGCCCGGTTCGCCGAATACCTGATCTCGGCCGGACACGCCTATGTCGACAGCCAGTCGGCCGAGGAAATGCGCGTCAACCGCGGCACGCTGACCCAGCCGGGCAAGGATTCGCCCTTCCGCGGCCGCAGCGTCGAAGAGAACATGGACCTCTTCAAGGGCATGCAGGCCGGCGAATTCGCCGATGGCACGCACATCCTGCGGGCGAAGATCGACATGAGCGCGCCCAATATCAACCTGCGCGACCCGGCGATCTACCGCATCCGCCATGCCACCCACCACAACACCGGCGACAAGTGGTGCGTCTACCCGATGTACACCTTCGCCCACCCGATCGAGGATGCGCTGGAGAACATCACCCACTCCATCTGCACGCTGGAGTTCGAGGACCAGCGCCCGTTCTACGACTGGCTGCTCGAGCGCCTGGCCGAAGGCGGCCTGCTGCAGCGCCCGCTGCCGCAGCAGATCGAGTTCTCGCGCCTCAACCTGACCTACGTCGTGCTGTCAAAACGCAAGCTGATCCAGCTGGTCGAGGAAAAGCACGTCGACGGCTGGGACGACCCGCGCATGCCAACCCTGGTCGGTGCCCGCCGCCGCGGCTACTCGGCCGAAGGTTTCCGCCTGTTCGCCGAGCGCATCGGCGTCTCGAAGAACGACTCGCTGATCGACTACGTGCTGTTCGAGGATGCGATGCGCGAAGTCATGAACGAGTCCGACCAGCGCCGTGTTGCCGTGCTCGATCCGCTCAAGCTGATCATCGACAACTACCCTGCCGGCCAGTTCGAGGACTGCAGCGTGACCAACCATCCGCTGCACCCTGAACTAGGGACGCGCACCATGCCCTTCGGCCGCGAACTCTGGATCGAGGGCGAGGACTTCCAGGAGGTTCCGGAAAAGGGCTTCCGCCGCCTGTTCCCGGGCAACAAGGCGCGCCTGAAGTACGGTTACATCGTCGAATGCACCGGCTGCGACAAGGACGAAAACGGCAAGGTGATCGCCGTGCATTGCACCTACCTGCCCGACACCAAGTCCGGCACGCCGGGCGCCGACAGCGTCAAGGTCAAGGGCAACCTGCACTGGGTCTCGGCGGCGCACGCCTACCCGGCGGAAATCCGCCTGTTCGACCGCCTGTTCGCCGTGCCCGCTCCCGGCGCCCGGCGCGAAGGCGATGCCCCGGAGCTGGAGCGCGACTTCCTCGACGACCTCAACCCGGCGTCGAAAACCGTGATCACCGCCATGCTGGAACCCTCGCTGAAGGATGCCCGTGCCGAAGAACGTTTCCAGTTCGAACGCCACGGCTACTTCGTCGCCGACCGGGTCGATTCGCGGGACGGCCAACCGGTGTTCAACCGTGCCGTGACGCTGAAGGATTCGTGGGGCAAGGCGGGCTGAGTCGGGCATGCCCGAGCGCGACGTCGAACAACTCGGCCAGGTCTTCACGCCACCCAATGTGGTGGCTTTCATGCTTGACCTCTGCCTCAATACCGGCCGGGTTCTGGAGCCCTCGGCCGGCGACGGCGCCTTCTTCGCCGAAATCAAGGCGCGTGGCAGCGACTGTATCGGGATCGAGATCGATCCCGGTGTCGCGCCAACCGGCGTCGAAATCCGCGACTTTTTCGATTACCCGCTGAGCGAGCAGTTCGACACCATCATCGGCAACCCGCCCTACGTCCGTCATCAGGATGTCGCGGCCGCCACCAAGAAGCGCCTGAAGTCCTCGCTGTTCGACGCCCGTAGCAACCTCTTCCTGTTCTTCATCGAGAAGTGCATCCGCCACCTGAAACCCGGTGGGGAACTGGTCTTCATCGTACCGCGTGAGTTCATCAAGCTGACTGCGGCCAAGAAGCTTAATGCCTGGCTCTACGAGCAAGGCAGCATCACCCATTTTTATGAGACCGGCGACGTCCGAGTCTTCGCCGGTGCTTCGCCCAACTGCTGCATCTTCCGCTTCGAGAAGGGCCGCCACGACCGCCGCATGGCCGACGGCCGGCGTTTCACCGAGGTCGATGGGCAACTGATGTTCCTGCGTGACGACTATCGGGTCCGCTTCGCAGACGTCTTCGCGGTCAAGGTCGGCGCCGTCTCCGGTGCGGACCACATCTTCACCCACCCCAAGGGCAACATGGAGTTCGTCTGCTCGAAAACCGTGGAAACCGGCGAAACCCGCCGCATGCTTTACGGCATCAAGCACCCGCACCTCGACAAGCACAAGGCCGAGTTGCTGACCCGCCGCGTCAAGCGTTTCGACGAGAGCAACTGGTGGCAATGGGGACGGGCCTTCCCGATCAACGAACACCCGCGCATCTACGTCAATGGCCGGACGCGCAAGCCGGAACCCTTCTTCCTGCACGACTGCAACAGCTTCGACGGTTCGGTGCTGGCGCTGTTTCCGCGCAACCAGCGGATCGCCCGGCGCGACCTGATCGAATGCACGATGATGCTGAACAAGGAAGTCGATTGGCAGGAACTGGGTTTCGTCTGCGACGGCCGCTTCCTGTTCACCCAGCGCAGCCTGCAGACCTGCCTGCTGCCCGACAAATTCTCCCGCTATCTACCGTCTGAAAAAAACAAGGACGCCGCATGACCTTCACCCAAATGCTCGCCGCTGCCTGGCAGAAGAACAATTCACTACTCTGCGTCGGCCTCGACCCCGATCCGGCCAAATTTCCCGCTCACCTCAAGGGCCGGGACGACGCCATCTTCGAATTCTGTGCCGCCATCGTCGATGCGACGGCCGATCTCGTTTGCTCCTTCAAGCCGCAGATCGCCTACTTCGCCGCCCGCCGGGCCGAAGACCAGCTCGAAGCGCTGATCGCCCATATCCATGAAAAACATCCGGGCATCCCGGTCATCCTCGATTCCAAGCGCGGCGATATCGGCTCCACCGCAGAGCAGTACGCCGTTGAAGCCTTCGAGCGCTACAAGGCCGATGCCGTCACGGTGAACCCCTACATGGGACGCGATTCGGTCGAACCCTACCTGGCCTACCCGGACAAGGGCGTCATCCTGCTCTGCCGCACCTCCAACCCGGGCGGTTCCGACCTGCAGTTTCTCGAAACGAATGGTGAAAAATTGTATGAACGGGTTGCCCGTCTCGCCGCCGGCGAGTGGAACACCAGCGGCCAGATCGGCCTCGTCGTCGGCGCCACCTTTCCGGCCGAAATCGCCCGTGTGCGCGCCATCGTCGGCAACGTACCACTGCTTGTCCCGGGCATCGGCGCCCAGGGCGGCGACATCGAGGCGACGGTCAAGGCTGGGCGTACCGCCAATGCCACCGGCTTGATGATCAATTCCTCCCGTGCCATCCTTTACGCCGGCAAGGACGAGGCATTCGCCACGGCTGCCCGCCGGGTCGCCCAGGAGACGCGCGACGCGATCAATCTCTACCGCTGAGGACGACATCATGCGCATGGACAACCACCGCGAGAGCGACAATCTCGAAGACCGCCGCGGCAGCGGCATGGGTGGTGGCGGCCTGCGCCTCGGCGGCGGCCGATTGGGCATCGGCACCATCGCCATCGCCCTGGTCGCCAGCTATTTCCTCGGCATCAACCCGCTAACCGTGCTCAACATGCTCAGTGGCGGCGGCATGCCGGCCATCGAGCAAAGCGCCCCGGAAGCCCGCCGCCCGCCAGCCGACGACGAAACGGCGCGCTTCGTCTCGCAGGTCCTGGCCTCGACCGAGGACACCTGGAACGAGGCCTTTCGCGCCAACGGCCAGCGCTATCAGGAACCCAAGCTGGTCCTCTTCTCCGGCATGACGCCAACCGCCTGTGGCACCGGCCAGTCGGCCATGGGGCCGTTCTATTGCCCGGGCGACCAGAAGGTTTATATCGACCTCGTCTTTTTCCGCGAACTCAAGGAGCGCTTCAAGGCGCCGGGTGAATTTGCCCAGGCCTATGTCATCGCTCACGAGGTCGGCCATCATGTGCAGAATCTGCTCGGGATCGCCGAGAAGGTCCACACGACGCAGCAGCGCGTCGGCAAGGCCGAGGCCAATGCCCTGTCGGTACGCATGGAACTGCAGGCGGACTGCCTCGCCGGCGTCTGGGGCAAGCGCACCGACACCATGAAGCAGGTGCTCGAACCGGGCGACCTCGAAGCCGCCCTGACCGCCGCCTCGGCGATCGGCGACGACCGCCTGCAGCAACAGGCGCAAGGCCGTATCGTGCCGGAGAGCTTCACGCATGGCAGTTCCGCCCAGCGCATGCGCTGGTTCAAGCGTGGCTTCGAAAGCGGCGACATGAACCAGTGCAACACCTTCAAGGCCGCGCAGCTTTGAGCGATCCGGTTGCATCGCCACCGCCCGCTGAAGCGTCGCAAAACAAATCACCTCGTTGGCGACGCTGGCTACTTGAAGGCCTGATCTTTCTCGCCGCTTTCGTCGCCTTCCAGCTCTGGCAGGCGCGTTCCACGCCACGCGGCCCTGCCCCACCGTTCGCCGGCCAATTGCTGGATGGTCAAGCCTTCGACCTCGCCACCTGGCAGCGCCAACAGCCAGGCAAGGCAGGCCTGCTCTACTTCTGGGCAGAATGGTGCCCGGTCTGCAAGACTACGGCCGGCAATGTGACTGCTGTTGCCAAAGACTGGCCGGTCACGACCATCGCGGTCCAGTCCGGTCTGGGTGAAAATGTCGCCCGGCTGATGCAGGAAAGCGGCCACACCTGGCCAACCCTGGTCGATCCACGAGCAGCCATCCTCAAGCAGTATGGCCTGCCGGGGACGCCCTCGTTCATCGTCATTAACCCGGCAGGCGACATCCGTTTCGTTTCCGTCGGCTATACCAGTGAACTCGGCCTGCGCCTTCGACTCTGGTGGGCCAGCCTGTGATGGCCAGACTCTGCGCCCTGTGGCTGTGCCTGCTGTTCGCCGGAACCGCCGTCGCCCTACCTATTCACGCACCTGTTCCCGGCGGCGTGGCAGTCATTGACCTGGGAAGCGCCTCGCAGCCGACACCGACCGCCCGCTGGGGCGAACAAGCCCTCGCTGTAGTACGCGAGCGGGGGCGCTGGTTCGTCCTGCTTGGCATTCCGCTGGACACACTACCCGGCGACCTGGAGATCAAGGTGCGCCAAGGTGCGACGGACAGTAGCCGCACGATCGCGATCGGCGTCAAGAACTACCCGGAGCAACGACTCACCATCAAGAACCAGCGCAAGGTCGAGCCCAATCCTGACGACATGAAACGAATTTCTCGCGAGGCGGAGGTTACTGCGGCCATCAAAGCGCGCTTTTCCGAAACGGAACCCGCCACCGATTTCATGCTGCCAGCCAATGGCCCGCTCTCTTCGCGCTTCGGCCTGCGCCGCATTTTCAACGGCCTGCCGCGCAATCCACATGCCGGACTCGACGTCGCAGTGGGTACTGGGGTTCCGGTCAAGGCGCCAGCCGATGGCGTCGTCGCCAACACCGGCGATTACTTCTTCAATGGCAACACGGTTTTCGTCGACCACGGCCAGGGACTGATTACCGCCTACATGCATCTCTCCCGGATCGATGTCCGCGCCGGCCAGCCCGTCCAGAAGGGAGAGCAACTCGGCGCTGCGGGCGCGACCGGCCGGGCCACGGGCGCCCACCTGCACTGGGCCGTCATCCTCAACGGCACGCCGGTCGATCCCGAACTTTTCATTCGGCGGCCATAAAAAAGGCAGCCGAAGCTGCCTGGGAGAGACGTAGCAAAGCCGTCAAACCTTTGGCTTCGCGGGCGTACTCATCTGCTTGTCGTCTTTCGCCTTGTCGCCACAAGCGAAAGCGGTGCTGCTGCCAATGGCGAAAACGGCAGCCAGAATCAGGGAAAGCATCTTGGTCATGGAATCTCCTTGGCAAAGTTGTATGTATCGGACTATTTTTTGCCAGACTTGGTTCAATATCTCTCCATGCCCCGGCAGATCATCCACCTTCACCCCGCCAGTCCGCCCAAACCCTCCGAAGGCGAGGCCTGTAACGGCTGTGGCGTTTGTTGTGCGCTCGAGACCTGCCCCGTTGCACGTCTGCGTTTTTTCAAGATCGACGGCCCTTGCCCAGCGCTAACCTGGTCCCCCGACGAAAGCCGCTATCGCTGCGGCTTGCTGCAAAATCCGGAACGACACCTACACGGGCTCCCCTCCGCCTGGACCCCCGCTGCACAGCGGCTGTTGGCACGATGGATTGCCAGCGGCAAGGGCTGCGACTGCAGTGCCGAAGTCGATGATGATAGTTGCACTTAGACTGTAGCCGCGAGGCGCATAAAATCATTTGGCATATAATGCGCCGCCATGACACTGCAGCCCGACTGCCCACGCCTCGACATCTTTCAGCCAATGACTTCCAACCCCGAAACTCCTTCAGGCCAGCGCCGCCGTGACGACCATCTCCACCTTGAATTCCGGGTGGGCCAGCTTCGCCTCAAGGCAGGCGCGGGTGGGCGCCTGACCTTCGGGGATCCAGGCATCCCAGACGGCGTTCATGGCGTCGTAGTCAGCCATGTCGGCGAGATAGATGGTGACCATCAGCAAATGAGCCTTGTCGCTGCCAGCGGCAGCCAGGAGACGCTCGACGCTGGCTAGCAGGCTCTCGGTCTGGCCGGTGATGTCGGTATCGAGTTGGGTCGGCACCTCAACGAGATAGACCGTCCCGCCATGCACCACACAGTCCGAGTAACGCCGGGTGGTGCCGTAGCGCTTGATGCTCATGCCGCTTCTCCAAAAACGTGAAGCCCATGCGTTTCAGGCATGGGCTTCGGTTACAGCACCCCGGCTCTTTCGGCTGGGGCTTACGGCGTTTAACCGTCAGGAAGTACTACACGGTAATCTCAAGAAAAAATTCCTTCGACAACGACCATAGAATCTCCTGCTACGCAGCATCACTGCCACTGCATGTCGGGCTTGCTGCTAACCTCGACACGAATCCAGCTTACCACTCTGCGAAAAATATTCAACAAGCTTCGGGCGATGGTATCTAGCGCCGCCAGATCACATTGGCCCCCTGCGGCAGGCGTGATACCGGCACATAGCCGACCGCCCCCGGCGTGCTCTGCACGACCCGCACGAGTTCGTCCAGATCGCCCACCTCCATCGGAGGCGCGCCCTTGCCGACATAGCGCCGGACGAGCCAATAACCGGTGTAATGCCCCTCATCCTGGCCGAGCACCGTTTCGAGAAACTGCTGCCGGACCGGATGCCCGGACGGAAGATTGACCGGAATGGCTGACTGCTGATTGATCGAAACGATGCGCCCGGTATACAAGCGCTGAAGAGTCGAAATATCCGCCTTAGGCAAGCCGGGAAAGGCGATGACGACAATCGCCTCGTCCACGGCCCCCAGCGGCTCGACCAGAAGAGCCAGCAGCAGGGCGATCATTCCCTTACGCATGGCGCGCACTCAAAAAGTGAAACTGTACGAGAGAGAAAAGACGTTGATGTGCCGGTTGGCGCTATCGCTGCCGCGCGGCGCATCAATGAAGCTGGAGACGACTCCGCTGTCGGTATGCGACCACTCGGCCTTGAGGACGCTGGTCGGCGTCAGGCGGTAGGAGGTGCCGATTGCACCAGTCCATTGGTCGTAAGGACTGAGGATGTCTGCCGCAAGAATCTGCGATTGATTGATTCTGGTTGAGTTATATGGTGGCGGCAGAGAAGGAACCCGATTCCGGTTGATCTTCTTGTAATGCTCAAGAACATTGTCCGGCGATTTCATCTTGGCGTAGTAGAAATAGGGAGTCCATTCACCAAACTGCTTGGAAACCGCCAGGTACCCCCCCCATCGACTCAAGCCTTCGCTGGAACTGTCCACCTTGATATGGGCGTACTCGCCGGTCAGCCTCACATCACCAGGCAACAACACGCTGGCCCCCAGTGTCTGCACGGGAACGATCATCTGATCAATACGCCGCGCATTATTCAGATCGTAGTATCCGAAACCAGGCCCAAGACTGCGGAAGGGAATATCCGCATGTGTCGACTCACCGACGCGCTTGGCCACGACCTCGTGAATACCAATACGGAATACGTTATCGATATCGCGTGCGGTTAAAACCAGCCCGCTGCTGCGCACATCCAGCTCAACAAACATGCTGCCGGGTCCGGAGCGCTGTGTTCCGATTTCGCGCTCGTAATAGCGCCAGTATATCGGCATGTTTCCGGTATAGGCCTCAACCGTCCAGTCGTAGCTACCAAGAAGCCAAGTCTTACTGATACTGAGACCAACGACGTCGGTTGTCGGCGCGATGGAATATACCTCTATCGGCAGCCGAGCAAACTCATAAGTTGCACCGACGTCACGATTCTCAGTATTGAGCATCAATGGCAGGCGAAGTTTGCCGGCACGAATCAGCCAGTCGTCCTGCGGGCGCCAGGAAACAAAGGCCCAGGCCAAGCTGGCCTCCCAGGCCTGATCATGATCCTCGGCTGGTGCCAGACGGGCCTGGACAGTCGCTCCCCATTGCGGATTAAGCTTGAGGTCAAGTTGCGCGCCGAGAATGCTGTCGCGCATGAAGGTGCCCTCGTCATCGATGAAGCGCTGATATTTGTAGGGCTGGTTGGACTGGGCGTACCCCAGGGTACCGAAGCCGGACCAGGTCCACTCCGCCGCCCCGGCAACACCGGTCTGACAAAGCGCCAGCAGGAATAAATATCCGTTTCTCATGGTGGCCGACATTCTAAACCCTGGCGACCGGCATATCGTCGGCCAACAGGGTGGCAACTCGCGAAAACTCTTCCTGAAGTACCAGAAATGCATCGATCA
>JAEUOD010000184.1 GCA_016791065.1 Dechloromonas sp. | reverse complement strand
CAGCTCGGCCAGGCCGTCGTGCGGCTCGATCTGGATGGTGTAGGGGTTGAAGGTCAGGCCGAGCGACTCGACGAAGCGCCTGGCGAAGCCTTCCCAGTCGTAGCCGGGGTAGGCGGCGAGGTGGGCGTTGTAGTTGCCGACGGCGCCGTTGATCTTGCCGAGCAGTTCGACCGCGGCGATACGGGCGCGGGCGCGTTGCAGGCGGTAGGCGACGTTGGCCATTTCCTTGCCCATCGTCGACGGTGTCGCCGGCTGGCCGTGCGTGCGGCTCATCATCGGGATATCAGCGTAGGCATGGGCCAGTTCAACCAGCTTGGCGATGACCTTGTCGAACGTCGGCAGCATGGCCTGTTCGCGGGCGCCCTGGCACATCAGCGCGTGCGACAGGTTGTTGATGTCTTCCGAGGTACAGGCGAAGTGGATGAACTCGCTGACCTTGACCACTTCGGCATTGGCCTTGGTCTTGTCCTTGATCCAATATTCCAGCGCCTTGACGTCGTGGTTGGTGGTGGCTTCGATGGCCTTCACCTCGGCAGCCTGTTCCGGCCCGAAGTTGGCGACCAGGGCATCCAGTTCGGCGACGGTGGCCGGCGAAAAAGCGGCGATCTCGGCGAAATGTGGCTCGGCAGAGAGCGCTTTCAGCCATTCGATCTCGACCTTGAGGCGGGCGCGGATCAGGCCGAACTCGGAGAAATGCTCGCGCAGGGCATCGACCTTGCCGGCATAACGGCCGTCGAGCGGGGAAAGGGCAGTCAAGGGATTGAAAGTCATGGGCACATCCTTTTCGGTAAGCCGGTAATTTTACCTTCCCGGTGAAGCCCCTGCCATACGCTATAATCAGACTCCCCAAACCAGAGAGCATGCGATGAAGCTGATCGGCTCCCATACCAGCCCGTTCGCGCGCAAGGTGCGCATCGTCCTGGCAGAAAAAAAGATCGAATACGATTTCGTGATTGACTCACCTTGGCTGGCCAACAGTCAGGTAGCGAACGTCAACCCGCTGGGCAAGATTCCGGTTTTGCTTCTGGACGACGAGACGCCCCTGTTCGACTCGCGCGTCATCGTTGAGTACATCGACAACGTCACCCCGAACAACAAACTCTTTCCGGCACCGAACCGCGAACGAACTGAAGTCAAGCGCTGGGAAGCCTTGGCCGACGGCATTTGCGACGCAGCCGCGACAGCCTTCCTGGAAGCAAAGCGTCCTGAGGGCCAGAAGAGCCAGGAGTGGATCGAGCGGCAACTGGCAAAGCTGGCGCGCAGCCTGGAATTCATGAGCGAAGAACTGGGCGAGAAATCCTTCTGCATGGGCACCCATATCTCGATGGCCGATCTCGCCGTCGGCACGGCCCTCGGCTACCTCGCCTTCCGTTTTCCCGACATCGACTGGCAGGAATCACACCCCAACCTGGCACGACTCTACGCCAAGCTGATGCTGCGCCCCTCGTTCGTAGATACGATTCCGCACGACTGAGTCGCGGCGGGCCATATACTGCAAGCCTCTGCGGCTTGGTCCGGGGCGCCAAATGGCACCCCTGCTTCAACAATCTCCTGCCTCGGCAGCTCCTTCCCGTGATCGCTCGGCAAATTTGCTTGCAACCTCCGGCCATTCGGCCGGTCTGAGTGGAGACTCCCGCCATTCCCGCCGACCGCCCCGAATATCTCGCCATGGAAAACATTGCCCGCACCTTGACCGTTGCCCTCGGCGAACGCGACCCCCACACGCGCCACCATTGCGAGCGGGTCATCCGCCTGGCTGCCGAACTCGGTAGCCATATCCGCCTCGACAGCAGCGAACTCAAGCTGCTCTCGCTCGGTGCGCGCTTTCACGACATCGGCAAAATCGGCGTACCCGACCGCATCCTTGGCAAACCTGCGCCCTACGAAGCAGATGAATGGATCGTCATGAAGCAGCACCCGCTGATCGGCGAGCGCATCATCATGGCCATTGGAGCCAGCCATTCGCCCAAGGTGGCTCAGGCAGTAAGGCATCATCACGAAAACTACGACGGCTCCGGCTATCCGGATGGGCTGGCCGGCGAGGCGATTCCACTGCTGTCACGCGTTATTTCGCTGGTCGACAACTACGATGCGATGGCCGAACAACGGCCGTATCACAAGGCTCGCCGCCACAGCGACGTGATGGACGTGATGCACCGTGAAGTCGGCACCAAGCATGACCCAGAGTTGATGCGCGCATTCAGCGCAATGATCGAGAAATCGGAGATGCGGGTCCGCCAGGACTAAACTCCCCCCCCGGCGGCCACAGCAAGCAGCCGCTCAGCGAATGATGCCGCCTCCGAGACACACCCGGCTCTCGTAAAGCACGACCGACTGCCCCGGGGTCAGCGCCCATTGTGCTTCGGCGAAACGGAGTTCGCATGATTCGGCGTCGACACGCTCGACTTCACAAGGCTGATCGGCCGTCCGGTAGCGCGGCTTGGCGGTATAAACCCAATGCGTATGCGGCGCCCTGCCGGACACCCAGCTTAGTTGCTCGGCCACCAGGCTGTCCTTGAGCAGCGCCGGATGATCGTGGCCCTGGACGACCTGGAGTACATTTTTCTCCATGTCCTTGCCGGCGACGAACCAGGCATCGTGATCGCCACCGCCGGCCTGTCCCTTTTCCTTGAGGCCGCCGATGTGCAGCCCCTTGCGCTGCCCCAGGGTGTGATACATCAGGCCGTCGTGCTCGCCAAGCACCTTGCCGTCATCAAGGCGGCGAATCTCGCCTTTTTTGGGCGGCAGGTAGCGACTGAGAAAATCCTTGAACGGCCGCTCGCCGATGAAGCAGATACCGGTCGAATCCTTCTTTGCCGCAACGTGCAACCCTTCCGCCTCGGCGATCTTGCGCACTTCGCGCTTGTAGAGATCGGCCAGCGGAAATAGCGTCTTCGAGAGCTGCGCCTGGTTGAGGCGATAGAGGAAATAGCTCTGGTCCTTGGTTCCATCCTCGGCCTTGAGCAACTGGAATTTGCCGTCGAATTCACGCACACCGGCGTAATGGCCGGTGGCTATTTTCTCGGCACCGAGCTGCAGGGCGTGATCGAGGAAGGCCTTGAACTTGATTTCGGAGTTGCACAGGATGTCCGGATTCGGCGTCCGCCCGGCCTGATATTCGCGCAGGAATTCCGCGAACACGCGTTCGCGGTATTCGGCGGCGAAATTGACTACCTCGACGTCAATCCCGATGCGGTCAGCGACGCTCATCACGTCGATCAGATCCTGACGCGACGAGCAATACTCGTCGGTATCGTCGTCTTCCCAGTTTTTCATGAACAGGCCGACCACGTTCCAGCCCTGACGCTTCAACAACAAAGCAGCCACCGAGGAATCGACACCGCCGGACAAGCCGACCACCACTGTTTTCTTAGACATCGGGCCCAGCCCCTTTCTTCCAGTCGGCCAGCGGCAGAATCACCGCGGGCCGTCCATTATCGACGAACCAGCTATCGACGACGTAACGCGCCGCTTCGCCATCCGATTTTTCCTCGATCACCGCTGCATAGTGGCTGGGGAACACCCCGGCGAAATAGCGCACATCAGGCTCGAGCACGCGATGAAAGCGCAGGTAGCCGCGCGCTGCCAGCAATCTCAGCAGCCGCGTGCTGCTCGTCGAGTGATCGATACAATCCATCTTGCCCGGCATGCCGCCATCAGCATAGTTGCCACCCTTGTCGTGCCGAATGTCGGACTGTTCTCCGGCCCAGCCGTAAAGACGACCGATCGCCAGCGACAGCAACGCACGCTCGCCGGCAGCATCGGCGGCCGACAACAGCAGGCGACGCACATCACCAAGCTGCCCCTCGGTGAAACGGATATCCGCCTCGGCAAGACAGCCGTAACCGTGGCAGATCAGCACCCGCTCGTCGGCCAAGGCGACACCTGCGACCAGCCACCCGAAGGCGCACAGCCAGCGGAGCATCAACCGTAATGCACCAGCAGGTCGAGCGGACAGGACTTGCCGGCAAGCATGTCCTCAATGCAGCGCAGGATAAGCGGGCTGCGATGCCGCCCCTGGGTCGCCTTGACCTCATCGAGCGTCAGCCAGCGGGCGGCAATGATGCCGTCGTCGAGCTTGCGATCCGCCTCGAAACCGCGCAACTCACCACCGAAGGCGAAACGCAGGTAGGTCGTATCTGCCTTGGTCGGATGCGTCCAGTTATAGACGCCGATCAGGTGGGTCGGCTTGAAGTGGTACGCCGTTTCCTCGAGTGCTTCGCGGACGACGGCATCGACCAGCGACTCGCCTTCTTCGAGGTGACCGGCCGGCTGGTTGAAGGCCAGCCCGGCCTCGGTTTCTTCCTCGACCAACAGGAACTTGCCGTCGCGCTGAACGACGGCAGCGACGGTGACATGGGGTTTCCAGATCATGCTCGTGACCAATGGGCAAAACCGCTATTTTAACGTCTGAATTCGGCTAGAATTATGGGCTTTCACAGGCGCAACACGGAGAATCGAACATGTCCATGTCGGATCGCGACGGCTTTATTTGGCAAGACGGCAAACTGGTGCCCTGGCGCGAAGCCACCACCCACGTCCTGACGCACTCCCTGCATTACGGCATGGGTGTTTTCGAGGGCGTCCGTGCCTACAAGACCGAACGCGGCACCGCGATTTTCCGTCTCAAGGAGCACACCGAGCGCCTGTTCCGTTCGGCCCACATCTTCCAGATGCAGATGCCCTACACGGCTGAAGAGCTCAACGAGGCGCAGAAGGAAGTCATCCGCGCCAACAAGCTCGAGTCCGGCTATCTCCGTCCGCTCGCCTTCTACGGCTCGGAAAAGATGGGCGTTTCGCCCAAGGGCGCCAAGGTTCACGTCATCATCGCCGCCTGGCCGTGGGGCGCCTACCTCGGCGAGGAAGGCATGGAGCGCGGCATCCGCATCAAGACCTCGTCCTACACCCGCCACCATGTGAACATCACCATGGTCCGTGCCAAGGCCTCGGGCAACTACATGAATTCCATCCTCGCCAACAACGAGGCAACGACCTACGGCTACGACGAGGCCCTGCTGCTTGATCCGGAAGGCTATGCCTGCGAAGGCGCCGGCGAGAACCTGTTCATCGTCAAGAACGGCAAGCTATACACGCCGGACCTGACGGCCTGCCTGGAAGGCATCACCCGCGCCACCGTCATGCAACTGGCCGGCGAACTGGGCATTGAGGTCATCGAGAAGCGCATCACGCGCGACGAAGTCTATTGCGCCGACGAAGCCTTCTTCACCGGCACCGCCGCCGAAGTGACGCCGATCCGCGAACTCGACAACCGCCAGATCGGTGTCGGCCACCGCGGCCCGATCACCAAGGCGCTGCAGGAAAAGTATTTCGACGTGGTCTATGGCCGCTCTGCCGCCCATGCCGACTGGCTGGCCACCGTCTAATCAGGGAGATCATGATGTCCGACCAAAAGATCATCGAAGTCACTGCCCACGACCTGCCGCTGCATTGCCCGCAACCGGGCTCGGCACTGTGGAGCCAGCACCCGCGCGTCTTCCTCGACGTCCTGAAGACCGGCGAGGTCACTTGCCCGTACTGCAGCGCCAAGTACGTGTTCACCGGCGAAGCACCCAAGGGACATCACTAACCGCCATCGGTTGCTAGTCTTCAAGCGCTGGCAACTCATGCTAGCAACCCGTCACCGATGAAAGCTCTCATCGTCGCCCCGTCCTGGATCGGCGACACCATCATGGCGCAGCCGCTTTTTGCGCGGCTGCACGCCAAGCATCCGGTATTACAGCTCGATGCCCTGGCGCCGCGCTGGGTAGCGCCCGTGCTGCAGCGCATGGACGAGATCCAGGACGTAGTCGATAGCCCCTTCGGCCATGGACAGCTCTCGGTCAAGGCGCGCTGGCGGCTCGGGCGCGAACTGGCGGCGCGCCGCTACGACGCGGTCTATGTCCTGCCCAATTCGCTGAAGTCCGCCATCGTGCCATTTCTCGCCGGTATCCCAAGGCGTGTTGGCTTTACCGGCGAATCGCGCTACGGCCTGATCAATGTCCGGCATACGCTGGACAAACAGGCGCTGCCGCTGATGGTCGAACGCTTCACGCAGCTTGCCGAAAGGCCCGGCGCACCGCTGCCTCGTCCGGTCGCCTTCCCCCGCCTACGGTCCAGCCAGGCAGACCAAGAGCGGACGCTCGCCGAACTCGGTCTCGAACGCCCGACCCGCATCGTCGCCTTCTGCCCCGGCGCCGAATATGGTCCGGCCAAGCGCTGGCCCGCCGCCCACTTCGCGGAACTGGCGCGCGAACTGGTGGGCCGCGACTGCGCCATCTGGCTGTTCGGCTCACCGAAAGATCACGCCGTCGCCGAGGAAATCTCCCGCCTGGCCCCCGGCCTGTGCCGCAACCTCTGCGGCACGACGAACCTGGCCCAGGCAGTCGACCTCCTGGCCCTCGCCAACCTCGTGGTCTGCAATGACTCCGGCCTGATGCACGTTGCCGCCGCACTCGACCGGCCGATCGTCGCCCTCTACGGTTCCTCCTCGCCGGGCTTCACCCCGCCGCTCTCGGCGCGGGCCGACATCCTCAGCCTGAACCTCGACTGCAGCCCCTGCTTCAAGCGCGAATGTCCGCTGGGACATCTTGATTGCCTGAACAAGCTGACCCCGACGCGCGTGCTCGATGCCTGCCTGCAGCGGATGAGCGTATGAGCAAGCCCCGCCATTTCGCCAGCCCGGAAGATGTCGAACAGGCGTTCTACGAAGCCGTGAGCCTGGGCGACAGCGACCAGATGATTCTGCTTTGGGCGGAGGATGAGGAAAGTGTCTGCGTGCATCCGACTGGCGTCCGCCTCAACGGCATGCAATCGATTCGCGAAAGCTGGCGAACCATCTTCACCACCTCGCGCATTCGTGTTCAGGCCGAAGCCGTCGCCCATTGGCAAAGTTCGGTAATGGCCGTGCATCACTTGATCGAGGTGCTTTTCGTCGGCGACGACCCTAGTCCGCACGGCCCCCTCCACGTCACCCATGTCTATGTCCGCGGCGCCCACGGCTGGCGCCTGGTCAGCCGCCATGCCTCGGCGGCCGACGACAGCCACCAGGCGATGGCCGACTCGGTGCCCCATACCCTGCATTGAGCGACTATCGCGCCCCCTCGTGGCTGCCCGGCGGCCACGCCCAGACGCTCTGGCCTCTGCTCATCAAGCCGCAACGCCCCAAAATGCGGCGCGAACGCTGGACCACCCCGGATGGCGACTTCATCGACGTCGACCACCTCGATGGCCCGCCGGACGCGCCATTGCTGGTGCTTTTCCACGGCCTCGAGGGGAGCGCCAACAGCCACTATGCCATCTCGACCGCCCTCGCCTGCCGCAAGGCCGGCTGGCGCCTGGCCCTACCGCACTTTCGCGGCTGTTCCGGCGAACTAAACCACCGGCCGCGGGCCTATCATTCAGGCGACTCAGCGGAAATCGACTGGATACTGCGCCGGCTGCACGCCGGCAACCATGAACGCCCACTTCATGCCGCCGGCGTCTCGCTCGGCGGCAATGCGCTGCTCAAGTGGGCGGGCGAACAGCGGGAGGCTGCCAGTCAGTGGGTCACGGGCATTGCCGGCATCTGTCCGCCGCTCGATCTCGCCGCTTGTGGCCACCATCTCGCCAAGGGCTTCAACCGGATCTACACGCAGCACTTCCTGAGCACCCTTAAAGCCATCTCTGCGGCCCGTCTGCGCCAGTATCCCGGACTGTTCGACGAAACCCGCATGCGTGCGGCAATCAACCTTTACCAGTTCGACGACGCGGTGACTGCGCCGGTGCACGGCTTCGCAGGCGCTGACGATTACTGGGCTCGCTCCTCGGCCAAACCCTGGCTGCAATCGATCGCCGTGCCGGCACTGGTCATCAACCCGAGGAACGACCCTTTCCTGCCGGCCCGCCATCTGCCCAAGCCGGCCGACGTCGCCCCTGGCGTCCGCCTGGAACAGCCGGCCACCGGCGGCCATGTCGGGTTTGTCAGCGGCCCCTTTCCGGGCAATCTGGACTGGCTGCCACAAAGACTCTTACACTTCTTCCGTCGCGAAATTGCCTGAGCACCGCATGAGCCCGCTACCCGCAGAAATCTTCAAGGCCTACGATATTCGAGGCATCGTCGGCAAATCGCTGACTGCCGACATCGTCCGTCGGATCGGCCATGCCCTCGCCTCGCTCGCACTCGAACAAGACCAGCCCGCCATCGCGGTCGGCCGCGACGGGCGGCTCTCGGGCCCGGAACTGGCCGACGCCCTGATCGAAGGTATCTGCGCCGCCGGCATCGACGCCATCGATCTCGGCTGCGTGCCAACCCCGGTCACCTACTTCGCGGCCTACGAACTGGGTTGCAACTCCTGCGTTTCGGTGACCGGCAGCCACAACCCCCCGGATTACAACGGCCTGAAGATGGTGATCGGCGGCACGACGCTGGCTCTCGATGCCATCCAGAATCTGAGACTGCGCGCCGAGTCGGGGCCGCTGACGCGTGGTCAGGGAAAGCGTCGTAGCGCCGATATCCTCCCCGCCTATGTGGACCGTATCGCGGGCGACGTGCGCCTCGCCCGCCCCATGAAGATCGTCATGGATTGCGGCAACGGCGTCGGCGGCGCCATCGCGCCCACCCTTTTCCGGCGCCTGGGCTGCGAGGTCGTCGAGCTCTACAGCGCAGTGGACGGGCACTTCCCCAATCATCACCCCGACCCCTCGAAACCGGAAAATCTGGCCGATGTCATCAAGGCGCTGCGCGATACCGACGCCGAGATCGGCATCGCTTTCGACGGCGATGCCGACCGTCTGGGCGTCGTCACCAAAGACGGCGAGATCATCTTCCCCGACCGGCAACTGATGCTCTTCGCAGCCGACGTGCTTTCCCGCGTTCCCGGCGGCACTGTCATCTACGACGTGAAATGCTCGCGCCAGCTCGCCCCCTGGATCAGGGCGCATGGCGGCGTGCCGCTGATGTGGAAGACCGGTCACGCCCTGGTCAAGGGCAAGCTTCGGGAAACTGGCGCCCCGCTGGCCGGCGAGATGTCCGGCCATACCTTTTTCAAGGAGCGCTGGTACGGTTTCGACGATGGCCTCTATGCCGGCGCCCGCCTGCTCGAAATCCTCTCGCGCGCCGCCGATGGCAATACCCTGCTGAAGGCTTTGCCGAATACGCCATCCACCCCGGAGCTTAATCTCAAGATGGCAGAAGGCGAGCCTTTCGCGCTGATCGAGAAACTTCGTGCCGCCAACTTCGAGGGCGCACGGGAGATCATCACCATCGATGGCATCCGCGTAGAATACGAAGACGGCTTCGGCCTGGCGCGACCGTCGAACACGACCCCGGTCGTCGTCCTGCGCTTCGAAGCCGATGACGCGGCTGCCTTGGCACGCATTCAGGAAGCTTTCCGGCAGGCACTCGACAGTGTATGGCCCGGCATCCAGTTGCCCTTTTGAGGAGATTTCGTGAGCGAAGAAGCCGCCGACCAGCTATTTCTCGGACGACAGCCCATTTTGGACCGCGAGCAGCGGCTTTTCGCCTACGAATTACTGTTTCGTAACGGCAAACGCAATGCGGCCGAAGTCACCGACGGCGTTGAAGCGACCGCCACGGTCATCGCCAACGCCTTCGCCGAGCTCGGCGTCGAGGCGGCGCTCGGCAATTGCAGGGGCTTCATCAACGTCGATGAGCAATTCCTGTTCAGCGACATGCTGGAACTGCTGCCGCGCCAGTCGGTGGTGCTCGAAATCCTCGAAACCGTGCCGCCGACACCGGCCGTGGTCGAGCGCTGCAAGGCGCTCAAGGCGGCCGGCTTCACGCTGGCCCTCGACGACGTCATCCAGTTGTCTCCGGAGTTTGCCGAACTGCTCGCCCTGGTTGATGTCGTCAAGGTCGACATCCAGCCACTCTCCCGCATTGAATTGATGCAACTCGCCATCAAGCTCAAGCCGCTGGGCAAGCAACTGCTGGCCGAGAAGGTAGATTCGCGCGAACAGATGGAACAATGCCTCAAACTCGGCTTCTCTCTGTTCCAGGGCTATTACTTCGCCAAACCGACGATCATTGCCGGCCGGAAACTCGACCACTCGCAGATGTCGCTGATGAAACTGATGGGCCTGCTGCTCAGCGATGCCGACACCGGTGAACTGGAAGACGCCCTCAAGCCCGAACCGGGCCTCACGATCAATCTGCTGCGCATGACCAACTCGGTGGGCTCGGGCTCAAGCGAGACCATCACCTCGCTGCGCCACGCCATCACCGTTCTCGGCCGACGCCAGTTACAGCGCTGGCTGCAACTACTCGTCTTCGCCTCGGGCAAGCAGGCCGGCAGCAGCAACCCGCTGCTCCTCCTCGCCGCCACGCGCGGTCGCCTGATGGAACTGCTCGCCGGCGAAAAACGCCCCGGCGACAACAATTTTGCCGATCAGGCCTTCATGACCGGCATCATGTCGCTGATACCGGCCCTGGTCAGCCTGCCAATCGAGGAAATCATCGCCCCGCTCGGCCTCGCCGATAGCATGCGCGACGCCCTCTGCGACGGTAGCGGTTCTCTCGGCGCCCTGCTCCGCCTGGCCGAAGCGAGCGAAGGGGGAGACCTCGAAAACCTCGCCAGCCTGCTTGACGAACTGCCCGGCCTTGGGCCCAAAGCCCTCAATCGTGCCCAGACCCAGGCCCTGCAGTGGGCCAACAGCATCGCCCAGAGCCAGTCATAAACCCGGAGGACATCGCATGCTCATGACCACCACGCCTTCCGTCGAAGGCCGCAACATTCGCGAATATCATGGCGTCGTCACCGGCGAAGCGATCATCGGTGCCAATTTCCTCAAGGACATGTTCGCGGCCGTGCGCGACATCGTCGGCGGACGTGCCGGTGCCTACGAGAAGACCCTGCGCTCGGCCCGCGAAACCGCCTTCGAGGAACTGGCCGAAGCCGCCGGCCGGCTCGGTGCCAATGCCGTGGTTGGCATCGATATCGACTACGAAGTGCTCGGCGAGACCAACGGCATGCTCATGGTCGCGGTCAGCGGCACGGCCGTCACGCTGGCCTGATCACAGGCGGTCACAAAACGCCGACAGTTCTCGCATGGAGCTTGCTGGAAACATCCGGCAGGATGCCTGCTCCATGATCACGAATCCCTGCCATGAATGAACAAGCCACGATGAAGCAGCCGCATTTCGCCCAATTCGCCGCCGGAACCAAGCCCCCGGGGCTGCTCGCCAAGCTGCTGGCTTTCCTGCTCAGCGCGGCCCTGTTCGTGCTCGCCTTCATGTTCTCGGTCGTCGCGCTGGCGGTCGTGGCTGTCGTCGGTATCGGCGTTGCCGGCTGGTTCTGGTGGAAGACGCGCGCCCTGCGCCGCCAGATGCGGGAGCAGGGCGGCATGGCTTCAACTTCGGCGCACCGCCGGGCGGAAGGCGGCCAGATTATTGAAGGTGAAGTTGTCCGCGAGAACGCGCCAAGCAGCGGCAGCGGCCGCCTGCTGAACTAGGCACGGAGCTGACGCCCCCAACCTCCGCTTTCCCGCGGAAACAAGCGCGCCGGATCAGCGCGCCTTGGGATTCAGCGAACCCCGGTTGTAATCCTTGTCGCCGGGCATGACCAGGCGCCCGACCCCGAACAACCCTCCCTGCGCATCCGCCGGACGGGTCTTGTTCTCGGGATACTCAGCAGCGATCTTTTGTGCCTCGACGGCCTTCGCCGCATCGACGAACTCCCAGCGTCCGTTGGGAAACAACCGAACCTTCTGGCCATCGGCCGTCTGTGCTTCCAGCGGCGTGCGGTCAAGCTCGGCAGCCAGGCAAGGCCCAGCTGCCGCACAAACGATCAGCAGGCCGAGCAGCCGCTTCACAGCTTGCCTTCCACCCAGGCCGGCACCGAGGCCAAGGCTGCCGGCAGGTTTTCCGGCTGCGTACCGCCGGCCTGCGCCATGTCCGGACGGCCGCCGCCCTTGCCGCCAACCTGTTGGGCAACCAGGTTGACCAGTTCGCCAGCCTTGACCTTGCCGGTCAGATCAGCCGTGACGCCGGCAATCAGCGTCACCTTGCCATCGGCGACCGAGGCCAGCACGATGGCCGCCGACTTGAGCTTGTCCTTGAGCTTGTCCATGGTTTCGCGCAGGGCGTTGATGTCGGCGCCTTCCAGCGTGGCCGCCAGTACCTTGGCGCCCTTGACGTCCACTGCCTGAGCCGCCATGTCGTCCCCCTGGGCCGAGGCCAGCTTACCCTTGAGGGCGGCCAGTTCGCGCTCCAGCTTCTTGACTTGGTCGAGGACCGAAACAACGCGGGCATGAACATCCTTGGGCAGTACCTTGAGCGTGCCGGCAACGCCGCCGAGCGCGGATTCCATGTCCTGCATGTAACGCAGCGCGTTGTCGCCGGTTACCGCCTCGACCCGGCGGACGCCGGCCGCGACGCCGCCTTCGGCGGTGATGCTGAAGACGCCGATGTCGCCGGTACGGGAAACGTGGGTGCCGCCGCACAGTTCGCGCGAGGAGCCGATGTCGAGCACGCGCACGGTGTCGCCGTACTTCTCGCCGAAGAGCATCATGGCGCCGAGCTTCTGGGCTTCGGCGATGGGCAGGACGCGGCACTCGTTGGCCGTATTGGCGAGGATCTCGGCATTGACGATGTTCTCGACGCGGCGGATTTCCTCGTCGGTCATCGGCTGGTTATGCACGAAGTCGAAGCGGGTCTTGTCCGGATCGACCTGCGAACCCTTCTGCTGAACGTGCTCGCCGAGCACCTCGCGCAGCGCCTTGTGCAGCAGGTGGGTCGCCGAGTGGTTGCGCATGGTGCGCTGACGGGCCAGCACGTCGACCTTGGCGGCAACCCCATTGCCGACCGTGATGGTGCCGGTCTTGACCAAGCCGTGATGGCCGAAGACGGTGGCCTGAATCTTCTGGGTATCTTCGACGGCGAAGATGCCATGCACCGACTGCAAGGCGCCGCGGTCGCCGACCTGACCGCCGGACTCGGCATAGAACGGGGTGTTGTCGAGGACGACGACGCCCATCTCGCCTTCGTTGAGTTGATTGACCGCCGCACCGTCCTTGTAGAGGGCGAGCACATTGGCCTTGTATTCCAGGGTGTCGTAACCGTGGAAGGTAGTGGCCGGACCACTGTATTCCAGGTTGGCGGCCATCTTGAACTTGCCGGCGGCACGCGCCTGTTCCTTCTGGCGGGCCATCGCGGCATCGAAAGCGGCGGCATCGACGGTGATCTTGTGCTCGCGGCAGATGTCCTGCGTCAGGTCGAGCGGGAATCCGTAGGTGTCATGCAGTTTGAAGGCAGTCTCGCCATTGAAGACGCCACCCTCGCCCAGCGCCTTGAGTTCACCTTCGAGGATGGCCATGCCGTGTTCGATGGTCTCAAAGAAGCGGTCTTCTTCCTGCTTCAGCGTGGCGATGACCTTGTGCTGGTTCTGCGCCAGCTCCGGATAGGCGGCGCCCATTTCAGCAACGAGGTCGGGCACCATCTTGTGGAAGAAGGCGGCGCGGGCGCCGAGCTTGTAGCCATGGCGGATGGCGCGGCGGATGATACGGCGCTGGTCGTAGCCGCGACCTTCGTTGCCCGGAATGACGCCGTCGGCGATCAGGAACGAACAGGCGCGGATGTGGTCGGCCAGCACCTTCAGCGACGGGCTGTCCATGTCGGCGGCGGAGGTTTCGCGGGCGGCGGCCTTCAGCAGTGCCTGGAACAGATCGATCTCGTAATTGGCATGCACGCCCTGCAGCACGGCCGAGATGCGCTCGAGGCCCATGCCGGTGTCAACCGAGGGCTTGGGCAGCGGATGCATGACGCCCTGTTCGTCGCGGTTGAACTGCATGAAGACGTTGTTCCAGATCTCGATGAAACGGTCGCCGTCTTCCTCCGGCGATCCCGGAGGGCCGCCCCAATGCTGCTCACCGTGGTCGTAGAAGATCTCGGTGCAGGGGCCGCAGGGGCCGGTGTCACCCATCATCCAGAAGTTGTCGGACGCGTAGCGGGCTCCCTTGTTGTCGCCAATGCGGATAACGCGCTCGACCGGCACGCCGACTTCCTTGGTCCAGATGTCGTAGGCCTCGTCGTCCTCGGCATAGACGGTGATCGTCAGCTTGTCCTTGGGCAGCTTGTAAACCTCGGTCAGCAGTTCCCAGGCGTACTTGATGGCGTCACGCTTGAAATAGTCGCCGAAGCTAAAGTTGCCGAGCATCTCGAAGAAGGTGTGGTGGCGGGCGGTATAGCCGACGTTCTCGAGGTCGTTGTGCTTGCCGCCGGCGCGCACGCATTTCTGCGAGGTCGTCGCGCGGCTGTAGGGGCGCTTGTCGAAACCGAGGAAGACGTCCTTGAACTGGTTCATCCCGGCGTTGGTAAACAGCAGGGTCGGGTCCTCGTGCGGCACCAGCGAACTCGAAGAAACGATCTGGTGGCCCTTGGAGGCGAAGAAGTCGAGGAATTGCTGACGGATTTCAGAGCTTTTCATGAGCTGGCGGCCTCGGAGGCGTTGAATGCTAAACCAGCGATTTTAAATGAAAGCCGGCCGATCTGGCGTGCGGCACGCGACGGCGTCCCCAATGCAAAAGCCCGCCGGACGGCGGGCTCGTCACCAAATGCCGAACGTTCAGCGCCAGGCGAAGCGACGATCGGTTCGGCCATTGTGGTTGTAATCGTGCTGCCGATCGTGTTTCTGGGCATAGATGCGATGACTTTGCTTTTCCTGGGCGTGATGCAGATGGGCACGCTCCTGGCGGGTCACGACCCCATCGGACTTGGCACGATTCTCGATGTTATCGACCCGCGCCTGACCATTGCCGAGACGATTGGCCTCGCGCTGCGTCAGGCTGCCCGACGCGACGCCCTGATCAATGCGCTGTTCCTGATTGGCCTGCCGCTGATCGACGCGCGGGGTGTTGGCTTGGGCAAATGCGAATGCGGGTACGACAACGACCAGTGCAGCCAGGATGTGACGGGGTTTCATGACGCTCTCCTTGGATATGAAAATCGGGTAAGCGCATTACACCCACTTTCCTGGGGAAAATCTGCCGGCCAAATGCAAGGCTTTGTAAGCGATTGTTTCATGCCTGCCCAACTGGGCAAGGTGAGCGACTCAGGCTGCAGCCTGAGCGACGAACAGGTCGAGACGGTCGGTAAACATGCCGCTGACGCCACGCGCCAGCAGACGGTCGGCGGCAGCGACATCGTTGACCGTATAGCAAAGCACCGGAACATCTCGCGCCCTGGCTTCAGCCAGCACGTCGTCGGAGAGCGTCAGCGCATCGGTATGCAAAGAAACTGCCTGCAGCACATCGAAGTCGGCTTGCCAGCCGGAGGGAACAACCTCGAACAGCACGCCGCGCGACAATTGCGGCGCCACGTCGCGCGCTACCGCCAAGGCCTCGAGCGAAAAGGAAGAAAGCAAGGGCTGAATCGGCGCCCCCCGCCACACATCGGCCGCCATGCGGGCAACCACCTCGGCAGTACGAAGCTCGTGACCGGTCGCCGGCTTGATCTCGACATTGGCCAGCAGACCGAGCTCACGACAGAGCCGTGCCGCGTCGGCAAAACGCGGAATCGGCTCGCCACAGCCAGCATCGAGGGAAAAAAGCAATGCGTCAGACGTGTCGCACACCGCACCGCTGCCGTTGGTCGTCCGCTCCAGCGTTTCGTCGTGGATCAGGACGGGAGTGCCGTCGCTGCTCAACATCACGTCGAACTCGACGGCGCGATAGCCCAGGCGGACCGCCAGGCGGATGCCGGCCAGGGTGTTCTCGGGCGCCAGCGAACCGCCGCCGCGATGGGCAAACCAGCGCGGCAGCGGCATTGGCATCAGAAGGGCGACGCCTTCTTCAGGCCCGGCTTGGCGCCGAGCACGGCGTTGCCGCGGCTGACAGCCGTATCGAGCGCTGCCTTAGCCGGCTTTTTGTTGGCCCAGACAGTTTCCAGCTCTTCGTCGGCAATCAGGCGAACGGGGTCGATATCAGCGACATGCAGCGCCGGACGCGGACCGTTGCCCTTGAGCGACTCGTAGGCCACTTCCAGCGTGCGGTCGCTGTCGTCCTTGAGAATCTTGCTACGGGCAGCGGCACGGGCAGCGGCGGTGAGCGGCAGACCACCGTAGGTACGGACGATCTCCACCTGCATTTCCGGCGACAGGACGAAGGACACAAACTTGGCGGCCTGCTTGTATTCGGCAGCCGAACGACCGGCGCCGACCCACAACGAGGCACCATCGGCCAGCGTGTTCTGGCGACCACCATAGACGTCGTCGTGATACGGCAGCGGCGCCACGCCGAGCTCGACGCCCTTGGCATCGCGGAAATCCACATACTCGCGCGAGTCGGTGGTGATCATCGCGCACTCGCCTTCGTGGAACTTCTTGCTGGCTTCATCCTGGCGGCCGAAGACGCGGAAGAAGCCGGCCTTGCTCCAGGTCGCCATCATCGCGATGTGCTTGACCTGCGGCAGACCATTGAAGGTCAGCTGGGCCTTGTCCGACATTGCCGGATTGCCCGAAACATTGCTGACGTTGTCCACATGCACCCAGACCGGCCACGAGGAGGTGTAGGGACAGGCGTAACCCGCATCCTGCAATTTGTCGAGCACACCCTGCATCTCGAACCAGGTCTTCGGCGGCTGATCCGGGTCCAGTTTGGCTTTGCGGAAGGCATTCTTGTTGTAGAACATCACCGGCGTCGAATAGATCAGCGGCAACGCAACCAGCTTGCCCTTGGCATTGGTCGCGCTGGCCTTGAGTTCGCTCGACAGTTCGCCGACATTCAGCGGCTGGCCCGCCTTGGCCATCATGTCGGCCAACGGCATGAAGCTCTTGGGCTGCGAGAGAACTTCACTCATGTCGTAGCGGCGCAGCAGGTTGAGGCCTGCGGGCTTGTCGCCCTTCTCCAGGCGCGTCAGCTTGAGGTTGCCACCATTTTCCTTGTTGAAACGATCGACCACTGCCTGCAGGCGCTCTTCGCCGGCGGGACTGAGATTGTGGGCCAGCTCGAAAGCGGTGGCGGCAACCGGGGCCGGAGCAGCTTTTTCAGCTGGCTTGGCCGGCTTGGCAGCCTCGGCCGAGCAGACGAAGGCCAGTGCGACCAAGGCCGCCAGAGGACGAAAACGATACGACATGGGTACTCCCGTGGACCAGAAAGGCGAGAATTATAACGCCCGCCATTGGGGCATGCCTTCTCCATATTTGCTGCGAATGTGCGAGAATTCGCGGCATGATCTCGCGTAATTTCGTCATTTTCGCTCTCTTGGCCGGCCTTTCGGGCTGTGACCAGATCAATCAGAAACTGGGGCTCGAAGACCCGGCGGCGAAGGAGGCCCGGCTGGAACCCGAAGCCAAGGCGGTCGGCAGCGCCTGCCGTCATTCGGGGCGCGCCATCGAGGATTGCTACGCGATTTATGTCTGGCTGCCCAAGGCCGGCATTTATGCCGGCTGGCGCGAAATGGACGAGTACATGCGCGAAAACAAGATCGAGACCATCGTCCCGCAACTACCGCCGGCCGAGCCCCCCGGCACAAAGAAAAAGAAGAAGCCCGAAAAGCCTGCCGAACCAGCCGCCGAGAGCGAGAATGCCAAGGAACCCAAAGCCGAGGCAACACCGGAAGCAGCCAAGGGCAGCGACAAGCACTAGAACTGATCGTCCGGCGCAGGGCATGCCGGCGCATGGAGACCTGACATGAAGATCCCGGCTTTTCTCGGTGGCATCCGCGGCAAGCTGATCGCAATCTTCGTCCTGATCAAGGTCGTCCCCCTGATACTGCTCGCCTGGTTCGCCTGGCATGCAACCCGCCAGCTTGGCGACGATGTCTCGGCCAAGGCTGGCAGCATGGCCGACGCCATGCTGAGCAGCATCAAGACGGTCGGCGAAACCGTCACCCAGGACTCGATCCGCGCCCTTGACCTGCGCTCCCGCGAAGCGATCGAGGCACTGACCACCGATGCCGCACGCGAGATCGCCGGCTTTCTCTACGACCGCGATCACGACATTCGCCAGGCGGCGGCGCTCGACCCATCGGAGGCGGCCTTCCGCAATTTTCTTGTCGAGCGCACACGGCCGCTCTACCAGCACGGCCCCTGGAAGCTGGCCGAGGATGGCAAGTCGTGGGGTCCTGAAACACCGGAGGCACGCGAAGCCAAGGTCACACGCCCCATCCTGCCTGACAACGCCCGTGACTTTCACGCCCGGCCACCCGAGTACCTTGGCAAGGAGGAAAAGCGACCGCTGTTCGTCGAAATGACCTACCTCGATCTCGATGGACAGGAGAAGATCAAGGTCACCACCGGCGACCTGACGGAGCGCCAGCTGAAGAACGTCGCCGATCGCGCCAACACCTTCGCTCACGCCGAAACTTATTTTGCCGAACTGAAAAAGCTCAAGCCTGGCGAGATCTACGTCTCCGACGTCATCGGCCGCTATGTCCCGACCCACATCATCGGCCCCTACCTGCCGGCCAGCCTGGAAAAGGCCAACAAACCATTCAAGCCGGAAGATTCCGCCTATGCCGGCACGGAAAACCCAGTCGGCAAGCGTTTCCGCGGCATCGTACGCTGGGCCATGCCGGTGGTGAAAGGCGGCCGGATCACCGGCTATGTCACGCTCGCCCTCGACCATGACCACATCCGCCAGTTTTCCGACCGTCTGATGCCGACCGAGGAGCGCTACACGCCGATCGCCGATGCCATCAAGGGCAACTACGCCTTCCTTTGGGATCACAAAAGCCGTTCGATCTCGCACCCCCGCGATTACATGATCGTCGGCTACGACCCGGCAACCGGCCGCCCGGCCACGCCCTGGATGGACGAGGAGCTGTACGCGGAATGGCAGGCCAGCGGCAAGCCAGCCGACGAATTTCTTGCCGGCATCCCGCCCTTCCGCGACCAGAACCTCAAACGCAAGCCGGCAAAGGAGTTGGTCAAGGCCGGCACCGTCGGCCTTGATTGCCGCTACCTCAACTTCTCGCCGCAGTGCGATGGCTGGAATGCCCTGACCGAACATGGCGGCTCCGGCTCCTTCGTCATCTTCTTTTCCGGCCTCTGGAAGCTCACCACGGCCGCGGCCATTCCCTATTACACCGGCCAGTATGGCAAGTCGCCGCAGGGCTTCGGTTTCGTCACCATCGGCGCCAACGTCGACGAATTCCACAAGGCCGCCAGCGAAACGGCAACGCGCATCAATCGCCTGATCGACGAGAAAGATGCCAGCTTCAAGAGCCAGCGCAGCGATCTGCTGAGCGACATCCAGAGCAGCCTGAAATCGACGGCCATCGGCCTTTGGGGGTCAACGGTATTAATGATCGCCCTCGTCATTGCCATCGCCATCTGGATGGCCAACCTGCTGACCCGGCGAATCACGCGCATGATCGACGGCATCCACGCCTTCCAGCAAGGCGATCTGCGGCGCCGCCTCGATGCCGGCTCGAACGACGAAATGGGCGAATTGGCCCAGTCGTTCAACCGGATGGCGAACTCTGTCGAGGAATCCTTCACGCGCCTCGACGAAGCCCGCCAGAAGGCTGAGGAAGCCAGCCGCGCGAAATCCGCCTTCCTCGCGACCGTTTCGCACGAACTGCGTACCCCGCTTAACGGCATCCTCGGTTTTGCCGAACTGCTCAGGTCCGACATCAACGATCCGGAACACAAGGAGTACGCGAATATCATTCATCGCAGCGGCGAGCACCTGTTCGACCTGGTCACCGAGATTCTCGACCTCGCCAAGATCGAGGCCGGCGAAATGTCATTCAACTATGAGCCGACCGACCTCCAGCAGTTCATGCGCCAGAGCGCCGACATTCATCGGGGCAGCGCCGAGGCCAAAGGATTGCGTTTCAGTCTCGAGCTCGCGAATGACCTGCCGGCAATTTTCACGACCGACCAGACCCGCCTGCGCCAGGTCATCAACAACCTGCTGAGCAACGCGGTCAAATTCACGGAGCGCGGCGAAGTTTCCATGGAGGTCCAGCGCCAAGGCGACGAACTAATGATCGCTGTGCGCGACACCGGCCCTGGCATCGCGCCCGAATTTCACGAACTGGTTTTCGAAAAATTCAAGCAACTCGAGAATTTTCTCACGCGTGAGCACGAAGGAACCGGGCTCGGTCTGGCCCTCGTGCGGCAACTCTGCGAACATATGGGCGGCAGGGTCAGTCTCGTCTCGACGCCGGGTGCCGGCGCCACCTTCACCGTACACCTGCCGCTGGGAGCCGTAGATGACACAAGGTGATGCGCTGGTCGTAGACGACCATCCGACCAACCGCCTGCTGGCCTGCACACTGATCCGGAAAGCGGGCTGGAACGCCCTCGAAGCGGAAAGCGGTGAGGAAGCATTGCGCCTGGCGGCGACCCAGAGCTTCGACCTCATCCTGCTCGACATCAGCATGCCCGGCATGTCCGGTGAAGAAACCTGCGCTCGCCTGCGTGTCGCCCATGGCGAACGTGCCTTGCGCATTGTTGCCTACACCGCGCACGCCTATCCGGAAGACCGGGACCGTTTCCTGGCAGCCGGCTTCGACGAAATCCTGGTCAAGCCAATCAGTCGCCTGCGCGTAGAGGAATTACTGCGCACTGGTTGACACGCAACGGGGACATTCGCGGCTATGGGCACGCCGCAAGGCGTATAATGCTGCCCCATGTCTGAAATCAATACCTTAGCCGGCGAAAGCGCTGGCACTCCCGCGGCCGAAGTCGCTCCCGAAATCACCTTCGCCGACCTCGGCCTGGCGCCCGAACTGCTGCGCGCCGTCACCGACGAGGGCTACACCAAGCCGACGCCGATCCAGGCCAAGGCCATCCCGCTCGTCATCAGCGGCAAGGACATCATGGGCGGTGCGCAAACCGGCACCGGCAAGACCGCCGCCTTCACGCTGCCCATCCTGCAGCGCATCCTGCCCTTCGCCAGCAGCAGCCCGTCGCCGGCCAAACACCCGGTCCGCGCCCTGATCCTCGCGCCGACCCGCGAACTGGCGCTGCAGGTCTTCGAGTCGGTCAAGGCCTACAGCAAACACACGCCGATCCGCGCCATGTGCGCCTTCGGCGGCGTCGACATCAAGCCGCAGATCGCCGAACTCAAGAAGGGCGTAGAGATCCTCGTCGCCACCCCGGGTCGACTCCTCGATCACGTCGAGTCGAAGAGCGTCAGTTTCAATTCGGTGCAGGCCCTGGTGCTCGACGAAGCCGACCGTATGCTCGACATGGGTTTCATCCCCGACGTCACGCGCATTCTCAACATGCTGCCGCAGCAGCGCCAGAGCCTGCTCTTCTCGGCCACCTTCTCGGAAGAAATCAAGAAGCTGGCCGACACCATGCTCAAGCAACCGGTGCTGGTCGAAGTCGCCCGCCGCAACCAGGTCTCGGAAACCATCACCCACCGCGTGCACCCGGTCTCCGAATTCGGCAAGCGCGGTCTGCTCACCAAGCTGCTGAAATCCGGCGAAATCCGCCAGTGCATCGTCTTCATGCGCACCAAGCAGGGCTGCTCGCGCCTGACCCGCGAACTGCAACGTGCCGGCATCAAGGCCGACGCCATCCACGGCGACAAGAGCCAGCTCGACCGCATCAAGGCGCTCGACGCCTTCAAGGGCGGCGAGACGCATGCGCTGATCGCCACCGACGTCGCCGCCCGCGGCCTCGATGTGGACGACCTGCCCTACGTCATCAACTACGAATTGCCGCACACCCCGGAAGACTACGTTCATCGCATCGGGCGCACTGGTCGCGCCGGCAAGATGGGTAATGCCATCTCCCTGGTCAGCGCCCACGAGGTCGGCTACCTGGTCGATATCGAAAAGCTGATCAAACGGCCGATCGAGCAGGTCGAAGTCGCCGGCTTCGAACCCGAGCCGGAATACGAATACCCGCCGGGCAACAAACGTAAGCGCAGTTCGGCACCGGTCAAGGCGCCGCTCGCCCAACGCCCAGAACGCGGCGAACGCCCCGGCCGGAGCGAGCGCCCGGAAGGTCGAGCACGCCGCAACCCAATGATCGCGGCGGACGGCTTCGACTTCAGCAAGCCCTACGACGACAGCGCCCCGCGCGGCGAAGTGCCGGATTCCCCGACGCCACCGGCCAAGGCCGATCCGCACAAGCCGAAGCGGGTGGTCGCGGCCCTGCTGGGTGGCCTCGGCCGCAAGTAATCGTTTGCCTTGCATAGCAGAACGGCGCCCGTGGGCGCCGTTTTCATTTCTGCAACTGACAAAACTCAGGTTTTTCCTGGCCGCGGCGCAAAGCCTGGCGGCAGCGTTGGCTTGGCAGCGGCCACCTCGTCGAGCTTGATGATGGCCAGCGAGACGTTGTCGCCGGTTCCGCAGGCACGGCGACGCGCCAGTTCGATGAGCAGTTCGCAAGCCTCACGAGCCGAGTGATCGGCAACCACTGCCGCCATTTCGGCATCGTCAAAATAGGCCCACAAGCCGTCCGAACACAGCACGAAGGCATCCCCTGCCTGCAGGGAGGTACTCGGCGAGAAGTCGAATCTGGGCTCTTCCTGCCCCCCCAGCGAGGTCAGCAGAACATTGCGGTTAGGGTGAGTCTGTGCCTGTTCCGGCGTTATCTTGCCGATGGCGATCAGGTGTTCGACGTAGGAGTGATCGACCGTCCGGTGCAAGGTTTCACGACCGCGAAAATGGTAGAGCCGGCTATCGCCGCAATGGCCCCAGGTAATTTTCCCCGGCTGCAGCAGCAACATCACGGCCGTGCTGTGCGGGTCCTTTTCGTTCATGAAGCGCGATGCCTTGATCATCGTGTGCGCTTCGCGCATGCAGTTCTCAAGCAGGCATTGCGGGCTTTCATCGCCCGGCGAGTAATTATCGAGATTGGTCTTGGCCGTATGCACGACCTGCTCGGCCGCCAGGGCACCACCGGTATGGCCGCCCATACCGTCGGCGACGACAGCGAGGGCAACGCCATTTCGACGTGCGTGGGCGAGGATCGCGACGCGATCCTGCTGTTCCTTGCGATCTCCCTGATGCTGTGCGGCACAGGCATCGATTTTTATTGGCATCCATTCTCCCCGGCGGATCGCGGATTATAACCAAAGTCATAGCCCAAACGAGACCCAGCGTATGCGCCTCTCACGTAAGCGCCTCGTCGATCAACTCAACCCAGTGGCGTACCGGCTGCTGGCTGCCGGCCCGCAGATGCGTCAGGCAGCCGATATTCGCCGTGGCAATTACCTCCGGGGTTCCGGCGTTCAGCGCCGCCAGCTTGTTCTGGCGCAAGCGCCCGGACAACTCGGGCTGCAACACGGCATAAGTGCCGGCTGAACCGCAGCACAGGTGAGCATCGGCAACCGGCGTCAGGACGTAACCCGCTGCCATCAGATATTCCTCGGCAACACCCCGGATTTTCAGGCCGTGTTGCAGGGTACAAGGGGCATGGAAGGCGAGGCGACCACGCTCGCGCCGCGCTATGGCCAACATGCCCAGCAGCGACTCGCGCTCCGCTACGACGATCTCCGCCGGGTCGCGACACAATTCGCTGATCCGCATCGCCCTTTCGGCATAAGCTGGATCGCCCGCCAGGGCATGGCCGTAGTCGCGCACCTGAACGCCGCAACCGGAAGCCGTCACCACGATGGCTTCGATACCCGCCTCGACGTGCGGCCACCAGGCGTCGATATTGCGCCGCATGTCGTCACGCGCCTTTTCCTGGTCGTTGAGGTGAAAGCGGACAGCGCCACAGCAGGCAGCCTTGCTCTCCTCGAACAGTTCGATACCGAGACGGTCAAGCAGACGTGCCGTTGCCGCATTGATATTGGGTGCCAGGGAAGGCTGCACGCAACCGGCCAGCGCCAGCATCCGCCGCGCCTTGCCTCTCCTCGCCGGCCATGGGCGCGGTTCGGCCGCCGCCGGCGGCAACTTGTCGGCCAGCGCACTCGGCAGAAGCGGGCGCAGCAGGCGTCCCAACCGTGCAGCCGGCGCGAAGACGGCCGGACGCGGCAGGACTTCGCGCAGCACGGTGCGCGGCAGCGCCTCGCCGATCCGCCGCGGCAAGGCCGCCTCGACCACCTGCCGGCCGATATCGAGCAGATGGCTGTACTTGACGCCCGACGGGCAGGTCGTTTCGCAGGAGCGGCAGGTCAGGCAACGGTCGAGGTGCAGCCGGGTCTTCTCGGTCGCCGGCTTGCCTTCGAGCACCTGCTTGATCAGATAGATGCGCCCGCGCGGCCCGTCCAGTTCGTCGCCGAGCAACTGATAGGTCGGGCAGGTCGCGGTACAGAAACCGCAATGGACGCACTTGCGCAGAATCTCCCCGGCCTCCTGGCCGGCCGGGGTGTCGCGGATGAAATCGGCGAGCCGGGTATCCATCAGAACTCCGCGTAAAGCCGACCGGGGTTGAGGATGCCTAGCGGGTCGAAGCTCTTTTTCAAGCGACGGTGCAGCGCGAGCAAGGCCGGCGACAAGGGCGCAAAGGCATCGACACGGCAGCGCAACGACTCGGGCGCCCGGTAGAGCGTGGCATGACCGCCTGCTGCGGCTGCCGCAGCCCGGGCTGTCTCGGCTTCTTCGCCATACCAGCGGAGGGCGCCGCCCCACTCGATGGCACGCAGACCGGCCAGCGGCAGGACGGGGGTGGCGGTCGGCACGGCCAGGCGCCAGAGTACGCCGCCCGCATAGGCCGGGTGGCGCTGCTCGCGCACGGCATGCCAGAAATTGTCGGCATCCACCGACGCCGGGCGGCCGCCAAGTTCGCTGCAGGCGGCCTCGACGGCGGCTCCCGCCCCCGAGAGGCGCAACCAGAGTTGCCCGTCATGCCAGAACGAGGCGGAGATCGGTAGCGGACGCCCGCCCCACTGGTTGAGCCGCGCAACGGCCTCGGCGGCATCGAGTCCGAAAACCAAGGTCCGCTCGGCCACCGGCTTCGGCAGGACCTTGAGCGTCACCTCGGCCAGCACGCCGAGCGTACCGAGGCTGCCGGCGAGCAGACGCGAAACGTCGTAGCCGGCGACATTTTTCATGACCTGGCCGCCAAAATCGAGCACCTGCCCGGTGCCGTCGACCAGCTTCACGCCGAGTACGAAGTCGCGCACCGCGCCGGCTTGCTGACGCCCCGGGCCGGACAAGCCGGCGGCAACGCAACCGCCGAGCGTGGCACCGAAAAAGCCTGGCGGTTCGAAGGCCAGCCGCTGCCCGCATTCGGCGAGCGTCGCCTCGATCTCGGCGAGCGGCGTACCGCAGCGCGCCGTGAGGTACAACTCGGTCGGCTCGTAGGCGACGATGCCGCGATAACCCGCAACATCGAGCACCTCGCCGGCCAGCATGCCGCCGTAGAAATCCTTGCTGCCGCCACCCCGGATGCGCAGCGGCGTATGGCTGCCGTGGGCGGCGCGAATGGCGGCAACGAGATCGTCCAGCTTCATCAGAAGCGCTCCAGTTCAGGGAACTTGAGATCGCCGTGATGCACGTGCATGCGGCCGTATTCAGCGCAGCGATGCAAACTGGGCACCGCCTTGCCGGGGTTGAGCAGACCACCTTCGTCGAAAGCCGCCTTGATGCGGCGGAAGGCATTGAGCTCGGGCGTCTTGTACTGCACGCACATCTGGTTGATCTTCTCGATACCGACGCCGTGCTCGCCGGTGATCGAACCACCGAGCGCTACCGAGAGTTCGAGGATCTCGGCGCCGAAAGCCTCGGCCCGCGCCCACTCGCCTGGCTGCGCCGCGTCATACATGATCAGCGGATGCAGGTTGCCGTCGCCGGCATGGAAGACGTTGGCGCAGCGCAGGCCGTGCTTCTTCTCCATGTCGGCGATCGCGGCCAGCATCTCGGCCAGGCGCTTGCGCGGAATGGTGCCGTCCATGCAGTAGTAGTCGGGCGTGATCCGGCCCACCGCCGGGAAGGCCGCCTTGCGGCCGGCCCAGAAACGCAGACGCTCGGCCTCGGATTGCGAAACGCGTAGATCGCTGGCGCCGGCAGCCTTGAGCACCTCGGTGACGCGGGCGATTTCCTCGGCCACCTCTTCCGGCGTGCCGTCCGATTCGCAGAGCAGGATGGCCTCGGCATTCAGGTCGTAGCCCGCCTTGACGTAGGGCTCGACGGCCGCCGTCGCCGGCTTGTCCATCATCTCCAGCCCGGCCGGGATGATGCCGGCGGCGATGATCGACGCCACCGCCGCACCAGCCTTGCCGACATCGTCGAAGGAGGCCATGACGACCTGGGCCAGCTCCGGCCTGGGCACCAGTTTCACTGTCACCTCGGTGACCACGCCGAGCATGCCCTCGGAGCCGATGAGCAGCGCGAGCAGATCGTAGCCCGGCGCATCGGGCGCTTCCGAGCCGATCTCGAATATCTCGCCCTCGATGCTGACGACACGGACGCGCAGGACGTTATGCACGGTCAGGCCGTATTTGAGGCAATGCACTCCGCCCGAGTTCTCGGCGACATTGCCGCCCAGCGTGCAGGCGATCTGCGACGACGGATCGGGCGCATAGTAAAGACCATGCGGCGCTGCCGCCTCGGAAACGGCCAGGTTGCGGACGCCGGGCTGGACGACGGCCAGGCGCGCCAGCGGATCGAGGCGGATGATCTTGTTGAAGCGGGCAAGCGACAGCACGACGCCCTGGGCATGCGGCATGGCGCCGCCGGAAAGCCCGGTGCCGGCGCCGCGGGCGACGACCGGGACGCCCATCTGGTGGCAGGTGCGCAGGACATCGACGACCTGTCCCTCGTTTTCCGGCAGGCAAACCGCCAGCGGCAGTTCGCGATAGGCGGTCAGGCCATCGCATTCGTAGGGCCGCAGATCCTCCTCGTCGACCAGCAGGCAATGCGCCGGCAACACCAGGCGCAGTTGCCGGGCAAGCGTGGCGCGGTCGGTCTGAAAGGAGGCGTCAGGAGAAAAATCCATCGCGGCATTCTAAACCTAGCCCGCAGCACAAGGCGAGGCAGAGATCAGGCAAAAATTCAAACAATTGCAATATTATGAAATCCCGATGGAATGATGCAGAATGGCGCCCGCGCGCCGTCCCGGCAAACCGCAAACTCCCTTATCCGGCACGAACGACATGCGCGCATTTTCCTTATGGAGAACCGGCATGAATCCGTGGAGCACGCCACAAAGTGTTCGCCTGCTCAAGACGCACCTGTCGAGGCTGGCAGCCAGCCTGCGCAACGCACCACCCGACGAGGCGATCGGGATCGACAGCGTCACCGTGGCCTGGCCGCGAATACTGGAATGCATGCTGTTGGCACTCGACAGTGGCGTGCACGACGACTGTCACCATCTCGTCGAAGAAATGGCCGACGAAGGTACCCCCTTCATGCTTTTCTCGCACCAGTTCGGCGTCCTGCGCAGCCTGCTCGTCAAGCAGGTTCTGGATACCGGCACGCTGGCTGAAACACGCCGTCTGGTGGGCATCTTCGACGATATCGAGGAAGAGTTCGCCAGCGTCTATCTGCGCGTTTTCCTCAACCGGCTCGGCACCCGCAACCATCTGCGCCTGAGCCATATCCGCGCGCTCAGCGACAAGAACATCCTGAGTTATTTCGAGAGCCACCTCGAATGGGTGGACCAGTTGGTGAAAGCGATTGCCGCCCGCGACACCACGTTGATGCCGGAACTGAACCCGATGTGCTGCCAGTTCGGTGGTTGGCTCAATGGCGAAGGTGCCGACCTGATCCGCGACCAAAGCCATCTCGCCCAACTCCGCAAATTGCACGAAGCGCTCCACCATGTCGTCGCCGAAGTCAGCACGATCATGGACCACCGCCGCGCCAGCGGGCCGATCTACGCCCTGCTCAAGAAGACCGAGGTCTATTCGCTCGAACTGGGCAACGAAATCTCGCTACTCAACAGCATCGTCATCATGAGCGTGTACAACAAGGACCCGCTCACCGGCTTTCTCAACCGGCGATTTCTCGACCGCGTCATCATCAACCAGATGGAAGTCGCCAAGGCGACGGAAAGCCCGTTCAGCCTGGTCATGTTCGACGTCGACCACTTCAAGAAGCTCAATGACCGGCACGGACACGAAGCCGGCGACCGCGCCCTCGAACACATTGCCGCGCTGGTCCGCGACACGCTGCGCCAGTCCGATCTCGTCTTCCGCTATGGCGGCGAGGAATTCCTGCTCATCCTGCCCTCGACCAATCATGCCCAGGCCCACCTTCTGGCCGAACGCCTGCGCCTGCGCATCCAGGACAGCCCCTTGCCCGGTGAAACGGCCATCACCATGAGCGCCAGCTTCGGCGTCACCGAAATCCTGCCCCCATCCTACAACGTGGTCGACAAGCAGTTGATCCGCGACATCATCGCGGAGTGCGACGGCAAGCTCTACGCCGCCAAGCGGCATGGCCGCAACCGCGTAGTCTAGGAAACAAGGACGGCCCGGAAGTCGTTGACGTTGGTCAGCGTCGGCCCGGTCACCAGCAGGTCGCCGAGCGCCGAAAAGTAGCCCCAGGCATCGTTGCCGGCCAGATGGGCACGGCTGTCGATGCCCAAGGCCCGGGCTCGCACCAGGGTATCCGGGGCGACCAGAGCACCGGCATTATTTTCTGAGCCGTCTATGCCGTCGGTATCGGCTGCCAAGACATGAATCCCGGCGGCGCCATCGAGGGCGAGCGCCAGGCCGAGCAGGAATTCGGTATTACGCCCGCCGCGCCCGTGGCCTTTGAGCGTTACCGTCGTTTCGCCACCGGAGAGCAGGACGCAAGGTCGCCCGGCCGGGAAGCCATGCGCCGCACACGCTCGGGCCATGCCGGCCATGGCCTTGCCGACCTCGCGCGCCTCGCCTTCAATGGCATCGCCGAGGATGAGCGGAGTGATACCCAGCCGCCGCGCCTCGACCGCCGCCGCTTCGAGCATCTGGCGCGGACTGGCAACCAGCTGGTAGTCGCTGCGTGCCAGCCGGGAATCCCCTGGTTTGGGGGTTTCCAGCACACCACTTTCCAGACGCTGGCGCAGGGCTCTCGGCACGTCGATGCCGTAGAAATCGAGGACGCGCAGGGCATCGGCGCAGGTCGTCGGGTCGGCCACGGTCGGACCGGAGGCGATCACCGCCGGATCGTCGCCGGGCACATCGGAGATCGCCAACGTCAGCACCGGGGCCGGCCAGACAGCCACGGCCAGCCGCCCGCCCTTGCTGGCAGAGAGATGTTTGCGCACGCAGTTGATCTCGCCGATGCTCGCCCCCGAACGCAGCAGGGCCGATGTCAGCGCCCGCTTTTCGGCCAGCGTCACGCCCTCGGCCGGCGCCGCCATCAGGGCCGAGCCGCCACCGGAGATCAAGGCCAGCACGCGGTCGCGCTCGTTCAGCCCGCGCACCGTCTGCAGGATGCGCAGCGCCGCCGCCTCGCCGGCGGCGTCAGGCACCGGGTGCGCGGCCTCGACGATCTCGATGCGTTCGCAGGGCACGCCGTGGCCGTAGCGCGTCACCACCAGCCCTGCGAGCGGCCCCTGCCAATGCGTCTCGACTGCCTTCGCCATGGCCGCCGAGGCCTTGCCGGCGCCGATCACGATCAGCCGTCCGCCATCGTCCGGCGGCAGGTGGGGAGGCACGCACAGCGCCGGATCGGCCGCCGCGATGGCGGCATCGAACAACTGGCGGAGAATGGTGCGCGGGTTCATCGGGGCATCCAGCCGAGCCCGGCCTCGGTCGTCGTCAGCGGCTTGTATTCGCAGCCGATCCAGCCGTCGTAGCCAAGACGGTCGAGCAGATCGAAGAGGAAGGGATAGTGGATTTCGCCGGTGCCCGGCTCGTGCCGCCCCGGGTTGTCGGCGATCTGGAGGTGGCCGATGCGGTCGATGTTGGCCTCCAGCGTCCGCGCCAGGTCGCCGGCGATGATCTGGGCGTGGTAGATGTCGTACTGCACCTTCACGTTGTCGCGGCCAATCGCCCGCTGCAGGCGAAATGCCTGCCCCATGTCGTCCAGCCAGTAGCCAGGCATGTCGATGCGGCTGTTGATCGGCTCGATCATCACTGTCGCGCCAATGGTCGCCAAACGATCGGCGGCGTGGCGCAGATTGGCAATGTAGGTCGTCTCCAGTTCGGTCTCGTTGGGCCCTTCCGGACGCAGCCCGGCCATGCAATGCACGCGTTGGCAGTCGAGCACCATGGCGTAGTCGAGCGCCTGCTCGACGCTTTCCGCGAACTCGCCCTGGCGATGCGGCAGGCAGGCCAGGCCACGTTCGCCGGCCGCCCAATCGCCCGGCGCCAGATTGAACAGCACCTGCTCGAGATCGCTCTCGCGCAGCCAGTCCGCGACGTCGTGTGCAGGATAATCATAGGGAAAGAGATACTCGACGCCCTTGAAGCCGGCTGCGGCAGCCGCTGCGAAACGTTCTGGAAACGGCCGGTCGGCAAACAGGAAACTCAGGTTGGCGGCGAACTTTGGCATGGCGATGACAGTCTGTAGTACGGCCGAAAAGTATAATCCGGCCACTACAAAGGAGAGAGCAACGTGAGCACCAGCGACAACGAAACCGAACGCAAGGGCAACCGCCTGTCGAAGATCGTCACCCGCACCGGCGATGCCGGCACCACCGGCCTCGGCGATGGCAGCCGCACGACCAAGGACAGCCTGCGCATCGACGCCATCGGCGAAGTGGACGAACTCAATTCCGGCCTCGGCGTTCTGCTCTGCGAGGATCTGCCCGATCGCGTCCGCGCTGCACTGACCGACATCCAGCACGACCTTTTCGATCTCGGTGGCGAGCTCTGCCTGCCCGGCATGAACGTCATGACCGAGGCTCAGGTTGCCCGCCTGGAAGCACTGGCCGAGGAGTTCAACGCCGACCTGCCGATGCTCAAGGAATTCATCCTGCCCGGCGGCACCCGCCCCGCCGCCCTCGCCCACCTCTCGCGCACCGTCTGCCGCCGCGCCGAGCGTGCCATGGTCCGCCTGCACAATGCCGAAGCGCTCTCC
>JAEUOD010000158.1 GCA_016791065.1 Dechloromonas sp. | reverse complement strand
GGCCATGGCCTCTACCTCTATTCCGCCGCCGAAACGCTGGGCACCAGCCGCGACCAGATGCTGGAGGGCCTGCATAGCGGCCGTGCCAAGTACAGCTCAATCTTCAATTACCCGACCCTGACCTGGGCCGACGTCGGCGTCATCGGCTGGCTCGTCGACGGCGCCGCGATCATGAATCAGGTGCCGCTCTGCCGCTGCTCCTACGGCCCCTACGCCCGCGCCATGGTGCGCGTCTGCAAGGAGGAATCCTTCCACCAGCGCCAGGGCTACGAAGCCCTGCTGGTGATGATGCAAGGCACTGCCGAACAGCGCGAAATGGTGCAGGACGCCGTCAATCGCTGGTGGTGGAAGTGCCTCGCCATGTTCGGACCGCCCGATGCCGACAGCCCGAACAGCGCGCAAGGCATGCGCTGGGGCATCAAGCGCGTCTCCAACGACGAGCTTCGCCAGAAATTCGTCGATGCCACCGTACCGCAAGCCAAGGTGCTCGGCGTCACCCTGCCCGACCCCGATCTCAAGTGGAACGAGGAACGCCAGCAACACGACTACGGCCAGATCGACTGGAATGAATTCTGGGAGACCGTCAACGGCAACGGCCCCTGCAACAAGGAACGCTTGGCGACCCGCGTCAAAGCACATGAAGAAGGCCAATGGGTGCGCGACGCCGCCCTCGCCTACGCACAAAAGCAGCAAGCTAAAAATATGAAGGAGGCAGCATGACTACCGCATTAAAAGAATGGCCGCTCTGGGAAATTTTTGTCCGCAGCAAGCAGGGCCTCGAACACAAGCACTGCGGCAGCCTGCATGCCGCCGATGCCGCCCAGGCTCTGGAAATGGCCCGCGACGTTTACACCCGCCGCCAGGAAGGCGTCAGCATCTGGGTCGTCGAGTCGAAGGCGATCACCGCCAGCAACCCGGATGACAAGGGCCCGCTGTTCGACCCGGCCGCCGACAAGATCTACCGCCATCCGACCTTCTACGAGATTCCGGAAGAAGTGGGGCACATGTGATGAAGCCCGCCACCGACTATCTCCTGCATCTGGCCGACAACGCCCTCGTCCTCGGCCAGCGCAATGCCGAGTGGTGTGGGCACGGTCCGATCCTCGAGGAAGACATCGCGCTCTCCAACGTCAGCCTCGACCTGATCGGCCAGGCCCGCCTGCTCTACCAGCTGGTCGCCTCGCTCAAGGGCGGCAACTGCACCGAGGACCGCTTGGCCTACTTCCGCGAGACGCACGAGTTCCGCAACTACACGCTGCTCGAACTGCCCCACCACGGCCCGCTTTCTGGCTATGCCCAGAGCAGCATGGACTACGCCACGACCATCGTCCGCAACTTCCTCTACAGCGCCCTCATGGCACTGCTCTGGGAGGCGCTCGAGAAGTCGGCCAACGCCGACCTCGCCGCGATCGCCGCCAAGTCGCTCAAGGAAGTGCGCTACCACCTGCGCCATTCGCGCGACTGGCTGGTCCGGCTCGGCGACGGCACCGCCGAATCGCATGCCCGCACCCAGGCCGCGCTCGACCATCTCTTCCCCTACACCCAGGAATTCTGGGCGCAGAGCCCGGCCGAAGCAGCTGCCATCTCTGCCGGCATCGGCGTCGACGTGACCACGCTGAAAGCCGACTGGAACGCCATCGTCGACGCCGCCCTGGGCGAAGCGACGCTGGTCCGTCCGGAGGTCGGCGGCTACGTCACCGAGGGCAAGAAGGGCATCCATTCCGAGCATCTCGGGTTCCTGCTGGCCGAGATGCAGAGCCTGGCCCGCGCCCATCCCAACGCCCAGTGGTAAAGCGATGAACGCGTCCGTCGCCGCCGCCTGGGCCGCCCTCGAAACGCTGGCCGATCCGGAGATCCCGGTCGTCTCCCTGCGCGACCTGGGCATCCTGCGCGACGTCCGCGAAGCGGCGGACGGCCTGGAGGTGGTCATCACGCCCACCTACAGCGGCTGCCCGGCAATGGGCCAGATCGAGGACGACGTGCGGGCGACGCTGGCGAATGCCGGCATCGCCGCCCGCGTCGTCACGCAACTGGCCCCGGCCTGGACCACCGACTGGATGACCGAGGAAGGCAAGGAAAAACTCCGCGCCTACGGCATCGCCCCGCCCCACCGGACGCCGGCCGGCAGCAATGTCGTCCGCTTCATCGCCAAGCCCGCCCAGGTCGAGACCGTGCCCTGCCCGCATTGCGGCTCGGCCCATACGGTCGAGTCCTCGCATTTCGGATCGACGGCCTGCAAGGCACTCTACAAGTGCCTGGATTGCCAGGAACCGTTCGACTATTTCAAGCCCTATTAAAAGGACCGGAGCCCCAGCCATGTCAGCCCTCCGTTTTCACGAACTCACCGTCAAGCGCGTGACCCCCGAAGCCGCCGGCTCGGTGGCCATTACCTTCGACATTCCCGCCAGCCAGCGGAATGCCTTCAATTTCCAGCCCGGCCAGTTCCTGACCTTGCGCACCCGCCTCGACGGCCAGGACGTCCGCCGCAACTATTCGATCAGCAGCCCGAAGAGCCGCCTGGCCAAGGCCGGCGAACTCGAAATCGGCATCCGTCCGGTCGAGGGCGGTGTTTTCTCCAACTGGGCCGCGCAGCACATCAAGGCCGGCTCGCGCCTGGAAGTGATGCCGCCGGAAGGCCGCTTCGTCGTCAAGAAGCAGCGCGCCATCCACCGCGTCGGCTTCGCTGCCGGTTCGGGCATCACGCCCATCCTGTCGATCGCTGCGACGACGCTCGAAGAGCAGCCGAACGCCAAGTTCACCCTGGTCTACGGCAATCGCCGCATGTCGAGCGTGATGTTCAACGAAGCCCTGCAGGATTTGAAGGACCGCTACCGCGACCGCCTGACGCTGATTCATATCCTCTCCCGCCAGGCGCAGGAGGTCGATCTGCTGCAAGGGCGCATCGACGGCGACAAGGTGCGCGCCATCATCAAGGCCCTGCTCCCGGTGGCGAGCATGGACGAAGTCTTCATCTGCGGCCCGGAAGCGATGATCGAGGCCACCGAGCAGGCGCTGCTCGATGCCGGCGTGCCGGCCGACCGCGTCCATACCGAACGTTTCACCTCGGGCCCGGCCCAGGCCGCCAAAATCCAGGCCGATACCGACGCCGCCCCGCAGAAGCAGGCGGCCGCCAAGGACATCGCCCTGACCATCGTCCTCGATGGCAAGGAGCACGAGCTGAGCATCGGCCCGGACGAGCACGTGCTCGACGCGGCGCTCGAAGCCGGCCTCGACCTGCCCTTCTCCTGCAAGGCCGGCGTCTGCTGTACCTGCCGTGCCAAAGTGTTGTGCGGCGAAGTGGTGATGGACAAGAACTTCACGCTCGAAGCCGACGAAATGGCCCAGGGTTACGTCCTGAGTTGCCAGGCCCGTGCCACCACCAAGCAGATCACGGTCAGCTTCGACGATCGCTGAAGACGCCATCCGCATGGACCGGAAAAGCGGGGTTAAACTCCAGCCTTCCGGCCGGCACGACAAGCATTCATTCGACTTGGGCCGCCGGGGTCACCCCAGGGCGGCCATTTTTTTGGAGAAGAGACATGACTCAGGTAGTACTGGTTGAAACCCACGGCAAGGTCGGGCTGATCCGCATCAACCGCCCCGAGGCGATGAACGCCCTGAACAACGACGTGGTCGACGGCATCGGAGCCGCCATCGATGCCTTCGAGGCCGACGAGAACATCGGCTGCATCGTCGTCACGGGCAACGAGAAAGCCTTCGCCGCCGGGGCCGACATCGGCTTCATGAAGAATTTCGACTACATGCATGCCTACAAGACCGACTTCATCACCCGCAACTGGGAACGCATCAAGACAGCCCGCAAGCCGGTGATCGCGGCGGTGTCCGGTTTCGCCCTGGGCGGCGGCTGCGAAATGGCGATGATGTGCGACATGATCTTCGCCGCCGACACCGCCAAGTTCGGCCAGCCCGAGATCAAGCTCGGCACCCTGCCCGGCGCCGGTGGCACCCAACGCCTGCCGCGCGCGGTCGGCAAGGCCAAGGCGATGGACCTGTGCCTGACCGCCCGCATGATGGATGCCGCCGAAGCCGAAAAATCCGGCCTCGTCGCCCGCATCTACCCGGCCGATACACTGCTTGAGGAAACCCTCAAGGCCGCCGCCACCATCGCCAGCTTCTCGCTGCCCGTGGTCATGATGATCAAGGAATCGGTCAACCGCGCCTTCGAATCCTCGCTCAACGAAGGCCTGCTCTTCGAACGCCGCGTCTTCCATTCCGCTTTCGCGCTGGAAGACCAGAAGGAAGGCATGGCCGCCTTCGCCGAAAAGCGCAAACCGACCTTCAAGAATCGCTAAAAAAAGGGCGGACCCAGCTTGGCTGGGCCCGCCCAACACCGGCTCACAACAACTCAGACCGGCTGTGTTCTCCTGCCCACGCCAGCGATGGTCAACAGGCCAGCCATGAACATCATCCATTCACCCGGCTCGGGAACCGAGGCGACAACCGACGGTTGATAGACCTCGATGACGCCTGGGAAATAGGGGAAATTCACCATCTGGTTTTCGACCGCACTGAACGATCCGCGGTCACTGCCCAGAGTCAAACTGCCCGCCCCCTGGAAGTCGCCGCTCTGCACCACAACGCCATCGGAGACCAGCGGCCCCTTGACGAAAATGCTCGGTGCCGTAATGTTCAGAGGCCCCGAGCCCTGAATCAATCCCGCCATATTGACGCCCTGGCTTGCGAACAGAGAAAGCCCCGGTGCATCGATAAGCCCGCCAGGTGCGACGTAAATTTGGTCTGCGAACAAACTCAGCGGACGGTTGGAACGCAAGACCCCGAAAATTTCCAGAACCGCCCCACCCTGCAGGCTATTCCGGATCCCCGGAATGGTTTCCGGCACGATGAAATTGACGCTTTCTCCTGCCGCCACCGAAAAGCTTCGCCAATCGAGTTGTTCGCTCGTCGGCGTAATGTTCAAGGTGTTTTCGACCAGGTTCAGACTGGCACTTCCCGAAGCCAAAGCCGAACTCTCGGGCAAGGCGAATGCCGGTTTGGCCGCGATCCCGAGGAGGCCAACCAATGCTAGAAATGCTGCGCTACGCTTTTTCATTTTCAAACTCCGGAATCTCGACAGGAAGCAAACCTTAGCCTCACAAATACGACATGTAAATATGTCTTTGGCAATATCCGCAACAGACATGGCAACCCGTGACATACGCCGAAAAGCAGCATCAAACCAGGCATCGCAAGCGCCTGTTACCATCTGAGGCCATGCCCAAGCCCCCTCACCTCTTCATCGACATTTCCAGCCACGGCTTCGGCCATCTGGCGATCACAGCCCCCGTCATCAATACACTGGGCAAACTGCTGCCCGAATTGCACCTGACCATCCGCAGCCTGCTACCGCCGGCCAAGCTCAGCCAACGCATTCAGCTACCCTTCGAACGGATCGCCAGTGCTACCGATTTCGGCTACGTGATGATCGACGCCACGCACATCGATCTGCCCGCCAGCGCGGTGGCCTATCGCCGGGCCCATGCCGACTGGCCGGGCCGCGTTGCTGCCGAGTCGGCCTTCCTGAAGACGCTGGCGCCAGATCTCGTACTTAGCAATGTCAGCTACCTGCCGTTGGCCGGCGCGGCGCGCGCCGGCATTCCTTCCCTTGCCCTGTGTTCGCTGAACTGGGCCGATCTGTTCGGGCACTTTTTCGGGCACGAGAACTGGGCACCGGCCATCCACAGCGAGATGCTGGCCGCCTACAACGGCGCCAAAGCCTTCCTGCGCGTTACGCCGGGCATGGCGATGCCGGCGCTCGAAAGCCTGACCGATATCGGCCCGATTGCGGCACTCGGCCAGCGACACGATCTAGGGCTGGGGTCCGACAAGGCGGTGCTGGTCGCCCTGGGCGGCATCGCGCACCGCCTGCCGGTCGAAAGCTGGTCACGTCTGCCCGGCATCCGCTGGCTGGTCCCTGCCGACTGGCACTGCCAGCATCCCGATGCCATTGCCCTCGACTCCTTCGGCCTCGGCTTCACCGACCTGCTCGCCTCGGTCGACGCCATCGTCACCAAACCTGGCTACGGCACTTTCACCGAGGCGGCCTGCAACGGCACTCCCGTGCTCTACCAGTTACGGGAGGATTGGCCGGAACAGGATTGCCTGATCGCCTGGCTGCGCGACAACGCGCGCTGTCTCGAAGTGGATGCGGCGCAACTGCAAAATGGCGAGATTGGCGGCGCACTCGATGCCCTGTGGCGACAAGCCGCTCCTGCCCGACCGGACACGAGCGGTTCCGTACAGGCCGCGAAGTTGATCGCCGCCCGGCTCAGCGCGGCGCGGCCAACTGCTGGCGCGTAAAGCGCCGCAACTCGTTCATGTCGCGCGCCCGCGCCTCGCGGTCGGGCGCATTGAGCACCACCATGGCAAAAATCTGTCCGCCGAAATCCTCGGCCATGGCGAGGCAATAGCCTGCCGCCGAGGTAAAGCCGGTCTTGCCGGCGACCAGCCCGACCGATGGATCGTGGGCGAAGCGATTGACGTTCATCTTGGCCCCGACGCTCGACTTGCGGCCCAGCTTCTGGAACCACGGCGTCAGCGACAGCGAGACGAGCAACACGCCGAGATCGCGGGCGCTGGCCTTATTGAGCGACGACAGGCCGGAGGAGTCGCCGAAGTCGAAGCTGAACAGTTGCATCTGCGTGATCAGGGCGCGCATCGAATACTGGAACTCGGGCCAGCCACCGGGATAGCTGCGTGCCAACACGGCCGCCGCCCGGTTGTCGGAAGCGACCAGCAGGTATTCCAGTAATTGTTCGCGACGCCAGATCGAACCGACCGGCAATTGCGAGGCGGTATGTTTGGAGAAAGCCATATCGGCATCGGTAACCCGGATTTTCTCGTCCATCGGCAACTCGGCGCTGAGCACCACCCAGGCCGTGATCAGCTTGCTGACCGAAGCAATGGGCACCGCGACATCGGCATCCATGGCCAGCAGGGTGTCGTTTAGGTTGCCAACATAGGCATGGCGGGCCGAGAGCCGTGGCGCCATCGCAAAAACAGGCAATCCGGCCGTCAGCAGGCCACCGGCTGCACCAAGCAGGAAACTACGCCGGCCGCGCATCAATTGCGCGGTGGCGGTGGTGGAACGCCCCTCTGCACTCCACCGCCACCGGTACCACCTCCCGATGAGCCGCCAGAAGAGGACGGAAAACTCAGCCCCGGCGTTGGAGCAGGAGGCGGGCTGGATTCATCGGGCAGGCTGAACGCCCCGCTCGTGCTGCGCCGTCCGGCTTCGTTCTCCGCCGACACGCGATCAGCGTAAGCCTTCTGCCGGGCGAGCTCGCGGCGCGCCGCCTCGGTATCCTGAACCGATTCGCTCGGCCGCGTTTTGCTGAAACGCTCGCCTTCATCGCACGGAGTATCCGAGACGATCACGTCGCCGCTGGGCGCGACACATCTGAATACATCGGCTTGTGCCGACGAAAGACAGCAAGCCACTAACAATCCGGTGAAGTAACGCATGGCTTATCCCTCCCTGTCTATTTCAATCTAGACCTGCGACAAGGGAAGGGCAAACGGCGCTTCAGAACTGCCAGCCGAAACGCTTGAGCAGTTCGCCGGTCTCGCAAACCGGCAGGCCCATGACGCCGGTGTAGCTGCCGGCGATATATTCGACGAACAGCCCGGCCCGCCCCTGGATGCCGTAGGCACCGGCCTTGTCCATCGGTTCGCCGGTCATCACGTAATGGCGGATTTCGTGCTCGTCGATACGGCGAAAACGCACTTCGCTCGACGAGAGCACGTATTCGGTCCGCCCCATGTGGGTCACCGCGACCCCGGTCAGCACGCGGTGGGTCTGGCCGGAAAGCCGGCGCAGGATGGCGACGGCATCGGCAAGATCGACCGGCTTGCCGATGATCCCCCCCTCGAATTCGAGCGTCGTGTCGGCCGCCAGCACCGGCCGCAACGGCAGTTTGCGCTCATGGACGATCTTCAGCCCATGTTCCGCCTTGGCGCGGGTGACGCGCTCGACATAGGCGACCGGGTCTTCGCCGGCATGCGGCGTTTCATCGGTTTCCGAATCGGCCCGGTAGCCCTCGCGGAAGACCACCGTATCGAAGGCGATCCCGACCTGGTTGAGCAATTCCCGGCGCCGCGGGCTGCGCGAAGCAAGGTAGAGACGCATCATCCCTCCCGGTGATAAGGGTGATTCTTGAGCACGCTGACCGCCCGGTAAAGCTGCTCGCAGAGCAGCAGACGAGCCATGCCGTGCGGCAGGGTCAGGCTGGAAAGGCGCAGCTTGTCGTCGGCCTGCGCCTTGAATTCCTCGTCGAGACCATCGGCGCCGCCAATCAGCAGGGCCACGTCGCGGCCGTCCTGCATCCAGGCCTCGAGGCGCTTGGCCAGCTTGAGGGTAGTGAGATCGTCGCCCTTCTCATCAAGCACGACGATGCGCGAACCGGCCGCCAGGGCCTCGCGGATGCGGCCCTTCTCGGCAGCCAGCAACTGTTCGCGGGTTTTCGAGCCGCGCGGCTCGGGCTTGATTTCGGTAACGCTGGCCGGCAGTTCGCGCGGCATGCGCTTGAGGTACTCGGCACAGCCGGCGCTCACCCAGTCGGGCTGGCGATGGCCGACGGCGAGCACGCTCAGCTTCATTCGCTGGCAGCCTGCTCCGCGGCCTTCTTGCGCTGGGCCGGCGTCGCCTGCCAGAGCTCTTCAAGGTTGTAGTACTGGCGCACGGTCGGCTGCATGACATGAACCACGATGTCGCCGAGATCGACCAGCACCCATTCGCCGGCATCCTCGCCTTCGGTCGACAGGACTTCGGCGCCGGCTTCCTTGACCTTTTCCTGGACGTTGTTGGCCAGTGCCTTGACCTGACGGTTGGAATCGCCGGTGGCGATGACCAGCCGATCGAACATCGAGGTGAGCTTGGTGGTGTTGATGACTTCGATGTCCTTGCCCTTGATGTCTTCAAGGGCGGAAACGACGATTTTTTGCAGCTTGCGTATGTCCATTAGGGATTTCTGTAGAGGGAATGGGTCTGAATATAGTCGAGAACGCTATCCGGCAGCAAATATCGGGCCGAAAGGCGATTCGACAGCAGTTTTCTGATCTGGGTTGCCGAAATTGCCAGCTGGGTCATGGCGAAAGTGATGATTCGGCCAGCTGGCGCGGCATTCAACCCAGCCGCATCGGCAAGGCGCCGATCGGTAAACTCGGTGGCCAGGTCGTGCGTCAGGCTGGCGGTCTCGACTGGAAAACCCGGCCGGTGCGAGACGGCGATGTGCGCCAGGGAAAAGAGGTCGCGCCAGCGATGCCAAGTCGTCAGGCCGGCGAAAGCATCCGCGCCGACAAGCAGGACGAGCGACTGCTCGGGACCAAGTTCGCGCCGCAGGCGTTCCAGCGTATGTACGGTGTAGCTCGGCGCGGCAGCCTCAACCTCGCTCGGATCGACGAAGAACCCGGGATTGCCCGCCGTTGCCAGTCGAACCATGGCCAGTCGCTGCGCCGACGTCACTTGCGGCACGCCCCGGTGCGGCGGCTGGCCGGCCGGAATCCAGCGGACGCCACCGAGACCAAGATGCGCCACGGCCTCCTCGGCCAGGCGGAGATGTCCGAAATGCACCGGGTCGAAGGTACCGCCGAAGAGGCCGAGCGGCTCAGACAATTTCGGAGATGCCGAAGATATCGCGGTAACTGGCGTAGAAGCTGGCGAAGATGGCCGGTGCAATGATCAGCGCCATGGGAACCGTGACCAGGCCGGTAATGAAGCTTTGGGCATCCGGGAAGGCGATCAGCAGGATGCCGAGCGCGACACCGGGCAGGACGCCGCCAACGAGCAACATGCCGATACCGTAGGTAAGGAAGGGACGCCAGTTCATCCAGCAGGCGACGAAGCTGAAGAACAGCGACTTGCCGAGCGGCTGGCGATGCCAGGCAGCAAGCATCGGGGCAAACCAGTAGGCCATGAGCAGCGGCACCATGAGCATGAGCACGACCAGCGCAGGCAGGGTGAAATCGGCGTCTTCGACCGCCGCGCGTTCGGCGCGGCTGCTCGCCAGCATGTAGCGCAGCAGGTCGCCGCCGTCGGCGAGGGCTGAAACACCCAGAATGCCGAGGGTGCAGAAAAGATAGAGTGCGCCAAGCAGGAGCAGGGTGCGGGTGTTTTCCCTGAGTCCGCCATAGAGGGTCTGGAGACCGACCGGCTGACCGCGTTCGAGATTGCGGGCGGCCTGCATGAGACCGACCGAGAGGCCGGGAATGACCATCGAAGCCGCCAGGGCGCCGAGGATGGGAATGACGTTGAGGAAGATCACGGTCAGCCAGTAGGCCACGACCAGCATCGACAGCACGGGTGGGTTACGGCGGAAGATGGCGAAACCGCCGGCGATCCAGCGCCATCCGGCGGCAGCGGGCAGGGTCTGGGCACGCATCTCAGACCCCGACGAAGATGTCGCGATAGGACGCGTAAACCGCGCCGGAGAATACTGGCAGCAGGAGCAACAGACCGAGCCCGAGCGGCAGCATGGCGAAGAACAGGGCCACGACAAGGAAAATGCCGAAAATCACCATCGGCAGCCAGTTCTTGGCACCGGCATCGAAGCTGGCGCGCATCGCGGCCGCCGGCTTCATGTCGTGGAAAAAGACCAGGGCCGGGGCAAACCAGGTGGCCATGATGATCGGTACCGACAACAGGGCAACGAGCAGACCGGCGAGCATGACACCGCCGAGTGCGATCCCGAATCCAGCCACCTTGCCGGTGACGACCCCGCCGAAGATGCCACCAGTGACGAGCAGGAAGGCGATCAGCGCCAGGCCGAAGACACCGGCAGCGAAGATGACACCGACCATGATCAGTTGCCCGGCGTTGTGCTTGAAGCCGGCGAAGAGATCGGCGATCTCCGGTTGCTGCTCGTCGGTCATGTGGCGGCAAATCTGCACCATGCCGGCTCCGAATAACGGAACGAGGAGGTGTGCGGCGACCTGCCCGAAAAAGGGCACGATGGAAATCGCCATCAGGATAACCAGAAGCAGCACGGTGCTACCGATCCAGATGCCGGGATTGACCAGGAACATCGCCCAGCCTTGCTGCAGCCAGTCGAAACAGGCGCCAGCGTCGACCTCGCGGCTTTCGCCCTTGAAAGGTGCCGGCGCCAGCGGAAATGCGGAGTTTTCGTTCATGCGCGGATGCTAACGGGCCGGGGCCGGCTGAGCAAGGCGGAAAGCCCGCAACATGTTGCCAAAATGGTCCGGGTCCTTGAGCGTAACGACCTCGCCGTCGCGCGGGCGATGCAGCGCATCGAGCCGGAGCAGCCAGAAGCGCAGGGCGGCCGCGCGCCGCATGGCCGGCCATGCGGCGTTCTCGGCAGGTTCGAGCGGACGGACCGACTGGTAGCCGGCGAGCAATCCGGACAGGCTCGCCTCGTCAAAACACCAGTCGTTGGCGACGACCGCCAGATCGAAGAGCAGCGCATCGGCCCCGGCGAAATAGAAATCGAGGATACCTGAAAGGGTGCCCGAGGCATCCCAGAGCACATTGTCGCGGAACAGATCGGCATGAATGACACCGGCCGGCAGTGCGCCATAGTCCTGCCCAGCCTGGAAGGAGAGTTCATCCGCCAGGAGGGCGCCGTCTTCCGCCGGCAGCATCGGCCTGAGGGCCTCGCCGATGGTCTGGCGCCAGGTTGCACCGCAGGGATTGGGCAGGGGGTCGGGAAAATCGGCGGCCGCCCGGTGCAGGCGGGCGAGCATGGCCCCGACCGCCTGGCAGTGAGCCGGCGTCGGCACCTCGACATCCCGCCCCGGCAGGCAGGAGAGCAAGGCTGCGGGCTTGCCGGCCAGGGTCCGGGCCCGCTGCCCCCGCTCGTCCGCCAGCGGCCGCGGGCAGGGAACGCCGCGCCCGGCCAGGTGATCCATCAGGCGCAGGTAGAAATCGAGCTCGATGGGATCGATGCGCTCGAAGAGGGTTAGCACGTAACGGCCGCTGGCCGTCGTGACGAAATAATTGGAATTCTGCATGCCGGCGGCAATGCCGGCGTAATCGACCAGTGCACCCAATTGCAGCGGCTGGAGCCAGGCGTCGAGTTCCTCGCGCCCGACCGTGGTGTAGACGGACAAGACTTATTCCAGGATGAGTTCAGAAAACGGGCGCTGGCACGCGCCGCAGCATTACCAGCTGTGCAGGATCCACATCGGCGGCCGCACCGGGTTCGGCGCGATGTCGGCCTCGATGAAATTGCCGTCGCCCTGGCGGTCGACCAGGTAGTAGGATGGACCGACGGCCGGCGTCACCTTGACCATGTAAAGCTTGCCCTTGATGCGGAACTCCTCGCGGGTTTCCTTCTCGGTCTTGACGATGGTGACCTGCGGTTCGAGCGCGGCGTCGAAGGCTTCCATGCCCGGAGGCGGTGGCGGCACGGCGGGCAGCGGCTGCAGGTCGTTCTGCGCCCAGGCTGGCAGGGCGGCAAGAAGCAGGATGGGAAGAAGGCGGCGCATGGGGATTTCCTCTGGATTCTGGGGCCGATTTTATTACAGGTTGAGCATCATCTCGCGCTCGCCGGGCAGCGGCCCGAAGGGGCGTGCCTCGTAATGCTTGAAGATGGCTTCGACCACTTTTTCCGGTTCGTCGATGAGCTGGATCAGGTTGATGTCCTCCGGGTCGACCATGCCCTCGGCGACCAGTCGCTCCTTGAACCAGTCGATCATGCCCTTCCAGAAATCGGAACAGACCAGGATCAGCGGAATCTTGCGCGCCTTGCCGGTCTGGATCAGGGTCAGGGCTTCCATGAGTTCGTCGAGCGTCCCGAAGCCGCCGGGCATCACGACATAGGCGCTGGCGAAGCGGACAAACATGTACTTGCGCGCAAAGAAATGGCGGAAGGTCTGCGAGATGTCCTGGTAGGGATTGTTGGCCTGTTCGTGCGGCAGCTGGATATTGAGCCCGACCGAAGGCGACTTGCCGAAGAAGGCGCCCTTGTTGGCCGCCTCCATGATCCCCGGGCCGCCGCCGGAAATAACCGAAAAACCGGAGTCGGAAAGCAGACGCGCCGTTTTCTCGGTCAGTTCGTAATAGGGGGTGCCCTCCTTGACGCGGGCGCTGCCGAAGATGGTCACGGCCGGCTTGATTGCCGCCAGGCGTTCGGTCGCCTCAACGAACTCTGACATAATGCCGAAAATCCGCCAGGATTCACGTGCCGATGCCGATTGCAGCAGGGCCTCGGATTCGACGCCCATCACCAGTTTTTCACTCTCCGTCACTTCGTATGCCTCTCTTGTTGTTGGTGGACGGCTCGTCCTACCTTTATCGTGCTTTCCACGCCCTGCCCGACCTGCGCAACAAGGCAGGCGAGCCCACAGGGGCCATCTATGGCGTCCTGAACATGCTACGTCGTCTGGAGAGCGACTACAAGGCAGAGTACAAGGCCGTCGTCTTCGATGCCAAGGGCAAGACCTTCCGTGACGACTGGTTCCCGGAATACAAGGCGCACCGGCCGCCGATGCCGGATGACCTGGTGCAGCAGATCGAACCGCTGCACGCCGCGATCAAGGCCGCCGGCTGGCCCTTGCTCATGGTCGACGGGGTCGAGGCCGACGACGTGATCGGCACCCTGGCGACCCAGGCCTCGGCAGCCGGCATCGAAACCCTGATCTCGACCGGCGACAAGGACCTGACGCAACTGGTCGGTCCGCTGGTGCGTTGGTACAACACGATGAGCAACGAACTGCTCGACGCAGCCGGCGTCGAGGCCAAGTTCGGCGTGCCGCCGGAGAAGATCGTCGATTACCTGGCGCTGATCGGCGACACCGTCGACGGCGTACCCGGCGTCGCCAAGTGCGGCCCGAAGACGGCGCTGAAATGGTTGGCCCAGTATGGTTCGCTCGATGAAATCGTCGCTCATGCCGACGAGATCGGCGGCGTGGTCGGCCAGAACCTGCGCGACCATCTTGGCTTCCTGCCGCTCGGCAAAAAGCTGGTCACCGTCGCTTGCGACTTGTCGAACCTGCCAACGCCGGCCAGCCTGACTACAACCGCCCGCGACAACGGGGCGCTGCGTGAGCTCTATACCCGCTACCAGTTCCGCACTTGGCTCGGCGAAATCGATGGCCCGGAAGCGGCAGCCGCCGTGCCGGCGCGTACCGTCACGACCGAGCCAGTCAGCGCTGCGCCGGTCGGCAAGATCGACATCCATTACGACACCGTCTTTACCTGGGAACAGTTCGCCGCCTGGCTGGCCAAGATCGAAGCCGCCGAACTGACCGCCATCGACACCGAGACGACCAGCCTCGATTCCTTCGCCGCCCAGATCGTCGGCATCTCGCTGTCGATCAAGGTCGGCGAAGCCTGCTACATCCCGCTCGGCCACACCGCCCCCGGCGTCGCCGACCAGTTGCCGCGCGACGAGGTGCTGGCCCGCCTCAAACCCTGGCTGGAATCGGCCGAGCGCAAGAAGGTGCTGCAGAACGCCAAGTACGACCAGCACGTCTTCGCCAACCACGGCATCCGCCTGGCCGGCATCGCCCACGACACGATGCTGCAGAGCTACGTCATCGAGTCCGACAAGGGCCACGACCTCGGGCAGTTGTGTTCGCGCCACCTCGGGCTGGAAACCATCGCCTACGAGGACCTGTGCGGCAAGGGCGCCAAGCAGATCGGCTTCGACCAGGTCGATATCGAGCGCGCCGCCACCTACGCCGCCGAGGATGCCGACGTGACGTTTCGCATTCACGCAACGCTGCACCCGCAATTCGCCGACGAACCGGGCCTGTCGCGCATCTATCACGAGATCGAGCTACCGGCCCGGCAGGTGATCTGGCAGATCGAGCGCAACGGCATCCTGGTCGATGCCGCGGTGCTGGCCAAACAGAGCCATGTCATGGGCCAGAAGATCATGGCCCTGGAAGCCGCGGCCTACGAGCTCGCCGGCCAGCCTTTCAACCTGGCCTCGCCCAAGCAGCTGGCCGAGATCCTGTTCGAGAAACAGGGCCTGCCGGTCAAGAAGAAGACGCCGTCGGGCGGCCCGTCCACCGACGAGGAAGTGCTGTCCGAACTGGCGCTCGACTACCCGCTGCCCAAGTTGCTGCTCGAACACCGCAGCCTGTCCAAACTGAAGGGCACCTACACCGACAAGCTGCCGCGCATGGTCAACCCGCAGACCGGCCGCGTCCATACGCACTTCGCCCAGGCCTCGGTGGTCACCGGCCGGCTGGCCTCGAGCGACCCCAACCTGCAGAATATCCCGGTGCGCAGCGAGGAAGGCCGGCAGATCCGCACCGCCTTCATCGCCCCGCCGGGCGCCAGCATCGTCTCCGCCGACTATTCGCAGATCGAGCTGCGCATCATGGCCCACCTCTCCGGCGACGAGCGCCTGCGCGAGGCCTTCGCCCACGGCGAGGACGTGCACCGGGCGACCGCCGCCGAGATTTTCGGCGTCACGCCGCTGGAAGTCGGCCCCGACCAGCGCCGCGTCGCCAAGAGCATCAACTTCGGCCTGATCTACGGCATGAGCGCCTTCGGCTTGGCACGCCAGCTCGGCCTCGAGCGCAGCGCGGCGCAGACCTACATCGACCGCTACTTCGCCCGTTATCCCGGCGTCGCCCAGTACATGGAAGAAGCCCGCCAGACGGCGCGCGACAAGGGCTACGTCGAAACTGCCTTCGGCCGCCGGCTGTGGTTCCCCGACATCCGCTCGAGCAACGGCAACCGCCGCCAGGGCGCCGAGCGGGCGGCCATCAACGCGCCGATGCAGGGCACTGCCGCCGACCTGATCAAGCTGGCGATGATCGCCGTGCAGGACTGGCTGGAGAAATCCGGCCTGGCGTCGAAGCTGGTGCTGCAGGTACACGACGAACTGCTGCTCGAAGTGCCGGATGGCGAACTGGCAGAGGTCCGCCTGCAGCTACCGCGCCTGATGACCCAAGTCGCCGAACTCAAGGTACCGCTGGTCGTCGAGCTCGGTGTCGGACCGAACTGGGAGGCCGCGCATTAAACACTGGTTCAGCCAGTTGTTTTTGTAGCCAATACCGATAAATGAATACTGCCTCTCCTGAGCAACGCTCTCGTTACGACCTGCTCTACCCGCTGCTCTTCGGCCTTGCCGCCCTGGCCATCCGCCTCTGGCACCTCGATTTCGAGTCGATCTGGCTCGACGAGGCGATGACCGCCTACCACAGCAGCCTGCCGGCCCTGACTCACTGGACAACGCCCGTCGTCAACAAGCCGCCGCTCTATTACCACCTCACCGACCTCATCTGGTCGCCGGGGGACGGCGCCTTCATCCTGCGCCTGCCTTCCGCGATTTTCGGCGTCCTGAGCGTCGTTCTCGCCTGGTTCTTCGGCAAGGCGATCAGTGGCCGGCGCACAGCCTTCCTCTGCGCATTTTTTGTGCTGATCTCCGCCGTCAACATCAAGTACAGCCAGGAGGCCCGGCACTACATGATGCTGACCCTGGGCTTCGAGATCGTCGCCCTCGCGCTGCTCCAGCTTGTCCGCAACGCTTCAGCGCCCCGCCCCGCCTTGAGCCTCATCCTCTGGCTTGGCGCCGGCATCCTGCTCATGATCCACGCCCACCCCATCGCCATTCATTACGTGGCGGCAGCGGGCATCAGCTACCTCGTCGCCCTTGCCTGCAGTCGGCGACTGCAACTGACCGATATCGCCTATCCGCTGGCCGCCTGCACACTGGCCGGGTTGACAGTTCTGCCCTGGATTCTGGTCATGCCCACCAGCTTCGAATGGCTGGATCAGGTCAGCTTTGCGGTTGCCGTCTCGGATTTCGGCAAACTCTCGGGGGCCGGCGGCATTGTCATGCTGCTCGCACTGGCCGGCCTTGTCCTCCACGCCCGGCAAAAAAGCCGGAGCGAAGGCACCCTGTTGCTCGGCCTGCTCGTGCTGCCTCCGCTCATGATTTGGCTGACCGGCCTGATCAAGCCGGTTTTCATGTTGCGCACCATCCTGCCCGTTCATTTCGTCGCCGCGGCCGGGCTGGCCATCCTGATCGACCGCATCCGGGGGCGCCGGCTGGCCTTCATGGCCGTCGCCCTGCTCGGCGGCCTGATGCTCTACCAGACCTTCAAGTACTACAGCACGCCGCGCAAGGAGGACTGGCAAAGCCTCGCCCGGCAGTGGCAGGAATTGGCGCAGCCCGGCGACCTCATGATCTTTCATCGGCCGGACAATCTTTACCCGGTACTGTTCTACCTCGACCAGCAGATGCCCCCCGCCTATTACCTGCGCCAAGGAGATGACGGCACCCAACGGCTGATCGCCCTCGACAACGCCTGGCCGGGCCGTGGGGGAACAACGCCGCCGCCCGAGACCGCCAGTCCGGTCGCGCCTGGAAACGCTTGGCTGGCCAAGCGCGGCGGCAACACGCCGCCGGCCATCGCCGAGCCCATCGCCTATCTCGAAAAGGCGAGCAACGCCACCTACTCGGTCAGCCAGGCTTGGCGCTACAAGAACACTTGGCTGGTCCAGTTGCGCCAGGCCCCCGAGCGACCTGCGTTGGAGGAGCTTCAAGCCCAGCTAGGCAAGGTCGGTTTCAAGCAGGTCGGGCTTTCGGACTGACGTAGCGCCCCCGCGAAAAGGGGTGCGCAAGTGTACAATTCCGCTTTTAACCATCGGCCGGGTCACCGGTAGTGCTTCATGGGCGAAAAAGCCGACAAGGAATTGAGCAGCAGGGAGGTTTACTGGCGCCTGCTGGGTTACGTCCGCCCCTATCGCTGGGTTTTCTTCGTGGCGATCGGCTGCATGATCGTCTCCTCCTCGCTCGAACCGGCGCTACCGGCGCTGCTCAAGTTCATCCTCGACGACGGCTTCGCGCAGAACCAGGACTCCATGGACTGGCTGCTCTACCCGGCGCTGGTGTTCGCGGTCTTTCTCGTCCGCGCCATCGTCGGCCTGGTCGCCGACTATTCGATGACCTGGGTAGCCCAGCGCGTCATCGCCGACCTGCGCAAGAAGATGTTCGGCTGCCTGCTCCGCTTTCCCAACACCTACTTCGCGGACAACCTTTCCGGCCGCCTGATTTCCCGCGTCACCAGTGACGTCGCCGGCGTGTCAAGTGCGGCCACGACGGCCATCACCACCTTCATCAAGGACAGCGCCAGCGTGCTCGGCCTGCTCGTCTGGCTGCTCTACCTGAACTGGAAGCTGACCCTGATCACCTTCGTCATCACACCCTTCATCGCGATTGCCGTGCGCGGCTTCAACGGCCGGGTGCGCAGCCTGGCGCGCGGCCTGCAGGGTGGCCAGGGGATGATGACCCAGGTGCTGCAGGAAGCCATCGAGGGCCAGAAGGTCATCAAGATCTTCGGCGGCCAGGATTACGAAAAGAAGCGCTTCGACGAGGTCATCGACAAGCAGCGTCGCCTGCAGATGCGCTCGGCGCTGGCCATGGCCCTGCAGGGGCCGATCGTCCACTTCTTCGTAGCCCTCGCGCTCTCGGCCATCATGGCGATCGCGCTCTACCAGGCCAGTCGCGGCCAGGCCACGGTCGGCAGCTTCGTTTCCTTCATCACCGCCATGCTGATGATCCTCGCCCCACTGCGCCGCCTCGTCGATGTCAACGCGACGATCCAGAAAGGCCTGATCGCCTGCGAAAGCATCTTCCATGTAATCGACCAACCGTCCGAGCCCGACGCCGGCCAGCATGCCCTGGCCCGCGCCCGCGGCGAAATCCGTTTCGACGGCGTGACTTTCAGTTACCCGGGCAGCGAACGCAACGCCCTCGACAATTTCAGCTTCGCCGTCCAGCCCGGCGAATGCGTCGCCCTGGTCGGCCCCTCCGGTAGCGGCAAGACGACCATCGCCAACCTGCTGCCGCGCTTCTACGACGTCGCATCGGGCCGTATCCTGATCGACGGCGTGCCGATCACCGACATTCCGCTGCTCGACCTGCGGGCCAACATGGCCCTGGTCAGCCAGGACATCGTGCTGTTCAACGACACGGTCGCCAACAACATCGCCTACGGCTGCACCAATGTCAGCCGCGAAGCGATCACTGCCGCCGCCCAGGCCGCCCATGCCATGGAGTTCATCGAACGCCTGCCCGAGGGCCTCGACACCCTGATCGGCGAAAAGGGCGCCAAGCTCTCCGGCGGCCAGCGCCAGCGCCTGGCCATCGCCCGCGCCCTGCTCAAGGATGCCCCCATCCTGATCCTAGACGAGGCGACCTCGGCGCTCGATACCGAATCCGAACGCATGGTGCAGGAAGCCCTCGATGAACTGATGGTCGGCCGCGCCACGCTGGTCATCGCGCACCGCCTGTCCACCATCGAACGGGCCGACCGCATCATCGCCATGGCCAATGGCAGCAAACTGGAAGAGGGCAGCCACAAGGAACTGCTTGCCAACGACGGCCTCTACGCCCGCCTGTACCGCCTGCAGCGCGAACAGGAGAGCCAGGAAGCCGCGGCCTAGCATGCGCGGACTGATCCGGCGCAATCGCGCCCCGACGCCACTGCGCCACCTGGTCAGCCTGCTGCAGCGCGACCTGCCCGCTCTGCCCGGCACACCTGTCCCGGCTCAGCCACCGTCGCACCACATCTTCTCGGCCGGCACCTACACCCCGGTCTTCGCCCGCCTGGCCGCCGAAACCGCGCTCAAGGCCTGCCCCGAGGAACTGCGCCGCGATTTTCGCCTGTACATCCACGTCGATGGCGTCGCAGCCTCGGTACGGCCCAATCTCATGGCCTGGCTGCGGGAGATTCCCGGCGTCGAGGTGACCTACGGCCTGTTCGGCATCCTGCCTTTCGACCGGATTCCCGGCAAATGGCACCAGGTCATGGTCAACGACGTGGTCCGGCACTTCCGTCAGGAAAAGCATCTGGCCTTCATCGATGCCGACCTGTTCGTGCAGGATGCGACCTGGTGGCAGCTCTGCCGCCAGCACCTGAGCGACGATCTCTACGCCCTGACCGTCGGCCTGCGCCCGAAAAGCACGCTTCTGCTCGATGAGCGCCATTACGTCGCGATGCGGACCAATCTGTTCACGCTGAACACCCGGCTCCACCTCGAACTGAACCAGCAGCGCTACACCAAGGACGAACGCGCCCTCGCCCAGCTGGCGCAGGAATTTCCGGCCGGCAAGCTCGACGTCAATGCCATGGACAGCCTGATCGGCGGTTCGCTGCGGGCCCAGGCCCATGGTTACCGCGTCCTCGACGTCGCGGTGCCGCACTGCCACATCGGCGGCTTCTCGCACCTCAAGGCAGGGAAGTTCAAGGATTACCAGAATCCCGAGCGGCAAGCCTCGATCCGTGGCCTGCTCGGCCAGGCGCGTTTCCTGCCCAAGGTCATCGCCTACTTCGACCGCCGCGGCTGGGCAAATTTCGTCGAGCCGGGCTACCGCCGCGACGTTGGCGAAATGCTCGCCTACATCGACTCGATCGCCCCCTTGCGCGAGATGATGCAGGCGCTTCCGCTGACCCCGCGCGAGGCGATGTTCGAGACCATCGTCCATGGCCTCTGAGCGTCCGCGAGATGACTAAGCCCGGCGCCCTCGTCGTCTTCCGCAAGCAGTTGGGCGACGTCCTGCTGCTGCAGCCTGGACTCGAGTTGCTTTCCCGGCGCGTCGGCACGGTCGCCCTCTACGCCCGCGAGGGTTTTGCCGACTTGCTGTCGCTGATGCCGGGCGACATCCGTCTGGCTGAACCCGCGACCTTTCCCCGCGCCGACGAGGTGTATTGCCTCGAAGCCCGCCCGGCCGCCATGCTCTATGCCGCCCGGACCCGAGGGGCGCGGCGCAAGCACCTGCTGCTGTCGCGCGACATCGCACCCTGGTGGCAACGCCTGATCTTCGACGACTACACGGTCAAGTCCGGCACCCACGTCTATCGCGCCGAGCTCTACCAGCAGCTTTTCGGCTTCGCCGACCAGCCCTTCCAGCCGCCACGCCTGAATCCGCCACCCACCGACTGGGCACCGCCGGGCCTGCCGCCGGTCTATCGCGTCCTGCATCCGACCGCCGCCTGGCCGCACAAGACCTGGGCCGCCGCCCACTGGGCCAAGGTGCTCGGCGCCCTCGACGACGGTATCCCCTGGGTGATCACCAGCGGCCCGAGCGACTGGGAAGTCGCCCTGGCCGGCGAGATCGCCCGCCAATGCCGCCCTGGGCAGACGATCAATCTCGCCGGCAAGACCTCCCTGCGCCAGTTCCTCGCCGTCATCGCCGGCAGCCAGGCCGGCTTCTGCGTCGATGGCTCGGCCAGCCACATCTCGGCCGCCTTCGGGCATCCGACCCTGACGCTGTTCGGACCGACCAATGCCACGCGCTGGCACCTGCCTAGTCCGACAACACCCTGCCTCAAGGCCTCCGATTTCGTCGACGAACGCAAACCGGCAGTCGACCTGATCCCGGTCGAAGCGGTCCTCGCAACCGCCACCCGGCTGCTGGAGCAGCCGCGATGATCCCGCCCAACGGCCTTTCCGAATGGCTCTGCCGCACCGACGGCAGCACCGATCTGCCGACTGCGATCGCCTGGGAAAGTCTGACGCCCGAGTCCTGGCTGGCCGGTCTTTCCAAGCACTGCAGCGCCCTGCTCGCCGAGCGCGACAAGGGCATCCTCTGCATCAGCGGCAAGGCCGGCAGCGGTAAATCGACGCTCGGCCGCCTGCTGCGCAAGCAGGGCATGCCGGGCATCGCGCCGGGCGAACTGCTGGTCATCGACGACAGCATGCTCCACCTCAAGTGGTTCGGCATCTTCCCCCGCCGCATCAAGCACCGGACCCAGGAACGCGATTACCTCGCGCCTTTCGCCTCCTTCTTCAGCGGGCGCCGCCTGCTGGTCTACGTCAATACCCATCCCGAGAAACGCATCGAGCGCTGCGACATCCTGCTCCGCCTGCGCTGCCCCGAGGAGCAGCGGGAAGCCCGGCTGCTCGCCCGCGATCCGGACGGCGCCGCCCGCTTCGCCTCGACCCGCGAGGCCTCGGACAACCCGCGCATCCTGGCCGAACGCTATCTCGACCTGCCCAGCGACCAGGTCGACTTCCGGCAGGGCATGGGCCGCGCCACATGAAGCTGCTCTTCGCCTTTCCCGAACCGCTGCCCCTGCCCCGCGCCCGCGGCGTCCAGGTCGCCTGGATGGCCGAGGCGTTGTGCGCCGCCGGGGTGGACGTCACACTGGCCAGCGTGCCCTCGCCCGACGGCCATCCCCTGCAGCCGATCGGCAAGCCGCTCCCGGCACGGCTGCGCCTGCGGCCGACATCGAATCGCTGGCCCTTTCCGTTCGGCCGCTGGCACTCTGTCTCCCGCTTCGCCCGCCAGCTCGTCCGGCAACTCGATGCCGCGCGGCCCGACGCCATCTTTGTCCGCCATGTCAAACTGGCTTACCAGTTGCTGCGCCTGCGCCCGGACATTCCGCTGATCTACGAGGCGCACGAGGTTTTCGCCGCCAACGCGCCCGCCGCCAAACGCGAGCGCCTGGCCCACCAGGAAGCCTTCGTGCTCAACCATGCCGCCGGGATCGTTCCGATCTCGGGCGCCGTCCAGGCCGCGCTGCATCGCGATTACGCCTACAGCAGCAACGAAATCGTGCTGCACAGCGCCACCGAACTGCCCGCCGCTCCGGCGACCAAGGACTGGGCCGACTGCGCCCGCCGCATCGTCTACGCCGGCAGCTTTTTCAGCTGGAAGGGTGTGGACGACCTGGTGGACGCTGCCGCCGAACTGCCCGGCTGCCGCATCACCCTGATCGGCGGCGAGGCGAGCGAGATCGAACGCCTGCAGGGGCGAATCGCCCCCGGCGGCGCCGAGGTCGTCCTGCTGCCGCGCATGAGCCCGGCTGAAGCCATGGCGCATTTGCAGACGGCCTGCATCGCCGTGCTCCCAAACCGGGCCGAGGGCGTCAGCCATTTCACCTCGCCGCTCAAGCTCTTCGAGTACATGGGTGCCGGCTGCGCCGTCGTCGCCGCCGACATCGCCTCGGTCCGCGAAGTCCTTGGCGACGAGGAGGGGCGCTGGTTTCCGCCGGGCTCGCCGAAGGCGCTGGCCGCAGCCATCCGCGAGCTCACGGAAAACCCCGAGGCCGCCCGCGCCTGCGGTGCCGCCGCCGCCCGGCGCGCGCGCGCATTCACCTGGCAGGGCCGGGCCGAAGCCCTGCGCGATTTCATCGCCTCTCTGCTGAAGGCCTGAGCATGTTTTTCACCGTCTACACCCCCACCTACAATCGCGCCGGGCTCCTGCACCGGGTCTACGAAAGCCTGCTGGCCCAGGACGAGCGCGACTTCGAGTGGCTGATCGTCGATGACGGCTCGACCGACGACACGGCCGCCGTGGTCCAGCCCTGGCTGGAAACCGCCCCCTTCCCGGTGCGCTATGTCCGGCAGGCGAACCAGGGCAAGCACATGGCGACCAACCGCGCCGTCGAACTGGCGGCCGGCGAGATGTTCGTCATCGTCGACTCGGACGACTGGCTGGCCCGCGGTGCCCTGGGTACCCTGCGCACAGCCTGGGAAAGCATCCCGGACGAGGCCAGGCCGCGCTATGCGAACATTGCTGGTCTCTTCCTCGACCCCTCGGAAAAACCCGTGACCCGCCTTTTCCCGGACGAGGCGCTCGACTGCAGCAGCGTGGACATGGAATTCCGCCACGGCGTCAGCGGCGAAATCGCCATGGCCACCCGCACCGAGGTTCGCCGGCGCTTTCCCTTCCCCGAGCATGTCGGGCGCTACTGCATGCCCAGCCTGGTCTGGAACCGCATCGCTGCCCACTATTTGACGCGCTACCTGAACCAGC
>JAEUOD010000154.1 GCA_016791065.1 Dechloromonas sp. | reverse complement strand
CAGGCTCAAGCAACCTACCCGGAAGCAGCGCGGGCCACGCCCATGCTTCCCTATTTGGTCTTGCTCCGGATGGGGTTTACCGTGCCGTCCGCCGTTACCGTGGACGCGGTGAGCTCTTACCTCGCCGTTTCACCCTTACCTGTGCGCCTTGCGGCGCCATCGGCGGTTTGCTTTCTGTTGCACTTTCCGTTGCCTTGGGTCTTGCGACTTATAGCACCCAGCCGTTAACTGGCATCCTGCCCAACGGAGCCCGGACTTTCCTCCCGATACTTGCGTATCCAGCGATTGCCTGGCCGACTTTCCGGGCCGAATTATACGCCGCCTCCCCCAGCCCACCTGAAATTACCGCGCACCACCAAGCTTATTATTTTTGTCATTCGTGAAACTTTTAACACACTGTTTCAGCATAAATCGGCATGCTTCGAGGACTCCTCTCCATACCTCGTAACAATGAAGCACAGCGCCGTCCCCCTCACCTCAAGCGACCTTCGGCAAGCGGTAGAACGCGGCGACCTGCAGGCCCTGCGCCTCGCGCTTGATGCGGGTGGCGATATCGAGGAAGCCGATATCCACGGCGACCCCGGCCTGCCTTTGCGCATCGCCTGCTTCGCCGGCCATCTCGACATCGTCCATGAACTGATATCGCGCGGCGCCCGTATCGACGCACCGAACGATCTGGGCGCTGGCGGCCCGATGCGGGCTGCCTTGCGCGGGGGGCACGACGCCATCGTCAAACTGCTTGCGGCATATGGCGCCAAAACGCCAGCCGGACTCGCAAGCGAGCCCGCAAGCAGCGGCGAACGCCGCATGCTGGGCGAGCGTCGCCTCCGCGATATCGGCCCACCGGCCGCGCTACGGGAACGGCGCGTGCAACAGGAGCGCCGCGCCACCTCGGTAAGCGAAATCGAACTCTCCGACCTGCAATGGGAAAATTATTTCTCGCAGTCGCAGCCCACTCCGATGATGCCCGAAGCGCTCCACGAGGCCGAACACGAAGTTTCGCTGATCCTGGGCCGCGCCCGGGATTGAGGGCCTGCGCACTCGCCGAACGCAGGCGCGGGCAAGCGCTACGCGACGAACCTCAGGAATCGCAACCGAATCCTGAGCGGCAGCTCAGCACGAGAAGACGCCCTTCGCGACAGGAAAAGGTCATCGTTTCCAACTCGGTATTGATTCCTTCGACCTCCGGGTTGCCAACCGGCGTGCAATTCAACTGACGCGCCTTTTCCCGGGCGATGTAATCGTTACGGGAAACCGGATAGTCACGGGTTTTCTGGAGGACCTCCTGCTCCGATTCCAGAACCAGAAGATCCTCGCCGCTTGGCTCAAGCGGTCTCTCCAGTTCATCAGGCGCAAAGCGGAACATGGCGCCGGTCAAAGGATCGACAATAACCATTCCGATGAATCCGCCGAGCAGTATATTGCCGAAATACCAGGGATTCATGCCGGGCTTGATATCGAGGGTTCGTGGCTTATAGCCCGATTTACTGAGCTGGATACGGTAGGCCTGGGGACTGAAATAGCCAGCCCCCCGCTTCAGATCGACGGTCGCCGGGGACTCGCCGGATGCCACCTGACTGCCATAGGCATTGGTCACCGTGAATTTCGCCCCCGGCGTCGTGCGGATACCGACCTCCTGCGTCGTCCCGGAAAAAATCGAAGCACAACCCGACAGGGCCAAGGCCGCCAATGCGATAACAACTCCCGATTTCATGACATCCCTCGTTTATGAAAATGGGATTATCGGCATTTTTGGCGCATATACAAACAGCATCGACAGGCTACACCTAAGCGACCGGCAAGGCCGTCCGGTCCACCACTCGGCGCAACACGAAACTGGTATGCACCCCGGTGACACCTTGAATACGCGTGATTTTGTTGAGCAAGAGATCCTGATAGGCATCCATGTCGCGCACCACGACCTTGAGCTGGTAGTCCGACTGCTGGCCGGTGATCAGCAGGCATTCGAGAATTTCCGGGATTTCGGCGATGCTAGCCTCAAGATTGGCGAAGCGCTCCGGCGTGTGCTGGTCCATCGAGATACCGATCAGCGCCATCAGGGACAAGCCCAGCTTCTTGGCATCGAGCAGGGCGCGATAGCCGGCGATCAAGCCCGCTTCCTCCAGCGCGCGCACCCGGCGCAGGCACGGCGATGGCGAGAGGCCGATGCGGTCGGCCAGATCCTGGTTGCTGATCCGCCCATCGGCCTGCAGGACAGCCAGAATCTGCCGATCATAGCGATCAAGTTGTAGTGAATTTTCGGCCATTGCCATAAATCAAAATATTCATTCAAATAAATTCATTAAATTGGAATTTAATTGCCAATCATGAACAAATCAAGCCACAAAACGCAAGCACCTGCCGGGCAACTTTCCGTAAGATGACGTTCATCAAAACGAAGCATCCCAGCCCCACAGGAAATCATCATGACGCCGACCCATACCAACAAATACAGCGCCTTCCCGCCGGTTCAACTTGCCGATCGCCAATGGCCCGGCCGCGTCATCGAGCAGGCGCCGATCTGGATGAGCACCGACCTCCGCGACGGCAACCAGGCGCTTTTCGAACCGATGAACGCCGACAAGAAGATGCGCATGTTCAAGACGCTCTGCGCCGTCGGCTTCAAGGAAATCGAGATCGCCTTCCCATCCGCCTCGGAAACCGAGTTCGGCTTCGTGCGCAGCCTCATCGAGGGCAAGCACATTCCCGAGGACGTCACCATCGAAGTCCTCACCCAGGCCCGCGAGCATCTTATCCGCCGCACCTTCGAATCGATCCGCGGCGCGAAGCAAGCTATCGTCCATGTTTATAACGCGACCTGCCCGACCTTCCGCGAAACCGTCTTCAACATGAGCAAGGCCGAGGTCGTCGCCATGGCCACCGATGCCGTACGCCTCATCCGCACGCTTGCCGACGAGATGCCGGAAACCAAGGTCACGCTCGAATACAGCCCCGAACTCTTCACCGCTACCGAACTCGATTTCGCCAAGGAAGTCTGCGATGCGGTTACCGCGGTCTGGGGCGCCACGCCGGAGCGCAAGGTCATCCTCAACCTCCCGACCACGGTCGAGATCGCCACGCCCAACATCTACGCCGACCAGATCGAGTGGATGCACCGCAACCTCGAACGCCGCGACAGCGTCATCATCAGCCTCCACCCGCACAACGACCGCGGCACCGCCGTCGCCGCCGCCGAACTCGGCCTCATGGCCGGCGCCGACCGCGTCGAAGGCTGCCTTTTCGGCAATGGCGAGCGCACCGGCAACGTCGACCTCGTCACCCTCGCCCTCAACATGCACACGCAAGGCGTCGATCCCCGGCTCGACTTCTCGGACATCAACGCCATCGCCCGCACTTTCGAACACTGCACCCAGCTCCCGATCCACCCACGCCACCCATACGTCGGGGATCTCGTTTTCACGGCCTTCTCCGGCTCCCACCAGGACGCCATCAAGAAGGGGTTTGCCGCTCAAAAGGCGGACGAGACTTGGTCAGTGCCCTATCTCCCGATCGACCCGGCTGACGTCGGCCGCTCCTACGATTCGGTGATCCGCGTCAACAGCCAGTCGGGCAAGGGCGGCATCGCCTACCTGATGGAGACCGAGCACGGCATCGTCATGCCGCGCCGGCTCCAGGTCGAGTTCTCCGGCGTCGTCCAGCGCCACACCGACACCCACGGTGGCGAGGTCAGCGCCGACGACATCTGGAATCTCTTCGCCCGCACCTACCTCGACGCCGGCGACTGCATCCGCTACCGCGAGCACCATCTGTTCGAACACGGCCAGCAGCAGGGCATCCGCCTCACCGTCGACATCGGCGGCACCACGCACGTGCTCAGCGGCGAGGGCAACGGTCCGATCAACGCCGCCATGCATGCCCTGCAGCGCGCCGGCATCCACGCCCAGGTGCGCAGCTACGAGGAGCGCTCGATGGTGCCGATGGGCGAGGACGGCAACGCCCGCGCCTGTGCCTTCATCGAAATGGCCGCCAGCGGCCGCGGCGAATGCTACGGCGCCGGCATCGACGGCAACATCGTCACCGCCTCGATCAAGGCGCTGATCAGCGGCATCAACCGGCTCGGCGTCAGCGCCATCGACGCCGCCGCCTGAAACCCGCAGGTGCTTGCCGCGCAATCGGCAAGCACCTGAATTTCC
>JAEUOD010000135.1 GCA_016791065.1 Dechloromonas sp. | reverse complement strand
AGGCGGACGGCGTTACATCGATGGCTTGCAAGGACATCTGGGTCTCCTTCGTTATGGGTTTAGAAGAAGGAGACTAGCTGCTCACGGCCTTCCGGTAAGCCGGATATTTCTGCAAATGCTGTAGGAAAATTCCTAAATTTGCCGACCACCAACCGCGCAGCGGTATTCGCCCGGCCGCGCGCCCGTCCATTTCTTGAACGCCCGGTGAAAGGCACTCGGTTCGGCGAAGCCGAGCGCTTCGGCGATTTCGGTGATGCCCTGCTGGGTATCGCTAAGCAAGGTGATCGCCAGATCGCGGCGCAGATCGTCGAGGATGGAGCGGTAGGACTGCCCTTCGTCGTCCAGCCGGCGGCGCAGGGTCGCCGCCGAGGCATGAAATTGCTGGGCCAGGGTCGCAAAATCGGGCCAGGCGGAAGGCGGCATTTCACGCAGGCGGCGGCGAATCTTGGCCGACAGGCTGGTGCTGTTCTTGTACTTCACCAGGAAGTTTGCCGGGGCGCTACGCAGGAATTCCTTCATCGTGCGCTCGTTCTGGATGTTCGGCATCGCCAGGTAGTCGATGGGAAAGGAAATCCCCGAATACGGCTGATCGAAGCCGATTTCCTGCGAAAACAGGATGCGCCATTCGCCGCTGAAGGCCGGTTCCGGACAGCGGAAATCCGCCCGCAGCACGGGAATCCGCCGCCCCACCAGCCAGCAGGCCAACCCGTGCAGCATCAGCAGATAAGTGCCGTAGGCGAAGGCGCGCTTTGGCTCGATTTGCTCATCCTTGAGCACGATGCGCGCAACGCCGCCGTCGCAGTGCAACTCGCCGGCCATGTCGTCGAGCACAACTCTCAGAAAGCGCATGGCGCGGCGCAAGGCCCGTTCCAGCGTGTCGCTGTGGATCAATGAATGGCAGAGCAGCGTGAAACTGCCGGCCTTCATCCGGTGGCTGTCCATGCCGAAGAACTCGTCGTCCAGCATCTGCGCGATGCCATGCCATAGCTGGCCATAATGCGTTGAAGACACCCGTGCCTGCGGCGAACCCAGCAGCTCGGGCGAAATGCCGGCCTGACGCAGCAGGCGGTCGGCGTCCAGGCCACGGTCGCGGATGCAGACCAGCGCCTCCTCGACAAAGCTGATCGATATGGTGCCTTTTTCGGTGTTTTTTGGGTCCATATCCGGAGATGGGCTAAAGCAGTTGCAAATTTTAGCATTCATGTTGAGCGATTCCGGCATCGGCTATGCGCGCCGGAATCGCATAATGGAAGGCTGAAATAAATCCACCAAACCAATCCTAATAGGAGAGACAAGATGCAGATCAAGGATAATGTTTTTGTCGTCACCGGCGGCGCCTCGGGCCTCGGCGCCGCCACCGCCAAGATGATCGTCGATGCCGGCGGCAAGGTCGTGCTGGCCGATGTCAATCCGGAAGCAGGTGCCAAGATCGAAGCCGAACTGGACGCCAATGCCCGCTTCGTGCAAACCGACGTCACCAGCGATGAAAGCGCGCGCAACGCCTTCGCCGTTGCCCAATCGATGGGCCAACTGCGCGGCCTGGTGAATTGTGCAGGCGTTGCCCCGGCTGAAAAGGTCGTCGGCAAGGAAGGCGCCCACAAGCTCGACTCCTTTACCCGCACCATCACCATCAATCTGATCGGCAGCTTCAACATGATCCGCCTCGCGGCCGAGATCATGAGCGCCAGCGCGCCGGACGAAACCGGTGAACGCGGCGTCATCGTCAGCACCGCCTCGGTCGCCGCCTTTGACGGCCAGCTCGGCCAGGCCGGCTATGCCGCGTCCAAGGGCGGCGTCGTCTCGATGACCCTGCCGATTGCCCGCGAACTCGCCCGCTCCGGCATCCGCGTGATGACCATCGCCCCGGGGATCATGGAAACCCCGATGCTGATGGGCATGCCGGCCGAAGTCCAGGAAGCCCTGGGCAAGATGGTTCCGTTCCCGTCGCGCATGGGCAAGCCGGCCGAATACGCCGCGCTGGTCGAACATATTTTCAGCAATCAATACCTCAACGGCGAAGTCATCCGCATGGATGGCGCCATTCGCATGGCTGCCAAGTAAGCCAGGAGAATCGACATGTCCCAAGATCCCATCGTTATCGTTTCCGCCGCCCGTACCGCCATGGGTTCCTTTCAGGGTGGCTTTGCCAGCCTGACCGCCGCCAATCTCGGCGCCGTCGCCATCAAGGCCGCTGTCGAGCGCGCCGGCATCGAT
>JAEUOD010000078.1 GCA_016791065.1 Dechloromonas sp. | reverse complement strand
CTGAATTGATTGTATAATCTTTGGCTTGTCGGGGCGTAGCGCAGCCTGGTAGCGCACTTGCATGGGGTGCAAGGGGTCGCGAGTTCGAATCCCGCCGCCCCGACCAAATTAAATAACCGGCTTTTGCCGGTTTTTTAATTTTTACGGTTGATTAAACAATTAAGACAAATTAGATTATTGCCACCTAATTAACCACCGGAGGTAATCATGGATTTGTCTACTCTTTCTGTCCTTCAGTTGCGCGAATTGCAGCAACAGATTCCCGCTGAATTGAAGCGTCGCGAAGCTCAGGACAAAATCAATATCCTTAATGAAGTTCGGGCATTTGCCAAAGCACGTGGTTATGCCATCGAGGATTTGCTGGGTAAAGAAGCCAAGGTGAAGCCTGTCGCTGCAACCAAGGTCAAGGTTAAATACCGTCACCCGGAAAATGCCGAACTGGAATGGACTGGTCGCGGCCGCAAACCGAAATGGGTTGAATCCTGGCTGGCGAACGGCGGCAGTCTCGATAATCTTTTGGTTTGATATATGCGTATTCTCCTGAGTAACGACGATGGTTATTTCGCCCCCGGCCTGGCGGCTTTGGCTGAGGCATTGGCTGGGCTTGGCGAAATCGTCGTCGTTGCTCCGGAGCAAAACCGTAGTGGGGCGAGCAATTCGCTGACGCTGGATCGTCCTTTATTTCTCAAACAGGCTGCCAGCGGGTTTTATTTCGTGAATGGTACGCCGACGGATTGCGTCCATCTGGCCGTGACCGGCATGCTCGATACCTTGCCGGATATAATCGTTTCCGGAATCAATAACGGCGCCAATATGGGCGACGACACAATTTATTCGGGTACGGTAGCAGCGGCCACCGAAGGGTTTTTGCTCGGTATTCCCTCAATTGCCATTTCATTGACTAGCTTTGAGGGAAAACATTATGCCTCGGCTGGCATGGTCGCGCGCCAATTGGTCGAGCGCTTTATTCGCGATCCGATTCGCGATCCCGTTTTATTGAATGTGAACGTCCCGGATATTCCAAATGCGGAATTGCGGGGCATGGAAGTCACCCGCCTTGGTCGCCGTCATAAGGCTGAGGCAGTGGTCAAGATGGTTTCGCCACGCAACGAAACAGTTTATTGGGTAGGGGCTGCTGGTGCTGCCGCGGATGCCGGTCCGGGAACGGACTTCAATGCCGTCGAACGAGGCTTCGTGTCCGTTACTCCTCTGCAGATTGATCTGACGCATACGGCACAGTTACCCGTCGTCCGCCGCTGGATGGAGTAAAGGCATCGTGTTGCACGGTATCGGCATGACCTCCCAACGTACGCGGGCGCGCATGATTGAGCGCCTGCGCGAAAAGGGCATTCGCAACGAGGCCGTTCTCAATGCCATGTCTGCCGTACCCCGCCATGTCTTCGTCGAGGAAGCGTTGGCATCTAGGGCTTATGAGGATACTGCCTTGCCGCTTGGCATGGGGCAGACCATTTCGCAGCCCTTCGTTGTTGCCCGGATGATCGAGCTTCTGCTCAATGGTCGGCCGATGCTCGGCAAGACCCTGGAAATTGGTGCTGGCTGCGGATATCAGGCTGCGGTTCTGGCGCAGTTGACCAGCGAGGTCTATGCGGTGGAGCGGATCGGGCCGCTGCTCGAGAAGGCCAAGGCGAACATGCGTACCCTGCAGCAGTTCAATGTACGCCTGAAGCATGCCGATGGGCATTTTGGCTTACCTGAGGCGGGGCCGTTCGACAGCATTATCGTCGCTGCTGCCGGAACCCGGGTGCCGCAGCCGTTGCTTGAGCAATTGGCTCCGAATGGCAGGCTGGTCTTGCCAGTCGGGACGACCGAGCAGTATCTTAGCTTCATTGAACGAACTCCTCAGGGCTTCGTCGAAACCCGGCTGGATGCTGTGCGTTTCGTCCCTTTACTCGCAGGAACACAATGATTCGATTCGTTGCCTCCGTCGCTGCTAGTCTGCTGCTGGCGGGTTGCTTTTCACAGCAACCTGCGCCCGCCGTTGACCGTGCACCGGCAGCCCAGGCTCGGACCCAGGCTGTGGCACAGCCTTCTGGGCCGGGTTATTACACAGTCAAGCGGGGCGATACCCTGTACCGTATTGCTCTCGAAAATGGTCAGGACTATCGCGATATCGCCACTTGGAACAATCTGACCAATCCTTCCAGTATCAAGGAGGGGCAGGTGTTGCGCGTGATTCCTCCGACTGCGGGAGTGGAGGGCAATGGGGGGGTGGTCGCCCGCCCGGTCGTGACCGAGCCGGTCGTTGAAACCCGTTCCCTCGATCAGCCTGTCGCGACTGCGCCGGCGATTTCCGGTAGCATCAAGAGAGAGCCCAAGGTTGGCAAGGAGCCTTACTCCGACGAAGCCTATGCCCGCCTGAACAAATCGGCAGAGGCAGCTACAAAGCCGGCCGAAGCGTCACCGCAAATCAAGCCGGAAGCCAAGTCAGAGTCTGCCGTACCTGCTGTAGCCGTGGCTAACGGCCCGGATGATGTGCCCTGGATGTGGCCTTCGGCAGGGCGGCTCGTTTCACCTTATAGCGAATCCAGTAACAAGGGCCTTGATTTTGCTGGCAGGGCCGGCGACCCGGTGCTCGCTGCCGGTGATGGCAAGGTAGTTTATGCCGGTGCCGGGTTGCGCGGTTATGGCGAGTTGATCATCGTCAAGCACAACGCAACCTACCTCTCTGCCTACGCTCATAACCGCAAGATTCTTGTCAAGGAAGGCCAGCAGGTAAATCGCGGGCAGAAGATTGCCGAGATGGGCAGCACCGACGCCGATACCGTGAAGCTGCATTTCGAAATTCGCAAGCAGGGCAAGCCGGTCGATCCCGCGCAATATCTTCCGAAGCGATGAGCGAACTGGGCGAGGGCGTCGAAGACGAGGAATTCGAGGAGCCTGCGGACGAGTCACTGCTCGCCGCAGAACCCGAAGTGGTTGCGCCGGAGCATGAACTGCTCGAGGACGTTACGCAGCTTTACCTCAACGAAATCGGAGCCAAGCCGCTGTTGACGCCGGCCGAGGAGTTGGAGACTTCGCGCCTGGTCCGGGCGGGCGATTTCGCTGCACGCCAGAAAATGATCGAACACAACCTCCGGTTGGTCGTGAATATCGCCAAGCATTACCTGAATCGCGGGATTCCGTTGCTCGACCTGGTCGAGGAGGGCAACCTCGGTCTGATTCACGCACTGGAGAAATTCGACCCCGAGCGTGGCTTTCGCTTTTCGACCTATGCCACTTGGTGGATACGGCAGAGTATCGAGCGCGGCATCATGAACCAGGCGCGGACGATCCGTCTGCCGGTTCATGTCGTCAAGGAAATCAACATGGTGTTGCGCGCGATGCGCCACCTTGAATCGGCTGATCGCCGGGACTCGACGGTGGAGCGTATTGCCTTGCTGCTCGACAAGCCGGTTGATGAGGTGCGTCGCATCCTGTCGTTGAACGAGCACATCGCTTCGCTCGATGCGCCGCTGGAAATCGATCCGAACCACACGATGGCCGAAGTCATCGCCGACGACGGCGGCGGTGACCCCGAATCGCTGCTTCAGTCCAGCGAGGTGGGGTCGTTGCTCGGCGACTGGCTTGCCCAGTTGTCCGAACGCCAGCGTACGGTGATCGAGCGCCGTTATGGCTTGAATGGGGCAGACATTGCGACGCTCGACCATATCGCGACTGAATTGGGATTGACCCGTGAGCGGGTGCGTCAAATTCAGATGGAAGGCCTGGATCGCCTGCGTAAAATCATTAAGCGCGGCAACATTTCGCGGGACTCCCTGCTTTAGGCTTTGTCCGCGGCGATCACCGCGGACCTTTCCTGAATTGAATCGTCAGTTGCCCATGCGGTTGCGGATGGCCTCGGCCAACTGAAATACTGACATAGCGTAGAAACTCGAGCGGTTATAGCGGGTGATCACGTAGAAGTTGTTGAGACCGAGCCAGTATTCGGTGTCTCGCCCCGGGGAAACGAGGTCGACCAGAGCAACCGTTGCCTGGGGATCGGCATCGGCTGCAATGCCACGTTCGGCCAGGGCAGCCATCTTAAGGCTGGGCAGAATGCCTGCTTCGATCAGCTCACGCTCTGGTTCGACGGTGGTACGCGCGGGAAAGGCGATCGGTTGACCGGCCTGCCAGCCATGTTGCTCAAGAAAGCGGGCGACGCTGCCGATGGCGTCGTTGACGCTACCGCTCAGGTCCACGCGCTGGTCGCCATCGAAATCGACCGCATAGCGGCGCTGGCTGCCAGGCATGAATTGTGGAATGCCGATCGCGCCGGCAAATGAACCTTTAATTGCTAGCGGATTCATGTTGTTTTCGCGGGCCAGCAACAGGAATTGCTCGAGTTCGGTACGGAAGAAATCGGCCCGGCGCGGGTAATGGAAGGCAAGCGTGGCGAGGGCTTCGAGAACGCTGAAGTTGCCCATGTTACGGCCGTATTCGGTTTCGACGCCGATGATGGCGACGATAATCTCCGGCGGTACGCCGTAGAGGGCGCTGGCGCGGGCCAGGGAGGCGCGGTTTTCTTGCCAGAAGCGGGTGCCACCGTTGATGCGTTGGTCGTTGAGGAAGCGCGGCCGGTAACGTTCCCATGAGCGCTGAGTTGGCGTCGAGGGGGGCTTGATCAGTTGCAGCACCTTGGCGTTCGGTTTTACCTGGGCAAGTTGGGCGAGCAGTTCATCGGCCTGGAAACCATGCCTTTGTTCAAGATCGACCGCGAAATCGACGACAGCCTGATCGGCGGCGAAGCCGCCGGTATTGGGTGCGGCGGCGCTCAGTCCGGTCAATGTGGCGAGCAGCAGGGCGCCAAGGGGGTGCTTCAAATCCATCTCCATCAAGGTAATTGCGCAATGGCGTCGCGCAGTTTTTGCAAATCGTTGTCGGGACCGTAGCGGGCTGCCAGATAAGCTGTAACGACCTGCCGGAAGGCTTTGCCGAAGTCGGGCTGTTCCTGCTCGACGCGACGGGCGAGGTCGAGAGGGGTTTCCCAGGGCGCGCAGTTTACCTTTCGCCGGGCCAGATGTCGCAAGGCTTTATGCCAAAGGCGCAAGGCAGGGTCAGGCCGGGTTTTGTGGTATAGGCCCCAGGCGGTCAAGACGGCGAGTAATGCGCCGATGCCGAGGGCCAGCAGTCCTGCCAATTGTTGCCAATCGGCATGAGGCAGGCCAAGGCTGGCCAACAGTTCGCGCTGACGTTGCAGGTCATAACCGATGACTTGCTGGTTCCAGGCATTGTTGATTGCTTCCCAGCGATGGCGCAGGCCACGCAGCCAGTTGGTGCGAATCTGGATCAGGGCGGGGAGCGGTTCGCCCACTGGTAGAGCGTCGGCGATACCGCTTTCGATACGGCTGGGGGAAACGGCTGCTGTCGGGTCTACGCGCACCCAGCCGCGCCCCTCCAGCCAGACTTCGGCCCAGGCATGGGCATCCGACTGCCGGACGACAAGGTAACCGTCGACGGGGTTGCGCTCTCCACCTTGGTAACCCGTTACCACCCGTGCCGGAATGCCGGCATGGCGCATCAGAACGACGAAGGCAGCGGCGTAGTGTTCGCAGAATCCGCGTCGGGTGCGGAAGAGAAAATCATCGACACTGTTTTCGCCAAGCAGAGGCGGCTGGAGGGTGTAGAAGAACTCTCGGCCGAACAGGGCCAGAGCTTGTTCGATCACGGCCTCGGGATCGGGTGAGCGGGATAGCCAGTTGACTGCAAGTTGGCGGGACTGCGGGTTGCTCCCTGCAGGAACGTGCTTGTTGCGCTGCAAGACGGCGGCTTCTTCCTGCACGTTGAAGCGATAGTCGAGGCTGGAGGCGAGGTTGAAGCGTTGGCGGTAGGTTACGGGCTGGCGATTCAAGGCCGTCATCGTGCCGCCGAGCGTGCTATCCGGCGGCAACCCGGTTGGGGCATCGAGGCTCAGCAACCAACGCTGGTTGTGTGCTTCCAGCGTCGTTTCATAGTTAATCGGGGCGGAGATGGCTTCGAGGCGGACTGCCTGGCGCCCCAGGGAAGGGCGCCAGGTCGAACCATCAAACTGGTCGAGTACGGGGCCGCGCCAGTAGAGCTTCTCCTTGCCTGGGATATCGCCTTCGAAGCGAACACGGAAAGCGATTTCGCTGCTCTGCGCCAGGCTGGCGATGCTGCCTGGCGTCATTGATTCGGAGAGGCCGGTCCTGCCAGCATGGGCATCCTGCGGCAAACCCCAGAGCGGCCCGGTGACGCGGGGGAAAAGCAGGTAAAGCACCAGCATGAAAGGGATGGCCTGGAGGCAGAGCTGCAGGCCGTAGCGCAATGTGTAGCGGCTCTGGCTGGCGCTGCCGCCATGCAGGCGGATCAGGGTAGCGGTGACAATCCACATGGTGGCAAGCAGCCACAAGCCAGTCGGGATGCTCTGCGAGTAGAAGTAGTGCGTGAGCAGAAGAAAATAGCCCAGTGTCACCACGACCACGCCATCACGGCGGCTTTTGATTTCGAGAAGCTTCATCGCCATGAACAGCACCAGCATGGAAACGCCGGCATCGCGCCCGAATAGCGTCCTGTACTCGATATAAATGCCGGTGCTACCGAGGGCTACGATAAAGATCAATAGCCAGCGCCCAGGCAGGCGTTCATCGCGCCACCAGAACCAGGCAGCCCAGGCGAAGAGCAGTCCGGTAATGACGGAAAGCCAAGTAGGCTGGTGTTCGAAATGCGGAGCGACGGTAGCCAGGGCGGCCACGAAAAGCCAGGGTACCGCACGGTGGTCGAGGGCGTTGGGGGCTGCCGTGCTCATGGCTGGAACAGTGCCAGGGCTTCCAGGCAGCGCCGGCTTTGATCGGTGCCGTTGGCTGCGGGAATTGCCACGCCGGGAAGGCGCAGACCATAGCTGCAGTTTTCCGCTTCGGCTGCCAGCACCCAGCCGGCCAACTGGGAGAGGCGAATTTCCAGCGGCAGCGTGGGGTCGGTCAGTTGCAAGTCGAGTTGCAACTCGACTTGGGCACCACCGGCAAACTGCTTGATCAGCAGCGGTCGGTTTCCCATATCGCGGGCGCTGGCTTTCCAGGCAACGTGGCGAAGTGAGTCTGCCGGTTGCCGATTACGGAAACCAGCGAAATCCTCCTGTCCTGCCTCGCCACGATGTTCGCCCCCAGCTGGCGTGGGCGATGGCGATGGCAGTGGCGAGGTGATCGGCTGTGGATAGACCAGGCAGCGCATGCTTGGTTGCAGGTAGCTCCAAGCGACGAACAAGCCGAGGGGGTAGCGCGTGGAGAGCCTGATACGCGGCAGTTCGAGCCAGCCGCGCTGGCGGCTGTGGATGGGGATGGCGATCTTGCTGCTGTCGCCCGCCTCGATCGAGGCATCGACAATCGCTGCCGGTTCGCCTGCAAGTTCAAGCGCCAGTCGCGGCGTTCTGCGGTCGTTGCTCAGCGTCAGCTGAAAATGGGCGATCTCACCGGCGAAGACTGGTTCGCAACGACCGGGCGTGATGACCAGTCCATGCAGGTTGCGGAAGGTATGGATCATGCCGGTGATGCCCAGCCCGGCGAGCAGGAAGACCAGCGCATGCCCGAGTGCCAGGGTGTAATTGATGGCGCCGAGCAGCATCACGATCAGTGTCAGTGCGAACAGAAGGCCGGCCCGGGTCGGCAGAATGAAGACACGGCGCTGGCCGAGACGCACTGGTGCCGTACCGTCGCTCTGCCAGCGAAAGAGTTGTTGCTTCAGGGTGGCAACGAGGCCCACGGCGGTTCAGGGGATGGCTACGCTGCGCAGCAGGCTGGCGATATCCTCGCGGCTGGCGAAGCCGCTGCCTTGGACCGAGCGCAGGCGGTGCCGGGCGACGGCCGGCAGTACAGCCTGGACGTCGTCGGGCAGAACCATGTCGCGCCCGGCCAGCCAGGCCCAGGCGCGAGCCGCGGCCAGCAGGGCAAGCCCGGCGCGGGGCGAGAGGCCATGCTGGAAAGCCGGGCTCTGACGTGTGGCTTCGACCAGCGCCTGTACGTAGTCGATCAAAGGAGGGGCGGCATGGATCGCGGCAACCTCGCGTTGCAGGGAGGGTAGATCGGCGGCCGGGAAGGGGGCGTCAAGACGGGCGGCCTGAAGTCGTTGGCTTCCGCCGGAAAGCAGGGCACGTTCGGCGGCGCGGTCGGGGTAGCCGAGCTCAATGCGCATCAGGAAGCGGTCGAGTTGGGATTCGGGGAGCGGGAAGGTGCCGATCTGGTGAGCCGGGTTTTGGGTGGCGATGACGAAAAATGGTTCGGGCAATTCTCGGCTTTGCCCTTCCACCGTCACCTGGCCCTCTTCCATGGCCTCGAGGAGGGCGCTTTGTGTTTTCGGCGTCGCCCGGTTAATTTCGTCGGCCAGCACCAATTGCGCGAATACCGGGCCGGGCAGAAAGCGAAATTCGCTCTTTTCACGATCGAAGATCGAAACGCCGGAAATGTCCGCTGGCAGGAGATCGCTGGTGAACTGGATTCGCGAGAATTGCAGTCCGAGCAGTCGAGCCAAGGTGTGGGCGAGCGTGGTTTTGCCCATGCCGGGCAGGTCTTCGATGAGCAAATGCCCGCCGGCAAGGAGGCAGGCAATGGCTTGGCGTATCTCGTCCGGCTTGCCCAGAATGATTTCTCCAGCCCTGGCGAGAACGGCGTCAAAAGGGCGGGGGCGAGCGGAGAGCGCGTTGCCGAACATGTGATTTTCCTTGGCTGAAACTGCCCGATATTCTAATGCTTGAAGCCATGCGAGGAATGAGACGATAATGCCATTTCGAGGTGCACCGCCGAGTGCGCCGGAATGGAGAGAGAAGAACAAGTGACCACCACTGCTTTCATCACCCATCGCGACTGCCAGTTGCACGACATGGGTTCGCATCACCCGGAATGCCCGCAACGTCTCACCGCCATCAACGACCACCTGATTGCCCAGGGCATTGACGCTTATTTTGTCTACCACGACGCGCCGCTGGCTACCTTCGAACAACTGATGCGCGTACATCCGGCATCGCATCTCGAGCGCATCAAGCGCGCCTCCCCGGAGCACGGTGTCGTCCACCTCGACCCGGATACCGCCATGAACCCGCATACCTGGCAGGCCGCCCTGCGTGCTGCCGGTGCCGGTTGCATGGCGGTCGACCTGGTGATGAGCGGCGAGTGCGAAAACGCGTTCTGCGCTGTCCGGCCGCCCGGCCACCATTGCGAGAAGAGCACACCGATGGGCTTCTGCTTCTTCAACAACATCGGTGTTGCCGCCCGGCATGCGCTCAAGGTGCATGGCTTGGAGCGTGTCGCCATCATCGACTTCGACGTGCATCACGGCAACGGCACCGAGGACTGCTTCGCCGGTGACGAACAGGTGCTGATGTGCAGCATTTTCCAGCATCCTTTCTATCCGTATTCGGGGACCGACAAGCCGGCCGTCAACATGTGCAATGTGCCGCTGGCCGCCGGTTGCGGCGGCGAGGAGTTCCGCGATGCCGTGTTGCAGGTGTGGACGCCGCGCCTCAAGGAATTCAAGCCGCAGATGATCTTCATCTCGGCAGGGTTCGACGGCCACTACGAGGACGACATGGGCGGCCTCAAACTGCTGGAAAAGGATTTCGCCTGGTGTACAGAACATCTCAAGAACCTGGCGGCGGAAATGTGTGAAAAGCGCATCGTTTCCATGCTCGAAGGCGGCTACGTGATGACCTCACTGGCGCGCAGTGTCGGCGCCCATCTCCGGGTCCTGGCGGATCT
>JAEUOD010000057.1 GCA_016791065.1 Dechloromonas sp. | reverse complement strand
GACCATGAGGTGCACGTCGATCGGCGCCGTCGTGCAGGGTCGGATCGCTTCGCAGACGAGCGGGCCGATGGTCAGATTGGGAACATAATGGTTGTCCATCACGTCGAAGTGGATCCAGTCGGCACCCGAAGCGATGACCCTCTCCACTTCCTCACCCAGGCGGGCGAAGTTGGCGGAAAGGATGCTCGGTGCGATGACGAAACCGGCTTGGCTCATGCTACTTCTCCGAATAAAAAAGTGGCCCCGGCTAGCGGGGCCAAAAACGACGCAAGGCCGCAGAGTGTTTCCGATGCAATAGGGGTCAGCGGTAGCGCGCCACCATCTTTTCCAGCGAGACGGGCTTGATGCGGCTGGCCTGCCCGGCCGCGCCAAACGCCTCGAAGCGCTGGCGGCAGATGTCACGCGCCGCCGCTACGGCCGCCTTGAGGAAGGCGCGCGGGTCGAATTCCTCGGGCTTTTCCGCCATCGCCCGGCGCATGGCGCCGGTCATGGCGAGGCGGATGTCGGTATCGATATTGACCTTGCGCACGCCATGCTTGATGCCCATGACGATCTCCTCGACCGGCACGCCGTAGGTTTCCTTGATCGCCCCGCCGTACTGGCGAATCACCGCCAGCCATTCCTGCGGCACGCTCGACGAACCATGCATGACCAGGTGGGTGTTCGGGATGCGCGCATGGATCGCCTTGATACGGTCGATGGCGAGGATTTCGCCGGTAGGCGGCCGGGTGAATTTGTAGGCGCCGTGGCTGGTGCCGATGGCGATGGCCAGCGCATCGACGCCGGTTTTGGCGACGAAGTCGGCCGCCTCCTCCGGATCAGTCAGCATCTGCGAATGATCGAGCTTGCCGGCGGCGCCGATGCCATCCTCCTCGCCCGCTTCGCCAGTTTCGAGCGAGCCCAGGCAACCCAGTTCGCCTTCGACCGAAACGCCGATGGCGTGAGCCATTTCGACCACCTTGGCGGTGACCTCAACGTTATAGGCATAGCTCGTCGGCGTCTTGCCGTCGGTGCCCAGCGAGCCGTCCATCATCACGCTCGAAAAGCCGCTGCGCATCGACTGCTGGCAGACGGCCGGCGAGGTACCGTGGTCCTGGTGCAGGCAGACCGGGATGTCGGGATATTGCTCGATGGCCGCCTCGACCAGCTTCCTCAGAAATGGCTCGCCGGCATACTTGCGGGCGCCGGCCGAGGCCTGCAGGATGACCGGGCTGTCGCAGGCTTCGGCCGCCTGCATGATGGCCTGGATCTGCTCCATGTTATTGACGTTGAAGGCGGGCAGACCGTAGCTGCGCTCGGCGGCGTGGTCGAGCAGTTGACGCAGGGAAATCAGTGCCATGGCGCTTCCTTTCAGCGGGCGACGTGCTGCAGCAGACGCAGCAGGTTGCAGGTGTAGCCGTATTCGTTGTCGTACCAGGCAACGACCTTGACGAAGGTGGGATCGAGCGCGATGCCGGCACCGGCGTCGAATATCGACGGCGCGGCGCGACCGCGGAAGTCGGTCGATACCACCGCCTCGTCGGTATAGCCGAGCACGCCCTTGAGCGACCCGGCGGCGGCCTCGCGCATGGCCTGGCAGATGTCGGCGTAGGAGGCTTCCTGCGCCAGTTCCACCGTCAGGTCGACCACCGAGACATCGGAGGTCGGGACGCGGAAGGCCATGCCGGTCAGCTTTTTGTCCAGCGCCGGAATCACCTTGCCGACCGCCTTCGCGGCGCCGGTCGAGGACGGGATGATGTTTTCCAGAATGCCACGCCCGCCCCGCCAGTCCTTGCCGGAGGGGCCATCGACCGTCTTCTGCGTCGCGGTGGCGGCATGCACGGTACTCATCAGACCGCGCTTGATGCCGAAGCGGTCGTGCAGCACCTTGGCCACCGGCGCCAGGCAGTTGGTCGTGCAGGAGGCCGCCGAAACGATCTCCTGGCCGGCGTACTGCGCATGATTGACGCCATAGACGAACATCGCCGTCTCGTCCTTGGCCGGCGCCGACTGGACGACCTTACGTGCACCGGCAGCGAGATGCTTGCGGCAAGTCTCGTCGGTCAGGAACAGTCCGGTCGCCTCGATCACGATATCGACGCCAACCGCCCCCCAGTTAAGTTCGGCCGGATCCTTGACCGCACTCAGGCGAATGCGCCGGCCATCGACGACGAGGTGCTGGCCATCGACCGACACCTCCCCGCCAAACGGCCCGTGCACCGAGTCGTACTTGAGCATGTAGGCCAGATAGTCCGGCGCCAGCAGATCGTTGATCGCCACGATCTCGAGGTCGCCGAACTCGGCCTCGCGGGCGATGGCCCGGAAGGCCATGCGCCCGATGCGGCCGAAGCCGTTGATTGCCACCCGTATGGGCATGGTAAGTCTCCTGATTGGATGATGAATTCTTTGGGCAAAGCGGCCCCGTCATACCCGCAAAAGCCGGTATCCCTGAATGCATTGCGTGGTGGATTCCCGCGCCAGGCGGGAATGACGGGCAGCGGCTGGCTAGTTAAAAATCGCCATCGTTGCCTCCCGAGCTGGCGATGGTGCGCAGTACCGTCTCGACCAGATGGCTGACGGTCAGGCCGAAGTGTTCATAGAGCGCCGGGGCCGGGGCGGATTCGCCGAAGCTCTCGATGCCGAGCACCTCTCCGTCAATACCGACGTACTTGCGCCAGAGATCGGGATGGCCGGCCTCGATGGCGATGCGGCAGACATCGCTCGGCAGCACCTGCTTCTTCCAGGCTGCCGGCTGGCGGTCGAAACGCTGCGTGCAGGGCATCGAGACGACGCGCGTCGACACGCCCTGCTTCTTCAGCTCGGCCTGCGCCTGCATGGCCAGCGCGACTTCCGAACCGGTGGCGATGATCACCGCCTGCAGCGGCCCCTCGCCGTCGGCCAGCACATAGCCGCCGCGCCAGATATCGTCGGCCTTGCCAGCGGCGGCGCTGTACTGGTTGAGGTTCTGGCGCGACAGCATGAGTGCCGAGGGGCCGTCGTGCCGTTCCAGCGAAGAAGTCCAGGCGACGGCCGTTTCCAGCTCGTCGCAAGGGCGCCAGAGGTCGAGGTTGGGAATCAGGCGCAGGCTGGCGGCATGTTCGACCGGCTGGTGGGTCGGGCCATCCTCGCCGAGGCCAATCGAATCGTGGGTCAGGACATGGACGACGCGCTGCTTCATCAGCGCGCTCATGCGGATGGCGTTACGGGCGTAATCCGAGAACACGGCGAAGGTGCCGCCGTAGGGAATGAGTCCGCGATGCAGGGCGACGCCGTTCATGATCGCCGTCATGCCGAACTCGCGCACGCCGTAGGAAAGGTAGTTGGGCACCTCCTCGGCCACCGCATCATGCCAGGCGCGGCTGGTCTTGCCGGCGGTCAGGTTGGAGCCGGTAAGGTCGGCCGAACCGCCGAGCAGGTCGGGCACGCGGGCAACCAGTACGTCGAGACAGTTCTGCGAGGATTTGCGGGAGGCGACCGGACCCTGGCGGTCGGCTGCCTGGTCGAGCAGCTGCCGGCGCACCTCGGCCCAGTCGAGCGGCAACCCGCCCGCCATGCGCCGCTCGAAATCGGCGGCCAGGCGTGGATAGGTGGCGCGATATTCGGCGAAGCGCTCGTTCCAGCGCGCTTCGGCAGCAGCGCCGGCAGCGCGGCCATCCCAGGCCTGGCGGATGGCTTCCGGCAGCTCGAAAGCGCCGTGTGGCCAGCCGAGGGCACTGCGGGTGGCCGCACTCTCGTCGGCGCCGAGCGGGGCGCCATGGACGTCGTGCGTACCAGCCTTGGCCGGGGAACCCCAGCCGATGGTGGTACGACAGATGATCAGGGTGGGCTTGCCGTTGCCGGCCGTCGCTTCGCCAATCACCGAGGCGATGGCGGCGCTGTCGTGGCCATCGACCGGCCCGAGCACGTTCCAGCCGTAGGCCCGAAAACGGGCGGCGGTATCGTCACGGAACCAGCCTTCAACATGGCCGTCGATCGAGACGCCGTTGTCGTCGTAGAAGCAGACCAGCTTGTCGAGCCCCCAAACGCCGGCCAGCGAACAGGCCTCATGGCTGATGCCCTCCATCAGGCAGCCGTCGCCGAGGAAGACCCAGGTTCGGTGGTCGACCACCGGGAAGCCGGGGCGGTTGAACTGCTGGCCGAGCAGCTTCTCGGCCAGCGCCATGCCGACCGCGTTGGCCAGCCCCTGGCCGAGCGGCCCGGTGGTGGTTTCGACGCCAGGCGTGTGGCCGGCCTCGGGATGGCCGGCGGTCCGGCTGCCGAGCTGGCGAAAACGCTTGAGCTCGTCGAGCGGCAGGTCGTAGCCGGTCAGGTGGAGCAACGCATAGAGCAGCATCGAGGCATGCCCGTTGGAGAGCACGAAGCGGTCGCGGTCGGCCCAGCGCGGGTTGACCGGGTTGTGCTTGAGATGGTCACGCCAGAGCACCTCGGCAATGTCGGCCATGCCCATCGGCGCACCGGGATGGCCGGACTTGGCCTTCTCCACGGCATCGATGGCGAGGAAGCGGACGGCGTTGGCCAGTTCGCGGCGGTTTTGGGTCGTCGTCATGTCTCTCTCCTTTTGCTCGTGCTCAGGCCCGGCGCTTCTGGTCCATCAACCGCAGCACCATGGGCGTGAAGATCATCTGCATCGCCAGGCCCATCTTGCCGCCGGGCACGACCAGGGTGTTCGGGCGGGTCATCCAGCTGCCGTGCAGGATGCTGACCAAGTACTGGAAGTCGATGCCCTTGGGGTTGGCGAAGCGGATCACCACCATGCTCTCGTCGGCGCTCGGGATGTCGCGGGCGATGAAGGGGTTCGAGGTATCGACAATCGGCACGCGCTGGAAATTGACGTGGGTACGGCCGAACTGCGGGCAGAGGTGGCTCACGTAATCGGGCATCCGGCGCAGGATGGTGTCGGTCACCGCCTCCTGCGAGTAGCCGCGCATCTTCTGGTCGCGGTGCAGCTTCTGGATCCACTCCAGGTTGATGATCGGCACGACGCCGACGCAGAGATTGACCTGCTTGGCGATGTTGATCCGCTCGTCGGCATACGCGCCATGCAGGCCCTCGTAGAACATCAGGTCGGTGCCCTCAGGGATGTCCTGCCAGGGCGTGAAGGTGCCCGGCTCCTGCTTCCAGGGCTCAGCCTCGCCGGCGTCGTGCAGGTACTTGCGCACCTTGCCGCTGCCGTTCTTGCCGTAGCTGATGAACAGATCCTGCAACTCCTCCAGCAGGTTGGCTTCCGGCCCGAAGTGGCTGAAGTTGCGGTTGCCCGCCACTTCCTGCGCCTTCATCTCGGCGCGCATGCTGAGTCGGTCGTAGCGGTGGAAGGAGTCGCCCTCGACGATCTGCGCCTTGAGCTGCTCGCGGCGGAAGATGTGCTGGAAACTCTGCATCACCGTGCTGGTGCCGGCGCCGGACGAGCCGGTGATGGCGATGATGGGGTGTTTGACGGACATGGTGCTCTCCCTAGGCTGTGAATTCAGGTGCGCGCTTCTTCGCGGAACAGGGAGCGTTCGGCGAACAGCGGCGAAACGAAGGGACGATCGCTGCCGTCGTCGTATTCGCGGTGATAGCGTTCCAGGCGCTCGACCTCGTTCTTCGAGCCGAGGATGACCGGCACGCGCTGGTGCAGCTCTTCCGGCGCCACGTCGAGGATGCGCTGGCGGCCGGTACTGGCGGCGCCGCCGGCCTGCTCGATCAGCATCGCCATCGGGTTGGCCTCGTAGAGCAGGCGCAGACGGCCGGGCTTGCTCGGGTCCTTGTTGTCCTTCGGGTACATGAAGATGCCGCCGCGAATCAGGATGCGATGCACTTCCGCCACCATCGAGGCGATCCAGCGCGTATTGAAATCGACGCCGCGCACGCCCGTCTTGCCGGCCTTGCACTCGGCCACGTAACGCTGCACCGGTGGCTCCCAGAAGCGCTCGTTCGAGGTGTTGATGGCGAACTCGCGGGTGTCTTCCGGCACCCGGATGTCCGGATGGGTCAGGATGAAGTTGCCGCTTTCGCGGTCCAGCGTGAAGCCGTGCGTGCCCCTGCCCAGGGTCAGCACCATCATGGTCGAGGGGCCGTAGATGGCGTAGCCGGCGGCCAGTTGCTCGCGCCCCTGCTGCAGGTAGTCGCCCGGTTCGGCATCGCCGGCCTCGGCCCGCGCAAAGATCGAGAAGATGGTGCCGACCGAGACGTTCACGTCGCTGTTCGAAGAGCCGTCGAGCGGATCGAAGACCAGCAGATAGCGGCCACGGGGGTATTCGTTGGGGATCGGGTAAGGATCGTCCATCTCCTCGGAGGCCATACCGGCGAGCTGGCCGCCCCATTCGCAATGGCGCAGGATGGCCTCGTTGGTCAGCACGTCGAGCTTCTTCTGCACCTCGCCCTGGACATTGGTGCTGTCGAGCGCGCCGAGGTTGCCGCCGAGTGCCCCCTTGGCCACCATCGCGGAAATGGTCTTCACTGCTGCGGCCACGTCGATGAGCAGGGCGCCGAGCTCGGTATGCTGCTGCCGCGCCTGCTCGATGACGAATTTGGAAAGCGTGGTCCGTCCGAATTGCATGATGGCTCCTGTCAGTTTCACTTACTGCGATGGGAGCCAAGATAAGACGAGAATTAATTAAGTAACAGTCAGTGTTTTTTACTTAGTGATTAATCCATTGCTTAATTCACAATCCCGTGAAGTCGGCGATAAGCAATCCTGACTGGTCGCACCGCGAACGGCCGCCTATCTTTACCGGCATGCACCGGATCAAGGCCCTCATCTTCGACGTGGACGGCACGCTCGCCGATACCGAGCGCGACGGCCATCGCCCTGCCTTCAACCAGGCCTTCGCTGAACACGGTTTGGACTGGCACTGGGACGAGGAATGCTATGACCGCCTGCTTGCCGTCACCGGCGGCAAGGAACGCATCCGCCATTTCGCCGAACAGGTCGCCCCCGCTATCGCCAGCCACGCGGACTTCGATACGTTGGTCAAACGCCTGCACGCAGCCAAGACGACGCATTACGTGCGCCTCGTCGAGGCCGGCAAGCTCCCGCTCCGCCCCGGCGTCGCCCGACTGATCGCCGAAGCCCGCGTCGCCGGCATCCGCCTCGCCATCGCCACCACCACCACGCCCGAGAACGTAGACGCCCTGCTCCGCGCCAGCCTGGCGCCGGAGGCGCCGGAGTGGTTCGAGGTCATCGGCGCCGGCGATGTCGTCCCGGCCAAGAAGCCGGCGCCCGACATCTACACCTGGGTACTCGACCGGCTTGGCCTGCCAGCCACGGACTGCCTGGCCGTCGAGGATTCCGCCAACGGCCTGCGCGCCGCGCTCGGCGCCGGCCTGCGCTGCCTGGTGACGCCGACCGACAGCACCCGCTCGCAGGACTTCAGCGGCGCCTGGCGCATCGCCGCCGACCTCGAACAGATCACGCCGGCCACTCTGCTGGCCGGCTGAAAGCCGCCGCCCCGGCGGCCGGATATAGAATGGCCGCTCGTCGAATTTTCGCGTCAACCGAGGAGCCCCATGTCCGGATTCGGACCTCACGCGCCCAACCCGCTGCACTGCCTTCTATTCGGATTGGGCTTGGCGCTCTTCGCCAACCTCGCCTCGGCCGCCGAGCCCTGCCGCATCGCCTTCGACATGGGCTCCTCCGGCATCCGCGCCGGCCAATCCGGCCAGCCAGCAGAACCGAGTACCGACATCGACTACCTCACCCCGCTCACGGCCGGTCGCGGCCTGGGTGAAACCCTGCCCGCCACGGCGGCCGCCCTGCGCGAACTCCCGGAACGCAACGGCTTCGACCCTGCCTGCCGCCGCGTCGGCGGCGGCTTTTCGGCCTGGCGCCTCGCCGCGCAGCAGGACCGCGCCGCCCTCGCCAGCGCGCTGGACGGACTGCAGCGCGACGCCGGCACCGCTGTCATAGTCATTCCGCAGCGCCAGGAAGGCGCCTACGGCTACCGGGGAGCGCAATCGCTGCTCGGCGAGCGCCTGCAGACCAGTCACATCCTCGACATCGGTGGCGGCAGCCTGCAGATTGCCGGCGAACGCAGCAGCTTTGGCGCCCTGTTCGGCCAGAAGCTCTGGCACCGCAAGCTCTGCCTGGCCCTGCGCGGCAACGGCGACATGCCTTGCGCCCTGCAACCGATGCAGCCCGATGAACTCGCCACGGCGCGCGCCCTGGTCCACCGCGAACTCGCCGGCGTCGCCCGGGCGCTGCCACAAGGCGCCACGATGACCGCGATCAGCCGCCCCGTCACGCGCGGCGTCGCCCCCGCCGTTGCCCGCTACTTCGAGCGCACGCAAGGCCTCGAAACCCTCTCGCCCACCATGCTGCGCGCCACGCTCGAACAGCACGCCGGCCGCAGCCTGGCCGACACCGCCGACCGCCTCGGCACCGCCCCGCGCCATGCCGCCTACCTGATCTCCGACATGATCCTGGTCGAAGGCCTGCTCGAAGCCACCGGCAACCAAGACCTGCGCATCGCCGAAATCGACCTCACCAACCTGCCCGGTCTGCTCGCCGACGACCGCGCCTATCGCTGGGCCGCCACCTACGACTGCTACCTCGAGCGCCTGCGCCGGCAAGGTACTGCCGCCTACGACAGCGACCCGCGCACCTGCCGCACGCCAGCAAAACCCCGTCCATGAACTTCCTCGCCCACGCCGTACTCGCCGGCGACGACCCGGCGCTGATCGTCGGCGGCGTGGTCGGCGACTGGATCAAGGGCCCGCTCCCCGCCGGCCTTCCGGCCGACCTGGCACGCGGCGTCGCCCTTCACCGCGCCATCGACAGCCACGCCGAAACCCACCCCGCCTTCTGCCGCAGCCGCAACCGCGTCTCGCCCGCCCGCCGCCGCTACGCTGGCATCCTCGTCGACATCTTCTACGACCACCTGCTCGCCCGCGACTGGCCCCAGCCCGAAGCCCTGAACGAAACGACCCGCCGAATCTACACCCACCTCGCCGACTTCGACCCGCAACTCCCCACCCACGCCCGCCCCGCCATGGCCCTCATGGCCCGCGAAGACTGGCTGGGCAGCTACGCCGAACTGAGCGGCATCGCCGACGTCCTCCGCCGCATGAGCCGGCGCGCCCGCCAGCCGAATCCGCTGGCCGGTGGCGAGGTAGAGTTCATGGGCGATGCTGCGGGATTCGCGGAGGATTTTGCCGAGTGGTTTGGGGATGCTCGGCGGTTTGCAAAGGGATGGATAACAAGCAATGTCGATTAGGGTTCAGGTCCCGCTCAGCAGCGGGACCTTGAACCTCTCTCTCGCTTTGCACAAAGCCTCTTCGTCCGGCAAAGGCTTGTCATCAATCTTGAACTCGGTATTCGGGTCACGATCTCCGTCGATGAGATCTACTGCATAGCCATCGAGCTTCATTGCAAATTTTTCAGTCGATTCTCTAACCATGGTGAATACTCCAAGACCTTCTTGCACATGCTTACGCTCAAACACTTTGCACGTATAGGCGTAGATGAGTTGCATGTGAACGACATCAATTGACACCGTATCCGAAGACCAGGAGGCGCGAGTTTTCCCTGCTTGATCGAATTCGCGGCCATGAATTACCGTGGCCCCCGACGACTGATCGATGTATTCAATGGTGAATCTGTGCTGACCATCTTGCTCATAGTGACCAACCCAAGTGCCCTCTAGAAATCCTTTGCCAAGAAGGAGTGCGCGAAGGCGAATGCTTTTTCCGAACAACCAAAGGAGAGCACCTGCGAGTAGCCGATAGATACCCAGAGAAGCAATCGCCGCAGCAATGCCTCCAGCAAACACATAGGTGCTCTGCATTGCCAGCAACAGCGGCTGAACCCAAACAATTGTAAAAAACATGATCGCAACCGTCGCAGCAGTCGCAGCCCAAGAAAGGCGGTCGTTTAGCATCTGTAGCAACCTAGTAAAGTGCACAAACCGAGCGCCTATTGGTGAGGAATCGCTCAATAAACATCAATTTGACATTCCTTATAACGTGCAAGTGGATCCCGATACAACGTATGCGTTTCGGTACTCCAACTCGCTGGCATGGCCCGTTGAAACCCATTCCGCGAAAGGATACGGTCCTCCTCCCGAGTAATTTCGACGACGAGAAGCGACTCACGAAGAAACTTCTCAAGACGCGCTATGTTTTCCGCAGACACCACTAGAAACGTATCAGGCCATTGAAGCAACTGTTCGAGTAACACGATCACAGGAACTGCGTGATCTCTAACAGCATTTCCTTCCGCAGCACCCAGAACATTCTTCGACTGTCTCACTTGGCTTCCACCCTCTCGACCCAATGGTTCAGAGAATTTGCGAATGAGGTGATTCACGACGACCTTGCAATCATTAACCGAGCACAGACCTGGGTAATCGCGTCGTGCTCGCAAGCTCGAAAGAATCTGAATTGCGATTCCAGTTGTCGTCAGAGGCAAAAAAACTCCTTTTAAAGCCAAAACTTGGCTAAAGAGATCAGACACATAAATAATACAAACTCAAATATCTCTTACCCCTTTGAGCACAAAGGGATCATGGGTTTGGCGTCTAGTCATTTGTGCCAGAACACCAAAGTCGAAATGAGAAAGTAGCCGGGTCGTCAGCAGGAGTGACTTCAAGATCGGCACGGATAGCCAGCATTAACTTATTGAGTACGCGGTCGTGAGCCTCCGACGAAGGGTTGGGGTTGGACTTCGCAGTCACGTCTTGGAATAGACGAAGCGCCAAGAGAACCTGCTGCGAGGCAACCAGCCCGATTGTGTTTGTAGCTTTTGCCCACCGGCGTTGGCCTTCGGGTGTTGCATCAGAGCCGACAACTCCGCTAAGCGCGTCCAGGAACTCGCGATAGTGCTCTAGCTTCTGTTTTCGCCATTCGGCATCACGTTCCTTTCGCTTCGTGAGAGAAAACGTAATGGCTGCAACCGCAAGGCTTGCGGCAGCGGAGATGACAGCGACAAGGATTGGCGTGTCCATTGTTAAAACGTCCAAGGTGCTAGCTCAGCCGATGGCAGACAGCGAAGCTGGAATATTGGAATCAAAGGTGTCAGAGACATTTGAAAATGCAAAAACCAAGTCAGTTTTTCTACAACACTCGGATTGATTAAATCAAGTTGCTTATGGCATACCAAGTGGCGCCTATGACGACAAAAAGAACTAGCGGAAATATGAGGCACCCGCAACCACTACCATTTTTTTCGGGAATGATGTTTCCGTTCTCGTCTCGGCGCTGCGGCCTCGGAGGTCCGTCGTAGAAAGTTATCGACACACTATTATTCATGAGAGTTTTTTTTCACTACCTTGGAACAAGGTTTGCCACTGCGAGAACACAACCATGAGCAAAGAAATACATACCTGCGAAGGCCATCGCAATGCAAACCCGACGCAATAGATGGCCCGCACGTCGCTTACCTTCAACGAAGCTTTGCTGAGATAGATACGCAAGACCTTGGCAAACAATTCCAGAAAGTGCGCCGACCACAAAAAGAATAAGCGCAGTTCGTGCTGAGGCCATCACTAAAGTAGCCTGCAGCTCATTTTTCGTCCAAGCCTGACCGAAGAATGCAAGCAGGCCGACAACTGCCCCCCCATTAAGCATTACGATGCCTCGCAAAGCATCCTGAGCAAAGGCAACTTGTGCCGCCCCCCTAATTTGTTCTACTGATGATTCATCAGGTCGCATGACATACCTAACCTAGTAGCAGTCAAAATACTGTCGCCAATCTCAGTTGAGTCAACATGAACATGACATTCTAAAACGCTCTTTCGGCGAGGCGTTCAGCGCTTTGTACTGCAATCAATTTGATTAAATTTCTGCCTATCTGTACGTCCCCGAGCTTACCCGTGCGTCATTGTTGCCGCAATCGCTCTACAAAGCATAGCCCCCTCGCCGAACCATCCCCTTCCGACCACAAAACATTAGCCATAACTGATCAATTTCATAAAAATTAGTGACTGTTATTTAACTATCGTCCCGCCTAGCATGTGCTCCATTGCAACTCGACCGCTGCCACACGCCAAGGAGACAAGACGATGGATCAATCGAACCGCTATGCCGACCTCAGCCTCAGGGAAGATGAACTGATCGCCGGCGGCCGCCACATCCTGGTGGCCTACAAGATGAAGCCCAAGGCCGGGCATGGTTACCTCGAGGCGGCCGCCCACTTTGCCGCCGAGTCCTCGACCGGCACCAATGTCGAGGTGTGCACCACCGACGAATTCACCAAGGGCGTCGATGCGCTGGTGTACCTAATCGACGAGGCGACGGAGGAGATGCGCATCGCCTACCCGATCGATCTCTTCGACCGCAACATCACCGACGGCCGCATGATGCTGGTCTCCTTCCTGACGCTGACCATCGGCAACAACCAGGGCATGGGCGACATCGAGCATGCCAAGATGTACGACTTCTACATGCCGCCGCGCGCCATCCAGCTGTTCGACGGCCCGTCGAAGGACATTTCCGATCTCTGGCGCATCCTCGGCCGACCGATCCAGAATGGCGGCTACATCGCCGGCACGATCATCAAGCCCAAGCTCGGCCTGCGCCCCGAACCCTTTGCAGCGGCGGCCTACCAGTTCTGGCTAGGCGGCGATTTCATCAAGAACGACGAGCCGCAGGGCAACCAGGTCTTCGCGCCGCTGAAGAAGGTGATGCCGCTCGTCTATGACGCGATGAAGCGCGCCATGGACGAGACCGGCGAGGCCAAGATCTTCTCGGCCAACATCACGGCCGATGATCATTACGAGATGGTCGCCCGCGGCGAGTACATCCTTGAAACCTTCGGGCCGGATGCCGACAAGGTGGCCTTCCTGGTCGACGGCTATGTCGGCGGCCCGGGCATGATCACCACGGCGCGCCGCCACTTTCCCGGCCAGTACCTGCACTACCACCGCGCCGGCCACGGCGCCGTCACTTCGCCCTCGGCCAAGCGCGGCTACACCGCCTACGTGCTGGCCAAGATGAGCCGCCTGCAAGGGGCTTCCGGCATCCACGTCGGCACCATGGGCTACGGCAAGATGGAGGGCGACAAGGACGACCGCGCCATCGCCTACATCATCGAGCGCGACAGCTACACCGGTCCGGCCTATCACCAGGAGTGGTACGGCATGAAGCCGACGACGCCGATCATCTCCGGCGGCATGAACGCGCTGCGCCTGCCCGGCTTCTTCGAGAACCTCGGCCACGGCAACGTCATCAACACCGCCGGCGGTGGTTCCTACGGTCACATCGACAGCCCGGCCGCCGGCGCCAAATCGCTGCGCCAGGCCTACGAATGCTGGAAGGCCAAGGCCGACCCGATCGAATGGGCCAAGGAGCACCCCGAGTTCGCCCGCGCCTTCGTCTCCTTCCCCAAGGATGCCGACCAGATCTATCCGGGCTGGCGGGACAAGCTGGGCGTGCACAAGTAAGCCGCCCCCAAACCGGGAAAACGACCATGAGCGCCGCCAATACCTACCGCATTCGCCACGAACCCTTCTACCAGCCGCAAGGCAACGAGATCGCGCTTTACGAGGCGGCCTACGCCGCCCGCCTGCCGGTCATGCTCAAGGGGCCGACCGGCTGCGGCAAGTCGCGCTTCGTCGAGTACATGGCCTGGAAACTCGGCAAGCCGCTGATCAGCGTCGCCTGCAACGAGGACATGACCGCCGCCGACCTGGTCGGCCGCTACCTGCTCGACGCCGACGGCACGCGCTGGCAGGACGGCCCGCTGACGCTGGCGGCGCGGATCGGCGCCATCTGCTACCTCGAC
>JAEUOD010000005.1 GCA_016791065.1 Dechloromonas sp. | reverse complement strand
ATTCGATACAAAAAAATAAAAAAACAACATTGTTTGTATCATTTTCTCTTGACAGAATAAATTCCATATTTCAGAATCCATTTCACAGAAAAGAATGGGTCATTCCAGCAGCCTCGGCTGACAACAACAGGAGACGACATGGACCACAGAGATAGAGACACGGGTCGGGATTCGCCCGGCATGCGGGAGGGCTGCTGATGCTTGCCCAGTTCCTGCAGTTCCTGTTTTCCGGCGTGACCGTCGGGGCGACCTACGCCCTGGCAGCGCTCGGCTTCACGCTGATCTACAACGCCAGCAACGTCATCAACTTCGCGCAGGGCGAGTTCATCATGCTCGGCGGCATGCTCGCGGTGTTCTTCACGACCGCCGGTTTGCCGCTGCCGGTGGCCCTCGTCCTCGCCATCCTGGTGCCGGCCATCGTCGGTATCCTGGTCGAGAAGCTGGCCATCGAGCCGGTCAAGGGCGCTGAAACGGTCACCCTGATCATCATCACCATCGGTGCCTCGCTGGTCATCCGCGGCCTGATCCAGGTCTGGCTCGGCAAGAACACCTTCAGCCTGCCGGCTTTCTCGGGCGACGAGCCGATCCAGATCCTCGGCGCCACGCTGTTGCCGCAGAGCCTCTGGGTACTCGGCGTCACCGCCATCGTGGTCGGCGCGCTCTGGTATTTCTTCAACCGCACGCTGCAGGGCAAGGCCATGCTCGCCACCTCCTACAACCGGACGGCGGCCGAACTGGTCGGCATCAACACCAGCTGGGTGCTGTTCATGAGCTTCGCGATGTCGGCGGCGCTCGGTGCACTGGGCGGCATCCTGGTCACGCCGATCACGCTGACTTCCTACGATGTCGGCATCATGCTCGGTCTCAAGGGTTTCGTCGCGGCGGTCGTCGGCGGCCTCGGCAATGGCCTCGGCGCCGTGCTCGGCGGGCTGCTCGTCGGTATCCTCGAAGCCATGGGCGCCGGCTATATCTCGTCGAACTACAAGGATGCGATTCCCTTCGTGCTCATCCTGTTCATCCTCTTCTTCATGCCGCGTGGCCTGTTCGGCGGCAAATCGACGGATCGGGTGTAAGCATGAAGAAGAACGTTTATTTCGGCCTCTATCTGGTCATCGCCATCCTCATCGTGCTGCCCTTCGTGGTGCCGAACAGCTTCTACCTAGATCTCGTCATCCGCATGGCGATCAATGCCGTGATCGTGCTCGGGCTCAACCTGCTGATCGGCTTCGCCGGCCAGATCAGTCTCGGCCATGCCGGCTTCCTCGGCATCGGGGCCTACGCTTCGGCGGTGCTGCCCACCCACTTCGGCTGGCATCCGCTGCTTGCCATGGGGGCCGGTGCGGCCGCCACCGGCATCCTCGCTGCCCTGGTCGCCCGTCCGATCTTCAAGCTCAAGGGCCACTACCTGGCGATGGCGACGCTCGGCCTCGGCATCATCCTCAACATTGCCATCCGCAACGAGGCGCAATGGAGCGGCGGTCCGGACGGCATGCCGGTACCGGCAATGGGCTTGTTCGGTTTCGAACTGAGCAGTGACAAGCAGTGGTACTGGGTCGTTGCCCTGTTGCTCTCGGTCAGTGTCTGGGCCTCGCTCAACCTCATCGACTCGCCCTTCGGCCGGGCCTTGCGTGCCTTGCATGGTTCCGAAGTGGCCTCGCAGGTGGTCGGTGTCGATGTCGTGCGCTACAAGGTCGCCATCTTCGTGCTCTCCGCCGTCTTCGCCAGCCTGATGGGTAGCGTCACCGCGCATTACGTCGGCTTCGTGACGCCGAACCTGGCCGATTTCTTCCACAGCATCGAACTCGTCACCATGGTGGTGATCGGCGGCATGGCCTCGGTCTATGGCTCGCTGGTCGGCGCCGTGCTGCTGACCGCCTTGCCTCAGGCTCTGGCCACCTTCGAAGGCTGGGAAACCGTCGCCTTCGGCAGCATCCTGATGCTGTGCATGATCTTCCTGCCCAAGGGCCTCGTACCGACACTGGCAGCCAAGTTCGGGAAGGGAGAAAAGGCATGAGCCTGCTCGACGTCAAGGATCTGTCGATCCACTTCGGCGGCGTCAAGGCCGTCCAGAATGTCAGCTTCAGCATCGATTCGGGCATCGTCTACTCGGTGATCGGCCCCAACGGCGCCGGCAAGACGACCCTGTTCAACCTGATTACCGGCGTCTACAAGCCGACGGCGGGCGAGATTCGCCTTGACGGCGAGCCGATCCACGGCCGTTCGCCGAACGAACTGGCGCGGCGCGGCATGGCACGGACCTTCCAGAACCTCCAGGTCTGCATGAACATGAGCGCGCTGGAGAACGTCATGGTTGGCGCCCACCTGCGGCTCGACCGCAACCTGGTCAAGGCGGCGCTGCGCTTCCCCGGCCTCAAGCGGCGCGATGCCGAACTGCGCGAGGAAGCAGCCGAGCTGATGCGCTTCGTCGGCCTCGACAAGTTCGTCGATTCGCGCGCCGACGCGATGCCCTACGGCGCCCTGAAGCGTATGGAAATCGCCCGCGCCCTGGCCATGAAGCCGCGCCTGATCTTCCTCGACGAGCCGGCCGCCGGCCTCAATCCCAAGGAAACCATCGAAGTCGACCATCTGGTGCGCAAGGTGGCCGATTCGGGCGTCACCGTCGTGCTTGTGGAGCACGACATGAAGATGGTGATGAACCTGTCCGACCGCATCCTCGTCCTCGACTACGGCAAGAAGCTGGCCGAAGGCACGGGCGAGGAAGTCCGCAAGAACCCCGACGTCATCGCCGCCTATCTCGGCGCCCACGCCTAAGAAGGGAAAGCTCATGGAATCCCTCCGCATCATTACCGAAGAACACCAGAACCTCTGGCGCATCGCCACCACGATCGATCTCGTCGCCGACGAGATCGAGGCGGGAGGCAAGGTCGACCCGGCCTTCTTCGGCTCGGTCTTCGACTACATCGAACAGTTCGTCGACCGCGCCCATCATCCCAAGGAAGACGACTACCTCTTCCGCATCCTGCGCCAGCGCAGTGCCGAAGCGGCGGTCATCCTCGACCGCCTGCAGGCCGAGCACCACAACGGTCCGGAAAACCTCAAGGCCCTGCGCCGCAAGCTGGCCGAGGCGGCGGGTGGCGGTGAGGCGAATAGCCAATTCGTCGCCGCCTTGCGCAACTACACCCAAGGTCTGAAAGGCCACATCCGTGCCGAGGAAAAGGACGCCATGCCTCTCGCACGCGAGGTGCTGACAGCCGAGGACTGGGCCGAGATAGATCGCGCTTTCCTCGACAACGCCGATCCGGTGTTCGGCGAAAAGGCCAGCGCCGAGTTCCGCGAACTGTTCCACCGCATCGCCAGCCTGGCCCCGGAATCGGTCGGCCTCGGCGCGCGCAGTGGCGGCGAACTGCAGCCGGGCGCCGGGCCGAGGGCGGGTGACGTGCTTCTGTCGGTAAGCGGTCTGGAAAGCTGTTATGGCCGGATCAAGGCGCTCAAGGGCATCGACTTCGAGGTGCGGCGCGGCGAGACCGTGGCCCTGGTCGGCTCCAACGGCGCCGGCAAGACGACGCTGCTGCGCACGCTCTCCGGCGTCCAGCCAGCCAGCGCCGGGCGAATCTACTTCGGTGGTGACGACATCAGCGGCTTGCGCTCAGACCTGCGCATGAAGGCCGGCATTTGCCAGAGTCCGGAAGGCCGCCAGGTCTTCGGGCCGCTCTCGATCGAAGACAACCTGCGCCTCGGCGCCTACACCCAGCCGAAAAGCCAGGTACCGGAAGACCTCGAGAAGGTCTATGCGATGTTCCCGATCCTCAAGGAAAAGCGCAACCTGCCGGCCGGCACGCTCTCTGGCGGCCAGCAGCAGATGCTGGCCATCGGTCGGGCGCTGATGGGGCGGCCGAAGCTGCTCCTGCTCGACGAACCGTCGATGGGCCTGGCCCCCTTGCTGGTGCAGGAAGTGTTCAACGTGGTGAAGGCGCTCAAGGCCCAGGGCATGACCATCATCCTCGCCGAGCAGAATGCCTTTGCCGCGCTGGCCATCGCCGACCGTGGCTATGTGCTGGAAACCGGCAACATCACGCTGTCGGGAACGGGCCAGGAGTTGATCAGCAACGAACAGGTCCGGGCGGCCTACCTCGGGATGTAGCGAAACCGTTGGCGCAAATTCAAACGGCTGGGGCATCGTCGATGCGCCAGCCGTTTTGTCGTTTACGACTCGATCTTCGACCAGTCCTTCTTTTCGGGCAGGGGAATGCGCGGGATGGGGGCGCGTTCGGCGGCGATCACCCGGTCCATGACGTCGTAGAGCTGCTTGATCAGCTCCGGCCCGAAGGATTCCTCGATCAGCCGGTACTGTGCCACGATCAGCGGCCCGAGTTCGGAGACCAGCTTCTCGCTCTTCGGCGTCAGGCGGACGATGACGCGGCGCTGGTCTTCCTGCATGCGGGTCCGGGTGACCAGGCCCATTTCCTCCATGCGGGTCAGCACGCCGGCCAGGCTCGGGCTCAGGATGTGGCAGATCTCGCAGATCTCGCGCGGTTCGAGCTGGTCCATCTCGCTCAGGGCGCGCAGGATGCGCCACTGTTGCTCAGTTAGGCCGAAATGGGTGATGATCGGCCGGAAATGGCAGAGCAGTTCTTCCCGTGCTCTCAGGAAGAGCTGCGGCAGGTTTCGGTAGGCTAGCTTGCGGGACATGTTGGGCAGGGGGCGCGAGGGCGTCCGTGATCGACGGTTCGATGCCGAATGATACCAGTTGAATGGTTAATATGTTAGTAATATGTATCATGACAGATGTTCAGGCGCACCCATCGTGCGTGTGGCGGATTGATCGGGAGAGAAGATGACGGTGACGCCGGTCCAGGCCATTCCGGATATCCACATTGGGCGGGTCTACGACCAGCGCGACCCGGAATGCGACATCCACTACGAGACGTTCGGCCGCCTCGCCGACTTCTTCGGCCGCAACACGCCGCCGCATCGTCACTACTGCTTCTTCCAGGTGCATCTGCTGCAGCGTGGCAGCATCCGCCTCAACCTCGACGGCCAGGTCTATGGCGGCGATGCACCGCTCCTCATCTTCACGCCGCCGACCATTCCCCACTCCTTCTATTCCGAGGAAGACACCGACGGACATGTCCTGACCGTGCGTCAGGAAGTCGTGCGCAACTGGTACCGGGCGATGCCCGGGCAGTGGCCGGACAGCCTGTTGCGCGAACCGGCCTTTTTCGAGATGAGCAGCCTGCCGGCCGACTGTGCTGCCGACTTCACGGCCCTCGTCGATTCGGTCGAACTGCTCCGTCGCGAATTCGAACGTGATGCCAAGGGCCATTCAGCACTCCTGCTCGCCCTCGGCCAGGCCGCCTTCATTCACCTGAGTCGACTGCTGTTGGCGCATGAGCCGGTCGCGGCGCAAAAGCCGGAGCGCAGCGAGGACCTGCGGCTGTTCCTCAATTTCTGCGATCTCGTCGAGGCGCATTTCCGCGACCACCTGACCCTGACCGAATACGCCGGCCGGCTCTCGGTAACCGAAGCCCGTCTCAACGACATCTGCCGCCGCATGGCCAACCTGCCGTCGAAGGAAGTGGTGCACGAACGCCTGTTGCAGGAAGCCCGCCGCCTGCTGCGCTTCTCGGCCGTGCCGGTCAGCGAGATCGGCTACCAGCTGGGCTTCGCCGACCCGGCTTACTTCTCGCGTTTCTTCACCAAGCGCACCGGTTTGCCGCCAAGCCAGTTCCGGCTGGCCGGGCAATCCTGAGCAGGTTACGAAAAGTACAAGTCATTTCCCCAAAGGTGCATTCAGTAATATCTTAGTGAATGTTCTAATGCGTCTCATCGGAGCACCGTCATCAGGCGGGGCCAATAAGAGGAGCGAGACGACATGGCGGAGAGCAAGTTCGACATCACGCGCAAGTTCGTGCGCGTCGTGCGCACCCGGCCCAACGGCCTGATCGAATTCGAGTTCGCCGTCGGCGATCCCGATGTCGCGGTCGAGCTAGTCATGCCCAAGGACGCCTTCGATGAGTTTTGCGCCAATAACGGTGTCGAATTCATCAAGGACGTGGCGGCCAAGGCAATTGATGCCGACGCGCCGGATGCCGATTTCAACTGGAACCTGCACCAGGCTACCCACCAGCGCTTCCGCTAGGAATTTTCGATTTTCCGGGGCGGGCGACCGCGCCGTATCTGCATTTTTGAGGAGACAAGCAATGGCAATCGATTTGAGGACGGTCAGCATCACCCCGCTGCGCCAGACCTTCGGCCACCTGGCCCGCCGCATGGGCGCCGACAAGCCGGCGTCGCGCTACATCGAAGCGACGATGGACCTGCAGCCGGTCGAGAACTATCACTATCGCCCGACCTGGGAGCCGCAGTACGACATCTTCGACGAGACGCGCACCGCGATCAAAATGAAGGACTGGTATGCCCTCAAGGATCCGCGCCAGTACTACTACGGCGCCTGGACCCTGGCGCGCGGCAAGATGCAGGAAATCGCCGAAGGCGACTTCGATCTGGTCGATGAACTGGGTCTCGCCGCCGCCTACCCGGCCGCTGGCAAGGACGAGGCGCTCAAGGTCTTCCTGCCGCTGCGCCACGTTGCCTGGGCCTCGAACCTGAACAAGGCCTATGTCTCTTCCTACGGCTATGGCATCGCCATTTCCCAGGCCGCCTGCTACGCCAGCATGGACCAGCTGGGCGTCGCCCAGTACGTCAGCCGTCTCGGCCTTGCCTTCAACGACCTCGATGCCCTGGCCACGGCCAAGACGGCCTGGCTGGAAGGCGCCGAATGGCAGGAACTGCGTCGCTATGTCGAAGACCTGATGGTCGAGAAGGACTGGTTCGAAGTCCTCGTCGCCCAGGACTTCGCTCTCGAAGGCCTGCTCTATCCGCTGATCTTCGAGCGCTACAACGAAAAACTCAACGCCGCCTACAGCCCGGTCTTCTCGATGCTGACCCGCTTCCAGCGCGAATGGTTCGGCGAAACCACCAAGTGGATGGATTCCATCCTCAAGGTCGCCGCCGCCGACAACGCCGACAACAAGGCCAAGCTGGCCGAGTGGATCAAGCACTGGCGCGAGCGCGCCGTGAAGGCGCTGAAGCCGGTCGCCGTCCTGGCCTTCGGTGCCGAAGCCGATGCCGTCATGGACGAAATCGTTCAAAACCTGAATTCCCGCGCCGCCAAGGCCGGCATTGCCCTGTAAAGGAAGTCGCATGTCCAACGCATTCATCGCATTCCAGAAGAACGACGAATCCCGCTGCATCGTCGAGGCCATTCTCGAAGACAACCCGAACGCCATGGTCGACGACCAGCCGTCGATGGTGAAGATCGACGTGCCGAACCGCCTGGTCATCAAGCGCGAGACGGTTACCGAAAAGATGGGTCGGGAGTTCGACCTGCAGGAACTGCAACTGCACCTGATCACCATCTCCGGCAATCTCGACGAGACCGACGACGAATTCACCCTGAGCTGGAATTCCTGATTCCGGCCGACAAGGAGAGAACACCATGGATATGAAAGTTGCCAAGAAGCTCGGCCTCAAAGAGCGCTATGCCCTGATGACCCGCGATCTGGCCTGGGACACGACCTACCAGCCGATGGACAAGGTTTTCCCGCAGACCACCTACGAGGGCATCAAGATTCACGACTGGGACAAGTGGGAAGACCCCTTCCGCCTGACCATGGATGCCTACTGGAAGTACCAGGCCGAGAAGGAGCGCAAGCTCTACGCCATCCTCGACGGCTTCAACCAGAACAACGGCCACCTGTCGGTCACCGACGCCCGTTACATCAACGTTCTCAAGCTCTTCCTCGGCTCGACCCCGCCGCTCGAACTGATGGCCGCCCGTGGCTTCTCGATGATGGGCCGCCAAATGAACGGCGCCGGTCCGCGCGTCGCTTGCCAGATGCAGGCGGTCGATGAATACCGTCACTTCCAGACGCAGATCCACTCGATCTCCAACTACAACAAGTACTACAACGGGATGGACGAGTTCGCCCACCAGCAATCCCGCATGTGGTACCTGTCCGACGGCAAGTCCTTCTTCGACGACGCGATCACCGCTGGCCCGTTCGAGTTCATGGTCGCCATCGGCTTCGCCTTCGAATACGTGCTGACCAACATCCTGTTTGTGCCCTTCATCTCCGGTGCTGCCTACAACGGCGACATGGCGGCGATGACCGTCGGCTTCTCGGCGCAGTCCGACGAAGCCCGCCACATGACCCTGGGCCTCGAGTGCATCAAGTTCATGCTTGAGCAGGATCCGGACAACCTGCCCATCGTCCAGCGCTGGATCGACAAGTGGACCTGGCGCGGCACCCGCAAGCTGGCCTCGGTTGGCATGATGATGGATTACATGCTGCCCAAGCGCATCATGAGCTTCAAGGAAGCCTGGGAAATGTACGTCGAGGAAAACGGCGGCGCCCTGTTCAAGGACCTCGCCCGCTACGGCATCACCATCCCGAAGTGCTTCAGTCAGACCATCGAGGAAAAGGAACACGTCTCCCACCAGTCGTGGATTGGCTTCTACATGAAGCCGCAGGCGACGCCCTTCCACACCTGGATTCCGACCCCGGACGAAATGGACTGGCTGTCCGAGAAGTACCCCAACACCTTCGACCAGTACTACCGTCCGGTGCTGGAATTCTTCGACGCCCAGGAAAAGGCCGGCAACCGCTTCAATAACCAGACGGCGCCGATGAACTGCCAGGTCTGTGTGAGCACGATGAAGTTCAACGAGCCGGGCGACCCGATGGAAATGTGCTTCCGCGAGTCGATCTACAACGGCGAGAAGTTCCACACCTGCTCGGACCACTGCAAGGAAATCTTCGACAACGAGCCGGAGAAGTACAGCCAGACCTTCATTTCCTCGCACCAGGTGCTGCAGGGCAACTGCGAGCCGGATGGCGTCGATACCAGCGCGCCGGACTTCAAGCCGGGCCAGGACATGCTCGGCTACTGGAGGCTCGACAAGCGTGCCCTCGGCGACTTCAACGGTTCCGAGGACCAGAAGAACTTCGCCGCCTGGCGCGAACAAGCGACCAAGAACTAAAAGGAGACAGCCATGACCATGTTGAAAACCCTTGCTCCCTACGAGTTCAAGTCGCGCGACGCGGTCGAGAACTACCAGGGCCGCCAGTTGCTGTACGTGAACTGGGAACGCCACCGCATGTTCTCGCGCCCCTTCGTGCTGGCCATGAAGCCGGAGACGCCGTTCTCCGCCGTGGTGGACGAAATGGCAGCCTGCTTCAGCTACCACCCGGACTGGCAGCACATCGACTGGGACAAGGCCATCTGGCAGAACGGCAACACGCCCTTCACGCCGGACCGCAACAAGACCCTGGCCGAGAACGGCATCGGCCACAAGGACCTGATCCGTTTCCGCACCCCGGGCCTCGATGGCATTGCCGGCACCGGCTACTAAAACGAACGGGGCGCCGCGCCGGTCGCGGTGCCCTCATAAGACCCGCAGAGAGACAGGAACATGAGCTACGAACTGACCATCGAGCCGCTCGGCCGCAGCATTGAAGTCGAAGACGGCCAGACCATCCTCGACGCCGCCCTGCGTGCCGGCATCTATCTGCCGCATGCCTGCGGCCAGGGCTATTGCGCCACCTGCAAGGTGTGCATCACCGACGGCGAGGTCGATCACCAGAATTCGTCGAGTTTCGCGTTGATGGACTACGAGCGCGAGGAAGGCAAGGCGCTGGCCTGTTGCGCCACGCTCGAAGCCGACACCGTCATCGAAGTCGAGATGGAGATCGACGAGGACGCCCGCGACCTCCCGGTCAAGGATTTCCCCGGCGTGGTCAGCCGCATCGAGGACCTGACGCCGACCATCAAGGGCATCTGGCTCAAGCTTGATGAAGCGCTCGATTTCCAGGCCGGCCAGTACGTCAATTTCAACCTGCCGAACGACATGGGCCACCGCGCCTTCTCGCTGGCCAACGCGCCATCGACCGGCGACGAGATCGAGCTGAACATCCGCATCGTGCCTGGCGGCGCCGGCACGACCTGGATCCACAACGAACTGAAGGTTGGCGATAGCGTCACCGTTTCCGGCCCGTATGGCCGCTTCTTCGTGCACAAGTCGGCCAACGTACCGTCGCTGTTCATGGCCGGCGGTTCGGGACTATCCAGCCCGCGCTCGATGATTCTCGACCTGTTGGAAGAGGGCAGCACATTGCCAATCACGCTGGTCTATGGCGCGCGCAACCAGGGCGAACTGTATTACCACCAGGAGTTCGTCGAACTGGCCGCCAAACATGCCAATTTCACCTATGTCCCGGCCCTCAACGACGAGCCAGCTGATAGCGGCTGGAAGGGATTCCGCGGTTTTGTCCATGAAGCCGCCAAGGCCCATTTCGACAACGATTTCCGCGATCAAAAAGCCTACCTATGCGGCCCGCCGGTAATGATCGAAGCCTGCATCACGACGCTGATGCAAGGCCGCCTGTTCGAGCGCGACATCTACACCGAGAAATTCTTCTCGGCCGCTGACGCACAACAGGTGCGGAGCCCGCTGTTCAAGCGGGTGTAACCACTTCCTCTGCACCACCCCTCTTGAAGGCCGCGTTCGTCGCGGCCTTTTTTTGTTTATGTGGAGAGAGTGGTGCGCAGCCAATCCGGCAACGCCTCGGGGCGCCCCAGAAAAGCGGAGAGGTCGAGCAGGCGCCGGGAGTCGTCGCTTTCCAGCACAAAGGAGGGAAAACCGCTGGCCCCGATCTGGCGCATGAACTGGCGCGTTTCCCGGATATGGCGCCGCACGGCATTGCCGCTCTGCTCGGCTAGGGCGGCGGCAAAGGCGGCGGAATCAAGGCCGATCTCTGCGGTGACGGTGAGCAGGCAGGGCGTTTCGGCGATGCGTCTACCTTCGACGTAATGGGCGACCTGCAGGCGGTCTAGCATGTCCAGGCCGCGACCGGCCAACTGCTCGGCGGCCAGCATGGCTGCGATGGGCGGCTCGGAATCGAAGACGGCGCTGGTGTCGCGCAGCAGGCCGTCGAAGTAGACATCGCCGAAAACCTGCCCGGTGAGGGCGGCGATGCGGTGGTCGTGGGGCATGACGTAATCGCGCAGTTGCGGCGTCACGGCCTGGCGGCCGGCGCCGGCCATCATGCCGCCGCCATGGGGGCGGACGGTGACGATGGCGCGGGCGGCAGCGACCAGCGGCGCGGCGCCATAGCACCAGCCGCATAGCGGGTCGTAGATGTAGTGCAGGACGGGCGTGCTCACCACTTCATCTCACCCTTGTTGACCTTGGCGCCGATGTCGAGCGCGATGCCCAGGCCGGCTTGCGGGTAGGCCTGCTGCATGGCGGCAATCAGTTCGGCCGCATTGCCGGATTTGGCGGCCTCGGCATCGAAGCGGCGCAGGTAGTCGCGGGTATAGCGGACGGTGCCAATGTCCAGTGCAGTGCCCGGGGCCATGTGGCCGGGCACGACCATTGTCGGCTTCAGGGCTTCGATTTCGTCGAGCTGGGCCAGCCAGGCCTGGCGCTCGGCCGGCTTTTGGGTGTCGGCGGTCCAAACGTGCAGATTGCCGAAGAGGGCGATGTTTCCGGCGACGGTGCGGATCGACGGAATCCACACGTAGGGGCGGTGGGCCAGTATCCCGTCGGTGCCGCGCACTTCGACCGTCTCGCCATCGACCTTCAGCGTGGTGTCGGGCAGGGCGTCCGGCACGATGGGCTGGCGCGGGGCGTTGGCGCCCATCTTCGGACCCCAGAAGGCGATTTTGCCGGCCAGCTTGGCCAGAATCCGTTCGCGGACAGCCGGTGTGGTCACGACCTGGGCCTGCGGGAATTGCTCCTTGAGCGCTTCGGCGCCGAAATAGAAATCGGGGTCGGCGTTGCTGATCAGGATGGTTTTCAGCGTCTTGCTGCTGTCGAGCACGTTGGCGCCGATGCGCAGGGCGTCGGCGCGGGTGAAGCCACTGTCGATGACCAACGCTTCGCTCTTGCCGCTGACCACCACGGCATTGACGTGGAAGCTCTTGGCGTCGGCGTTGTAGACCTTGACCTCGAGCGGGGCAGTTTGGGCGTTGGCGCCGGAGGCGGCGACGATGCCAAGGGCGAGGACGGGAAAGAGGAGGCGGGCGAGTTTGCCGACTGGCTTCATGGTGATCTCCGTGGGATGTAGTGGGTACGGAGCGAACTTTAGTTTTTGCGTGATGGTTGATAAAGTTTGTAACAGTTGATTGTTTATTGCATGGATCGATGAAATGGATCGTTTGACGGCGGTACGTGTCTTTGTCGAAGTGGTGGATCGCGGCAGCCTGACGCAGGCAGCCGAAGGGCTGGACATGTCGGCGGCGATGGTCAGCCGCTACCTGGCGGCGGTCGAGGCGTGGTTCGATGCCCGGTTGCTGCACCGCACGACGCGCAAGCTCAGCCTGACTGAGGCCGGTGTCGCCGCCCTGCCGGCCTGCCGGCAACTGCTGGAAATTGCCGAGGACGTGCAGCACCTGGCCGCCGAACGCAGCCGCGTGCCGGCCGGCGTGCTGCGCGTGACGACCGCCAGTTCCTTTGCCGATGCCCAATTGACGGCCGCACTGGTCGATTTCCAGCGGCGCTACGAACAGGTCGAAATCGTCTTGTCGGTGTCCGACAAGGCGACCGATTTGGTGGCCGAACGCGTCGACCTGGCGGTGCGCATTACCAATTCGCTGGACCCGGCGACGATCGCCCGGCCGCTTGCTGTTTGCCGCTCTCTGCTCTGCGCCGCCCCGGACTACCTGGCGCGCCACGGCACGCCGCGTACCCCCGCCGACCTTCAGGCCCACCGCTGCATCGCCCATGCCTTCGGGATCGGCCGCCTGTACCGTTTCACGCACGGCGGGCAGACGATCGAGGTGCCGGTGCGCTGGAGCTTCCATACCAACGAAACGGCGGTTCTCCGCCAGGCCGTCCTGGCGGGGGCGGGGATCGGAATGTTGCCGACCTATTACGTCGGCGACGCGCTGCGCCAAGGGCGGCTGCTTCCCTTGCTGCCAGCCTATGAGCCGGAAGTGCTCGGCATCCATGCGATTTACCTGTCGCGCCAGCACCAGCCGCTGGCCTTGCGGCTTCTCGTCGACTTCCTTGTCGACCGCTTCGGCGGTCCCGTCTCGCCCTGGGATGTGATCTTGCCGGGCTGATCCGGCTTGCCCTCTCTTGTGATGCGCATGCGCACCATCTCTGACTTCCGGGCATCATGTGCGCATGACCTCCTTCGACATTCCCCTCCAGCTTGAAACCGAGCGCCTGATCCTGCGCCAGTTCCGCAAAGACGACTGGCGCGCCATGCACGCCCATTACGCTGACCCGGACTGCACGCGCTACACCCTCGGTCGGGTGCTCAGCGAAGGCGAAAGCTGGCGCCTGACGGCGACCCTGGCCGGCCACTGGCTGCTCCGCGGCTACGGCCCCTATGCGCTGGAGGAGAAGGCCGGCGGGGCGATGGTTGGTACCGTCGGCCTCTGGTTCCCGGTCGATTTCCCCGAACGCGAGATCAAGTGGGCGATCCATCCGGCCTGGCAGGGCCGGGGCTTCGCCGGCGAGGCGGCACGGGCCGTCCAGAGCATGGCGCGCACGGTCTATCCCGGCCAGCCGCCGATCAGTTTTATCCATCGCGACAACGCCGCCTCGATCGGCGTCGCCCGCTCGGTGGGCGCCCAACTGGAATCGGAAATCGACTTCCGGGGCGGGCGTTTCCAGGTTTTCCGGCATCCCGCCGGCGACTGAATCCAGTCGCCGAAACCCCGCAAAAATTTTTTGTGTAGACCGTTGACTCACTAATATCGTAGTGATTTAATCGCTAACATATTAACGAACATGGGCGCGTGCCCAGGTCAACAAAGAGGAGATGTCGAATGAACTATCGTCACATTGCCGTTCTGGGTGCCATGGCTGTTTCCCTGTCCGCTGGCGCGCAGGAAGTCACCTTCAAGATTGCCCACTTCCTGCCCTCGGCTGCGCCGACCCAGCAGAAGGTCCTGCAGCCCTGGTGCGAAGAAATGAAGCAGGCCTCGAACGGCCGCATCGCCTGTCAGTTCTACCCGGCCATGCAACTCGGCGGTACGCCGGCCCAGCTGGTCGATCAGGTCAAGAACGGCGTTGCCGACGTCGTGTGGACCGGCCCCGGTTACTCGGCCGGCCGCTTCCCGGCCATCGAGGCTTTCGAGTTGCCCTTCATGGTCAAGGATGCGACCTCCAGCTCCAAGGCGCTGTGGAAGTACTACCAGCAGAACGCCCAGCAGGAATTCGCCGCCTACAAGGTGCTGGCTTTCCATACTGACGGTGGCCAGGCCGTGCATACCTCGAAGAAGGAAATCGTCGGTTTGACCGGCTTCTCCGGCATGAAGCTGCGCACCTCGACCCGCGTCGGTGCACGTACCCTGGCGGCACTGGGTGGTTCGCCGGTCGCCATGCCGCCGGCGCAGGTTACCGAAGCCATTGCCAAGGGTGTCGTCGACGGCTCCCTCGGCGCCTGGGAACTGGTCTATCCGACCAAGCTTTCCGAAGTCACCAAGTTCCATGCCCAGCCTGAACCCGGTGTCGCTTACCCGACCGCCACCGTGCTCACCGTGCTCATGAACAAGCAGAAGTACGACGGCCTGCCGGCCGACCTCAAGGCCATCGTCGACAAGACCACGGGCGATGTCATGGTCGGCAAGTTCGGCGCCATGTTCGACGAAGTGGCGGCCGATACGAAGAAGCGCATCGCCGCCCAGGGCGACAAGATCACCAACTTCAGCGCGACCCAGGTCACGGCCATGAAGCAGGCCACCGCCAGCGTCGAGGACGAGTGGGCCAAGCAGGTGGGCGAAAAGGGCCTGGACGGCAAGAAGCTGATCGCCGCCGCCCGCGAACTGACCGGTACCTCCAAGTAAAAACAAGACAGGATCAAGGAGAACAGCATGCATGATCCGATGGGGATGCCGCACGATCTGGTGGAGCACGACAAGGTCGAGCACTACCTGATCATGGCCGGCAAGACGATGGCGATTTCCGGCGGCGTATTGTTCATCGCCCTGATCGCCATGTCGCTGGTGTCGATCATCGGCCGCAAGCTCGGCTTCGGCTCGGTGAACGGCGATATCGAGCTGATGCAGGCCGGCACGGCCGTCGCGGCGACGGCCTTCCTGCCGTACTGCACGCTGCTCGGCGAGCACATCAAGGTGGATTTCTTCACCGAGAACATGCGCGATTCACTCAAGCGCCCGATCGATGGCGTGGCCGAAGTCCTCTTCGCCATCGTTTCGTGCATCCTGGCCTGGCGGACCATCCTGTCGGCCATCGCCACCCACGAGTCGCAGGAAGTGACCACCCTGGTTTCGCTGCCGCTGTGGATTCCCACCGCGCTGCTCGTGCCCGGCCTCGTCCTCATGGCGATCTGCGCCATCTACCGGGCCTATGCCCATTTCCATCCGACCAAGAACATTCCGGGAGCCCACAAATGAGCGGTACCGCAATCGGCCTCATCGGCTTCGGCTGCCTGCTCGCCATGCTGGCCGTCCGGGTGCATATCACCATGGCGATGTTCATCACCGGCGCCGGCATCTACCTGGTGATGAACCACGGCGAGACCTCCGGCCTGCTCTACACGCTGAACAACCTGGTCTATGCCCGCGTTTCCAACTATGACCTGGCGGTGATTCCGCTGTTCATCCTGATGGGCCAGTTCGCCACGCACGGCGGTCTGTCCAAGGCGTTGTTCAAGGCAGCCGGTACGCTGATCGGCCACTGGCGCGGCGGCCTGGCCATGGCCTCGACCGCTGCCTGCGCCGCCTTCGGCGCCATCTGCGGCTCCTCGCTGGCCACCGCTGCCACCATGGGGCAGGTCGCCCTGCCTGAACTGAAGGCCAACGGCTATTCCGGCAAGCTGGCCACCGCCACGCTGGCTGCTTCCGGTACGCTCGGCATCATGATCCCGCCCTCGGTGCCGCTGGTTATCTACGCCGTGCTGACCCAGGAATCGATCGGCAAGCTCTTCGTTGCCGCCGTCGTACCGGGCATCATCGCTGCCCTCGGCTACATCCTGGTCATCGCCTTCGTCGTCCGCCGCGACCCGAGCGCTGGTCCGGCCGGCAGGAAGGTGCCGTTCGGCGAGATGATCAAGGCCCAGATCAACATCATTCCCGTTCTCTGCGTCTTCCTCGTCGTCATCGTCGGCATCTACGGCGGCTGGGCCAACCCGACCGAAGCGGCCTCGATCGGTGCCGCTGCCTGCGGCGTCATCGCGGCGGTTTCCGGCGGCATGCGGACCAAGGACTTCCTGCAGAGCGTCTACGGCACCGCCCACGCCACCGGCATGATCTTCATGGTGCTGATCGGCGCCGACCTGCTCAATTCCAGCCTCGCCCTGTCGCAGATGCCGACCGAGCTGGCACTGTGGGTGCAGACCAGCGGCCTGCCGGCCTTGCTCGTGCTCTTCTCGATCCTGCTGATCTACATCCTGCTCGGTTGCGTCATGGATTCGCTGGCCATGATCCTGCTGACCATCCCAATCTTCTATCCGATGGTCATGGGCCTCGATTTCTTCGGCATGCCGGTCGAGGACAAGTCAATCTGGTTCGGTATCCTGGCGCTGATGGTGGTCGAGATCGGCCTGGTCCATCCGCCGGTCGGCATGAACCTCTACGTCATCAACAAGATCGCCAAGGATGTACCGATGAAGGAAACCGCGCTCGGCGTGATGCCCTTCCTGGCTTCCGATTTCCTGCGCATCATCGCCCTCGTCTTTTTCCCCGTCATGTGCCTTGGCCTGGTCCACTGGCTCGGCTGATTGGAGCTTGCAACAATGATCAAACAACACGTCAGCGGCACGGTTTACGGTGTCGTCCTCAATGACCATGCCTCCCTGCGCAAGATCGGCAGCGAGACGCTGGAAGCCGCCCCGTACAAAGGTGCCCCGAAGGCCCCCGCGATGTACATCAAGCCGGCCAACACCCGTGTCGCCTGCGGCAGCGTGGTTTGCCTGCCGGCCGGTGCGACGGCTGTCGAGGTCGGCGCCACGATCGGTCTGGTCATGGGCCGAGCCGCCGGTCGCCTGAGCCGCGACAACGCGCTGGATGCCGTCGCTGGCATCGTGCTCGCCGGCGATCTCAGCCTGCCGCACGCCAGCTACTACCGCCCGGCCATCCGCGAAAAGTGCTTCGACGGTTCGTTGCCGATCGGCTCGGTCAAGCCGCTGGTCGATCTGGGCAAGCTCGTCATCTCCACCGAGATCGACGGCAAGGTCGTCGAACAGCGCTCGCTGGCCGATCTGGTGCGCGATCCGGCGCAACTGCTGGTCGATGTCAGCGAGTTCATGACCCTGGGCCAGGGCGACGTCCTGCTCGTCGGCGTCAGCTACATGGCGCCGCAGGCCGTTGCCGGCAGCCAGGTGAAAATCAGTGCCGATGGCGTCGGCAGTCTCCAATTCTCCATCGCAGGAGCACAAGCATGAAGCGCGGTCGCATTGCCTTTCAGGGCGCCATCCACCAAGTGACGCAGGCCGCCGACGGTCGCGTCGAGCTGGCCGATGGCCGCCTGCTCAACGAAACCGACGTCCAGTGGCTGCCGCCGGTCGTGCCCGGCGCCGTCTTCGCGCTCGGCCTGAACTACGCCGACCACGCCAAGGAACTGGCCTTCAAGGCGCCGGAAGTGCCGCTCGCCTTCCTGAAAGGCCCGAACACCATCGTCGGTCACCGCGCCAAGACCCGCCGTCCGGCCGACGCGACCTACATGCACTACGAGTGCGAGTTGGCCGTCGTCATCGGCAAGACCGGCAAGAATCTCTCGAAGGCCGAAGCCATGGGCATCGTCGCCGGCTACACCGTGGCCAACGACTACGCCATCCGCGACTATCTCGAGAACTATTACCGCCCGAATCTGCGCGTCAAGAACCGCGACGGCTGCACGCCGCTCGGTCCCTGGCTGGTCGATGCCGCCGACGTGCCCAATCCGATGGCACTCAAGCTGACGACGCGGGTCAACGGCAAGACGACCCAGGAAGGCACGACCGCCGACATGATCTTCGACATCGCCACGCTGATCGAATACCTGTCGTCCTTCATGACCCTGAATCCGGGCGACATCATTCTGACCGGCACGCCGGAAGGCCTGGCCGACGTCAAGGCCGGCGACGTGATCGAGACCGAAGTGGAAGGCGTCTGCTGCCTGGTCAACACCATCGTCGACGACGCCACTTATTTCGCCACTGTCTAAAGAAAGCGAGAACAGCCCATGATCAAGCACATCATCAACGGCCAGAAGGTCGAGAGCAAGGACGTCTTCGAGACCCTCAACCCGGCCACCGGCGAAGTGATCGACACCGTCGCCAGTGGCGGCCAGGATGAAATCAACGCCGCCGTCGCCGCCGCCAAGGCAGCCTTCCCGGGCTGGGCTGCGACCCCGGTCAAGGAGCGTGCCCGTCTGGTGCGCAAGCTGGGCGACCTGATCGCCGCCAACGTCGCCGAAATCGCCGACATGGAAACCGCCGACTGCGGCCAGGTCACCAACCAGACTAAGCGCGTGCTGATTCCGCGCGCCTCGGACAACTTCTATTACTTCGCCGAGCTGATCCAGCACATGCACGGCGAAACCTACGATTCCGACACCGGCCACCTCAACTACACGCTGTGGCAGCCGGTCGGCGTCTGCGCGCTGATCTCGCCGTGGAACGTGCCGTTCATGACCGCCACCTGGAAGACTGCGCCCTGCCTGGCTTTCGGCAACACGGCCGTGATGAAGATGTCGGAGCTGTCACCGCTGACCGCCAACCGCCTCGGCGAACTGGCGCTCGAAGCCGGCATCCCGCCGGGCGTCTTCAACGTCGTGCATGGCTTCGGCGACAAGGCCGGCGAGCCGCTCGTCTCGCACCCGGATGTGCGCTCGATCTCCTTCACCGGCTCGACCATGACCGGCAACCGCATCGTCAAGGCCGCCGGCCTCAAGAAGTTCTCGATGGAACTGGGTGGCAAGTCGCCGTTCATCATCTTCGACGACGCCGACTACGAACGCGCCCTCGACGCCGCCATCTTCATGATCTTTTCGAACAACGGTGAACGCTGCACCGCCGGCTCGCGGATCATCGTCCAGGAAGGCATCTACGACAAGTTCGTCGCCGACTTCGCGGCCCGCGCCTCACGCCTGACGGTGGGCGACCCGATGGACCCCAATACCATCATCGGTCCGATGATCTCCAAGGGCCATCAGGACAAGGTCAATTACTACATCGAACTCGGCAAGCAGGAAGGCGCCGAAGTCGTCTTCGGCGGCGGCACACCGGTCGTGGCCGACAAGTTCAAGAACGGCTTCTGGGTGCAGCCCACCGTCTTCGCCAATGTCGACAACAAGATGCGCATCGCCCAGGAGGAAATCTTCGGGCCGGTGCCCTGCATCATCCGCTTCAAGGACGAAGCCGACGCCGTACGCATCGCCAACGACACGCCCTATGGCCTGTCGTCGTACTTGTGGACCAACAACACCGGCCGCGCCATCCGCCTGGCCAAGGCCATCGAGTCGGGCATGACCTTCGTCAACAGCCAGAACGTCCGCGACCTGCGCCAGCCGTTTGGCGGCTCGAAGGCATCGGGGACCGGCCGCGAAGGCAACCACTACAGCTACGAAGTGTTCTGCGAAGCCAAGAACATCGCGGTGTCGTACGGCAGCCACCACATCCCGCGCTGGGGCGTGTAACGAACCAACTCCTCCCCCTTGACGGGGAGGGTGACCGAACAAAAGGAGACAGCAAAATGGGCAAACTCGCACTCGCCGCCAAGATCACCCACGTGCCATCGATGTACCTGTCGGAACAGGATGGTCCGCACAAGGGCTGCCGTCAGGCGGCCATCGACGGCCACAAGGAAATCGCCCGCCGCATGCGAGAACTCGGCGTCGACACCGTCGTCGTCTTCGACACGCACTGGCTGGTCAATTCCGGCTACCACATCAACTGCGCGCCGTCGTGGGAGGGGGTCTACACCTCCAACGAACTGCCGCACTTCATCAAGAACCTGCCGTTTTCCTACATTGGCAATCCGGAACTGGGCAATCTGATCGCCGATACGGCCACCGCCGCCGGCGTCCATACCCGTGCCCACGACGCGACCAGCCTGGCGCCGGAATACGGCACCCTGGTGCCGATGCGCTACATGAACGAGGACAAGCAGTTCAAGGTCGTTTCCGTGTCGGCACTCTGTACCGTGCATAACCTGGCCGATTCCATCGTGCTGGGCCAGGCCGTGCGCAAGGCCATCGAGGAGCAGTACGACGGCACGGTTGCCGTGCTGGCTTCCGGCTCGCTGTCGCACCGCTTTGCCCAGAACGGCCTGGCCGACCAGTTCATGCACAAGGTCTGGGACCCGTTCCTCGAAACCGTTGATCACCATGTCGTCGATCTGTGGAAGAACGGCGACTGGAAGACCTTCTGCGGCATGCTGCCCGAGTACGCGGTGAAGTGCCACGGCGAGGGATCGATGCACGACACCGCCATGCTGCTCGGCGTACTTGGCGGCGAAAACTACACCGGCAAGGCAGAAGTGGTCACCCCTTACTTCGGCTCGTCCGGCACCGGCCAGATCAACGTCGTCTTTCCCGTCTAACAATAGAGCGCAAAGCCAATCTTCACCCCCAACGTGAGAACTTTCCACACCATCAAGGGAGACAGCAACATGGGTGAAATCGTCATGGCCATCAAGTGCACACACGTGCCTTCGATGCTTCTTTCCGAACAACCCGGCCCGGCCTTCGGTTGCCGCCAGCCGGCGATCGATGCAGAACGCGAACTCGGCCGTCGCGCCGTCGAACTCGGCGTCGATACCTTCGTCGTGTTCGACACGCACTGGCTGGTCAACGCGGGCTATCACATCAACAACAACGCGGTGCACAAGGGCAACTACACCAGCCACGAGTTCCCGCACTTCATCCAGGATCTGCCCTACGAGTTCCCGGGCAACCCGGAACTGGGCGACATGATCGCCGAGGAAGCCACGGCGATGGGCGTCAAGACGCGCGCCCACCAGGTGCCATCGCTCGACCTCGAATACGGCACCATCCTGCCGATGCGCTACATGAACCCGGAAGGCAAGATCAAGGTCGTCTCGATCGCCGGCTGGAGTACCTTCGGTTCGCTCGAAGAATCGCGCATCCTCGGCGAGGCGCTGGCCAAGGCCGTTGCCCGCAGCAACAGCAAGGTCGCCATCATCGCCAGCGGCTCGATGTCGCACCAGATCTGGGAAAACCGGCTGGTCGAGGAAGGCTTCAACACGATCAGCCGCGAATTCAACAAGCAGGTCGACCTGCGTGCCCTGCAACTGTGGGAAGGCGGCGAATGGGATACCTTCCTGCGCATGCTGCCGGAGTACGCCCAGTACTGCACCGGCGAAGGCAAGATGCACGATACCGCCATGCTGTTCGGCGCCATCGGCTGGGACAAGTACCAGGGCAAGGCAGAGATCGTCTGTCCGTACTTTGAAAGCTCGGGCACCGGCCAGGTCGTTGTCAGCCTGCCGGTGGCCGGTATTCCGCTGCAGGCCCGCGGCCTCGGCGTCGACATGCCGGTTTCCTGAACGAATCACCGAACCAAGGAGCGGGAAATGCCCCATCTTGTCTATGAAATCACCAACAACCTGGATACGGCGGAAGCCGATATTCCGGGCTTGCTCAAGAAATCCAACCAGGTGCTGATCGCCCAGGGTGGGGTATTCCCGACCGGGGGCATCCGCTCCCGCGTCATCTGGCTCCGGGACTATTGCATCGCCGATGGCAGCCATGCCGACGATGCCTTCGTGCACGCCTCGCTGAAGGTTGGCGCCGGCCGCAGCGAAGCCGAGAAGAAAAAGGCCTGCGACGAACTGTTCGCCATGATGAGCGAGCATTTCGCACCGATTTTCGCCCGGCAAGGCCTGGCACTGTCGATGGAATTCTCCGAATTCAGCGAGGCCGGCACCTGGAAAAAGAACAACATCCACCCCCGCTACAAGAAGGCCTAGGCCTAACCCCACCAAGAGGAAACAACATGCTTAGCCAAGACATCATCCAGGCCGCTGCCAAGCGCCTGCACGAAGCCGAAAAGGCCCGCCAGCCGGTGCGCCAGATTTCGCTGGACCACCCCGAGGTCACTATCGAGGACGCCTATGCGATCCAGAAGGCCTGGGTCCAGATGAAGCTGGCCGAAGGCCAGAAGGTCGTCGGCCACAAGATCGGCCTGACCTCGCGCGCCATGCAGATGTCGTCGCAGATCAACGAGCCGGACTTCGGCACGCTGCTCGACGAGATGGTCTACAAGGACGCTGCCGACATTCCCTGCGAGCGCTTCATCGACCCGATGGTCGAGGTCGAACTGGCCTTCATCCTCAAGGATCGCCTGGAAGGTCCGAACGTCACCATCTTCGACGTCCTGACGGCGACTGATTACGTCGTGCCTGCTGTCGAGATCATCGACGCCCGTTGCCACCGCATCGACCCCGAGAGCAAGCGGCCGCGCAAGGTCATGGACACCATCTCCGACAACGCCGCCAACGTCGGCATCATCCTCGGCGGCCGCCCGATCAAGCCGATGGACGTCGATTTGCGCTGGGTCGCCGCGCTGCTCTACAAGAACGGCATCATCGAGGAAACCGGTGTCGCCGCCGGCGTGCTGAACCACCCGGCCAACGGTATTTCCTGGCTGGCCAAGAAATTCGCGCCGCACGGCGTGGCGCTGGAACCGGGGCAGATCATCCTGGCCGGCTCCTTCACCCGGCCCGTGAAAGTGGCACCGGGCGATACCATCCACGTCGATTACGGCCCGCTTGGTAACATCAGCGCCCGTTTCGTCTGAATCGAGGACTCCGTTCATGGAAATGCCCCGCAACGCCTTCAAGCGCGCCCTTCTTGCCGGTGAAACCCAGATCGGCCTGTTTCTCGGCCTGGCCAACGCCTATACCGCCGAGATCGTCGGTGGTACCGGCTTCGACTGGCTGCTGATCGACGGCGAACACGGCCCGAACGACCTGCGTTCGATCATTGCCCAGTTGCAGGCCCTGGCGCCCTATCCGGTGCGGCCGGTGGTGCGTACCCCGGATCACGACGTTGCCCGCATCAAGCAGTTGCTCGACGGTGGCGCCCAGACGCTGATGGTGCCCATGGTCGAAACCGCGGCCGATGCCGAGAAGCTGGTCCGCGCCATGCGTTACCCGCCCAACGGCATCCGCGGCGTCGGCACGGCGATGGCCCGTGCCGCCCGCTGGAACGGGGTCGATGGCTATTTCGCCAACGCCGACCAGGAAATGTGCCTGATCGTGCAGATCGAATCGACCACCGGGCTGGCCGGGCTCGATGCCATCTTGCAGGTTGAAGGCGTCGATGCCGTGTTCATCGGACCGTCCGATCTGGCCGCCTCGATGGGCCACCTCGGCAATCCAGGGCATGCCGAGGTCAAGGCGGCCGTTGCTGCTGCCATTGGCAAGATTTCGGCGGCGGGCAAGGCGGCCGGGGTTTTCTCGGCTGATCCGGCGGCAGCCGAGGCTTATCGGGAGATCGGGGCGAGCTTTTTGCTGGTTGGGGTCGATGCGTTGTTGCTGCGGAATTCGGCGGTGGCGCTGGCGGACAAGTTCAAGAAGGCTGATTCCGCGAAGAGCGGGGCGGCTTACTGATGATTTTTGGGGCTGTGCAGCCGCTGGGTTCCGCCGCTGACCGGCGGGCGTACTTTCTTTTGCTTCGCCAAAAGAAAGTAGCCAAAGAAAAGGCGACCCCGGGTTGCGCGGTCGGCTGCGCCGACTTCCCTGCGCTACTCGACGGGCCGGGCGGCTGGCTAAACTCGCCTGCGGCTCAGACAACGCCAGCCGACTACCCCCGGACCGTCTCCGTTGCTTGGCGCTCCACACGGGGACCCGGTACCCCATCGTACTTTCACCGCCCGTTCGGTTTTCCGGGCCCCTTGAGAGGTGCCGAGCAACGCAGGGTATTCGGGGGCCTTCGGCTGGCCTTGTCTGAGCCGAAGGCGAGTTTAGCCAGCCGCCCGAATGCCCGAGTAGCGCAGGGAGCCCGCGCAGCGGGCACCGACCCAGGGGTGGCCTTCTTTTTGGCTACTTTTTCTTGGCCAACCAAGAAAAAGTATGCCCGCGCGTCAGGCGCGGAACCCAGCGCTTAATAACATCCAAACCTAATACCCAGAACACCAAGGAGAACCATCCATGCTGTCCCTCAAAGACCCATCCCTCCTCCGCCAGGCCTGCTACATCAACGGCACCTGGGTCCCCGCCGACTCCGGCGAAACCTTCCCCGTCACCAATCCGGCCACCGGCGAAACCATCGCCACCGTCCCCCGCTGCGGTGCCGCCGAAACCGAGCGCGCCATCCAGGCCGCCGACACCGCGCTCAAGACCTGGCGCGAAACCACTGCCGCCGAGCGTTCGCGCATCCTGCGCCGCTGGTTCGACCTGCTGATGGCGAACCAGGACGATCTGGCGCTGCTGATGACCTCCGAGCAGGGCAAGCCGCTGGCCGAGGCCAAGGGCGAGATCGCCTATGCCGCCGCTTACGTCGAGTGGTTCGCCGAGGAAGCCAAGCGCGCCTACGGTGAGGTCATCCCGTCGCCGTTCAAGGATCGCCAGATTGTCGTCACCAAGGAACCGGTCGGCGTCTGCGCCGCCATCACGCCGTGGAACTTCCCGTCGGCGATGATCACCCGCAAGGTTGCCCCGGCGCTCGCCGCCGGCTGCACCATCATCCTCAAGCCGGCCGAGCAGACCCCGCTGTCGGCGCTGGCCCTGGCCGAACTGGCCGAACGTGCCGGCATCCCGGCCGGCGTCTTCAGCGTCGTCACCGGCAAGGCCTCGGCCATTGGTGGCGTCATGACGGCGAGCCCGATCGTGCGCAAGCTGACCTTTACCGGCTCGACGCCGATCGGCCAGTTGCTGATGCAGCAGTGCGCCGGCACGGTCAAGAAGATGTCGCTGGAACTCGGCGGCAACGCACCGTTCATCGTTTTCGACGATGCCGACCTCGATGCTGCCGTCGCCGGTGCCATCGCCTCCAAGTACCGCAATGCCGGCCAGACCTGCGTCTGCTCCAACCGCTTCCTGGTCCAGGACGGAATCTATGAAGCCTTCGCCGCCAAGCTGGCTGCCGCCGTCTCGGCGCTCAAGGTCGGCCACGGCACGGAAGAGGGCGTCACCCAGGGGCCGCTGATCGACGATGCGGCGATCAACAAGGTCGAGGAACTGGTCAAGGATGCCACCGACAAGGGAGCCCGCGTCGTCACCGGCGGCAAGCGCCATGCGCTCGGCCGCACCTGGTTCGAGCCGACCATCCTGGCCGACGTGACGACCGGCATGGCCGTCGCCAGGGAAGAAATCTTCGGGCCGGTGGCGCCGCTCTTCCGCTTCAAGACCGAGGCCGAGGCCGTGCAGATGGCCAACGACACCGAATTCGGCCTGGCTGCCTACTTCTTCTCGAAGGACCACGGCCGCGTCTGGCGCGTCTCGAAGCAGCTCGAATACGGCATGGTCGGTGTCAATACCGGCCTGATCTCGACCGAAGTCGCCCCCTTCGGCGGCGTCAAGCTCTCGGGTATCGGCCGCGAAGGTTCCAGCCACGGTCTCGACGAGTACATGGAAACCAAATATCTCGCCCTTGGCGGCTTGTAATTGACCGTTCCCGTCATCGATCCGGCCCGCGAGGGCCGTTTCATTTTGCTGCTCGGTGCGCTCGCTGCCTTCGGGCCGCTGGCCACCGACCTCTATCTGCCGGCACTGCCTAGCATTGTCAG
>JAEUOD010000167.1 GCA_016791065.1 Dechloromonas sp. | reverse complement strand
GCGACCATCATGGGCGACGGGCATGTGGCCCTGATTCTCGACGTATCGGCCATCGCCGGGATGGCCAGAACAACGATGCAGAAGGCCGGCTGACGGCCGCAAGAGGAGCTATACATGGAAGCGACCACGCACGGGAGCGCGGTGTTGGCAGACGAAGATCTCGTTGCCAGCGAGTACCTGACCTTCACGCTGGGTAGCGAGGAATATGCCATCGATATTCTGAAGGTGCAGGAAATCCGCGGCTACGAGCCGCCGACGCTGATCGCCAATGCGCCCGCCTTCATCAAGGGCGTGATCAATCTGCGCGGCATCATCGTGCCCATCGTCGATCTGCGCATCAAGTTCAACCTGGGCAAGATCGAATACACCCCGTTCACCGTTGTCGTCATTCTCAATGTCGCCGGGCGCGTCATCGGTGTCGTGGTCGATAGCGTCTCCGACGTGATATCGCTTACCCGCGCCCAGATCCGACCTGCCCCAGACTTCTCGGGAACCTTCGATACCAAATACATCCTCGGCCTGGCCGCGCAGGATGCGCGCATGATGATCGTCACCGATATCGAGCGCCTGATGACCAGCGCCGACATGGAACTCATCGACTCGGCAGGTGCGTAGGTCACGATTCACCAGATGGGGAACTAAGCATGTTTGATTTCCGCAACTACAAGATCGGTGCGCGTCTCTTCTCGACGACTCTGGGGGCCTTGGCCCTGATGCTGGTCATTGTCGGGATTGCCTTGTTCAGCCTGAATCTGACCGGCGACAAGGTTGGGCGCATCGTCGATGTCAATATCCGTAACGCCCAACTGGCCGACGACATGCGCCTGCGCAACGTGCTCATTGGGCAACAGGTCAGGAGCGCGCTACTTCACGCAGATCAGGAGAAGCAACTCGCCGAGCTACCCCGGATCGAGGCCGAACTGGCACGCTATCTTGGCGCCGAGCGGCAGATTGTGGATGCCACCACGACGCCGGAGGGCAAGGGGGCCATCGCGGGCATCCTGCCGGCGCGGCAGGCGGCGGAAGCGGCCGTCCGTCAGTTTTTCGCGTTGGTGCGCGAGGGTGACCGGGCGGCGTTCGAGGCTCAGTTCTATCAGGAACTCCAGCCCAAACTGCAGACCTGGTTCGATGCGCTCGGGCGCTATGTCGATTTGCAACACGAGGCCAGTGCAGGCGATGTGGCCGATATCCGCCAGCTCAATGGTGATGTTCGCCTTTACCTTTTGCTGCTGATGGCTGGTGCCGCGCTCTGCATGATTCCGGCTGGCCTGTGGATCACGCGCCAGATCACCGGTCCGTTAAGCCAGGCGGTGGGGCTGGCCGAAGCCGTGGCGGCGGGCACCCTGGACCATCCGGTCGATCTCTCCGGCAAGGATGAGCCCGCCCAGTTGATGCACGCTCTGGCACGCATGCAACAGGATTTAAAAAAGCGGGTCGAGGCAGAGCGGCGGGTGGCGGACGAAACGCTGCGTATCAAAGTCGCGCTCGATGTAACTTCGAACAGCGTCATGGTGGCTGACCCGGATGGCCAAATCATCTACTGCAACGCAGCCGTGCTCGACATGATGCGGCAGGCAGAGTCCGATATCCGAAAGCAGTTGCCGCATTTCCGGGCCGATGCCATCCTCGGTTCCAGTTTCGACAACTATCATCGCCAACCCGGCCACCAGCGCAACGTGCTCGGGGCGCTGAAGGGGCCCCACCGGACCGAGATCGAGATCGGTGGACGACGCTTCAGCCTGGTTGCCTGCCCCATCGTCAACGAGCGCCGGGAGCGCTTGGGTACCGTGGTCGAATGGCGCGACCGGACGCACGAGGTCGCCATCGAGGCTGAGGTTTCGGCGATCATCAATGCTGCTGCGGCGGGCGATTTCAGCCGGCGCCTCGATGCCGAGCGGATGAGCGGTTTCTTCCGGCAGATTTCCGACGGCATCAACGCCTTGCTTGATGCCAATTCGCAAGCCTTGGACGACGTCGGGGCGATGCTTGCACGGCTTTCGGCCGGCAATCTGACACAGAAGATCGATACCGATTACCAGGGCATGCTCGGCAAGCTGCGTAACGATGCCAATACCACGGTCGATAATCTCCAGGAGATCGTCTTCTCGATCAAGAATGCTACCGACGCCATCAACACGGCGGCGAAGGAGATCGCATCGGGCAACCAGGATCTGTCGAGTCGCACCGAAGAGCAGGCGAGTAGTCTCGAGGAGACGGCTTCCAGCATGGAGCAACTGACCAGCACGGTGAAGCAGAACGCCGACAATGCGCGGCAGGCCAACGAGCTGGCCGGTAATGCGCAGCAGGTGGCGGTCAAGGGCGGCGAGGTGGTCGGGCAGGTGGTGCAGACCATGAGCGCCATCCATCAGGCCAGCAACAAGATCGCCGACATCATCGGCGTCATCGACGGCATTGCTTTCCAGACCAATATCCTGGCCCTCAATGCCGCGGTGGAAGCGGCGCGGGCCGGCGAACAGGGACGGGGCTTTGCCGTCGTCGCTAGCGAAGTGCGCAACCTGGCGCAGCGGAGCGCTGCGGCGGCGAAGGAGATCAAGGGGCTGATCTCCGATTCGGTGGAGAAGGTGGAGAACGGCAACAAGCTGGTCGATCAGGCGGGGCGGACCATGGAGGAGGTGGTGGCGAGCATCCGTCGGGTGGCGAAGATCATGGCCGATATTTCCGATGCCAGTCGGGAGCAGAGTTCCGGTATCGAGCAGGTCGGCTTGGCCGTGATCCAGATGGACGAAGTTACCCAGCAGAACGCCGCTCTGGTCGAACAGGCCGCGGCAGCGGCCGAAAGCCTGGAAGAGCAGGCACTCAGCCTGGCGCAGACTGTAGCCGTATTCCGGCTGCCGGGGGGCGTTGCAGCCGCAACACCGCTTCGTCCGGAACGGCACGATCCTGCGCCGGCTGCGCGCAAGGTGCCGCCCCCCATGCTTACCGAACAAGCGCCCAACCGCCTCGTCTCCGGGCAGACCTTGGTGGCACAACCGCAACCGCTCGATGATGACGAGTGGGCGGAATTTTAATAACCATAAAACGACGGACTCGCACCCATGAGAAACAACTTGCCGGTGACCACCAGGGAGATTCTGCTGGAGGACCAGACACTGATCGTCTCCAAGACCGACCTGAAGGGGATGATCACCTACATCAACAAGGATTTTGTAGACATCAGCGGCTTTTCCGAGGAAGAACTGATCGGACAGCCACACAACATCGTCCGTCATCCGGAGATGCCGGTAGAAGCCTTCGAGGACATGTGGCGAGATCTCAAGGATGGCCGCCCGTGGACCGGTCTGGTCAAGAACCGCTGCAAGAACGGTGATTTCTACTGGGTGTTGGCGACCGCGACGCCGATCCGTGAGAACGGAGAGCTGGTTGGCTACATGTCGGTTCGGCGCAAGGCCGGCCAGGCACAGATTCAGGCGGCCGACGAGGCTTATCGACTGTTCCGCGAGAAGCGCTCGGGCGGCTTGAGCATCCGGCATGGTGCCGTGGTCAAAGGAGGGGAGGGCTGGTTCGCCGGCATGTCCCTCAAGGCACGCCTGGTTGGCGGCTTCGCGTTCTTGTTACTGGGCATTGCGGCACTGGCGGCGATGGGAACCTGGGGCATGCGACAGACCGACCGGGTGGTGGAGGAACTCTATCGCCAGCGCATGCAGCCGGCACAGGCGCTGGCCAGCATTGGCCGGTTGATGGCGGAAAACCGTTCGCAGGTCTTGCTCTCGCTGCAGCATGATCCACGCGGTGACTACGCCAATGCGCACGATCATCCGCTGAATTTTCACCTCGGCCAGATCGATGCGAACAACGCCGAAATCGAGCGGCAATGGTCTGAATTCCGCAAGGCCACTGCCGATGGCACTGATCAGAACCTCGCAGATGGTTTTGCCGCGGCCCGGCAGCGCTACCAGACCGAGGGGCTGTCGCCGGCCCGGACGGCGCTGGCGGAGGGGCGTTTCGCCGATGCGAACGGGATTTTGCTCAAGGTCATCAACCCGACCTATGGCGAGGCTTCGCGCCAGGCCAATGCACTGCTCCAGTCACAGATTGAGGGGGGGCAGGCGGCAATGACCGCCAGCGAAGCCCGAATTTCTTCCTTGCGCTTCTGGATGTTGCTGCTTGTCGCGCTTGCCCTGATCGGCGGTGTCCTGATCTCGCTGGCGATCATCCGGGCGATTACCCGGCCGATCGGTGATGTGATCGCCGTCATGCAGTCGCTGGCGAATGGCGACTACACGCGCAACCTCGATATTTCCCGCGACGACGAAATGGGCAAGGTGCTGCAGGGCCTGCAGTCGATGCAAATCCAGACCGGATTCAACGTCGCCGAAAGCGAACGTGTTGCCAACGACAATCTGCGGATTCGCATCGCGCTCGATTGCGTCTCGGCGAATCTGCGGATTGCCGACGATGATGGCAAGGTGATCTACGCCAACAAGGGCTTGCTCACCACCCTGCGCCAGATCGAACCCGGCCTGCGCGAGCAGCAGCCCGATTTCGCAGTGGATCGCTTCATCGGCAGCAATATCGGGGCTTTCTATCAAGATCCCGAGGCCGCACTCAAGGGGCTGCGCGAATTGCAGGGGACTCGCCGTTCAGAACTGGGCATCGGCGGTCGAATTTACGACATTGTTACCAATCCCATCATCAACGACCGCGGCCTGCGCCTGGGTACCGTCGGCGAGTGGATTGACCGTACGGCCGAACTGAATGCACAGCGCTCGGTCGCCGACCTGATCGGACGGGCTTCGGCCGGCGATCTCGCGGCTCGTCTCGATACCGACGTGCTGGAAGGCTTCTACCGGGAGATCGGGCAAGGCATCAACCAGCTTTTGGAAACCAGCGGTGCGGCGATCAGCGATATTGCTGAACTGCTCGAACGTGTCGCGGCCGGCGATCTGACGCAGACCGTGACGACGGAGTACCAGGGTACCTTCGGCAAGCTCCGGGACGATGCCAACCTGACCGTCACCAAGTTGCGCGACTTGGTGGCCGACATCCAGCACTCGGCGGAAACGATCAATACCGCTGCCAAGGAAATTGCTGCCGGCAACCAGGATTTGTCCGGGCGGACCGAGGAGCAGGCCAGCAGTTTGGAGGAAACGGCCTCCAGCATGGAGCAGCTGACCACCACAGTGCGCCAGAATGCCGACAATGCCAGCCAGGCCAACGCGCTGGCCGCCGGCGCGCAATCGGTCGCCGAACAAGGCGGCGAGGTGGTCGGCCAGGTAGTCAGCACCATGGGCTCGATTCAGCAGGCCAGTAACCGGATTGCCGACATCATCGGGGTGATCGACGGTATCGCCTTCCAGACCAATATTTTGGCACTCAATGCAGCAGTGGAGGCGGCGCGGGCAGGTGAGCAGGGGCGCGGCTTCGCGGTGGTCGCCACCGAGGTGCGCAACCTGGCGCAACGCAGCGCGGCGGCAGCCAAGGAAATCAAGGGGCTGATCTCCGACTCGGTCGAGCGCGTCGAGCTGGGCAATCGCCTTGTCGACCAGGCAGGGCGTACGATGGCGGAAGTGGTTGCCAGCATCAAACGCGTCGCCAGCATCGTGACCGATATTGCTACGGCCAGCCGCGAGCAGAGCAGTGGCATCGAGCAGGTTACCCAAGCGGTCAGCCAGATGGATGAGGTAACGCAACAGAACGCCGCGCTCGTCGAAGAGGCTGCAGCGGCTGCGGAAAGCCTGGAGGAGCAGGCGCGCTATCTGGCAGGCTCGGTTGCCGTTTTCAAGGTCGAGACGGGGCGGCGCCCCCAGGTCCGCCTGGAAGCGCCCAGAGCTGCCGCAGAGCCGGTCAGGCAAATGGCCAGCCGAAAAAGACCGGCGCTGCCTTCGTCGCTTGACGACGAGTGGGCCGAGTTTTAATCCACTTGACCTCGGCAACCGTCAGCTGATGAGAGGAAAAAAGTCTTGAGCACGTTTGATTTCAAGAAGCCCCTGGCCGGAGGGATTGGTGCTGCTGCATCGTCCGCTCTGCCGGGGCGCGATCCTGGGGGGCGCGAATTCAGTTTTTCGGCCAACGATTTCGAGCGGGTCAGAAAACTCATCTACCAGCATGCCGGCATCTCCCTGTCGCCGGTCAAGCAGGACATGGTCTATTCGCGTCTGGCCAGGCGTTTGCGCGCAACCGGGAAGACCTCGTTTGCCGATTATCTCGACGCACTTGAACGCAACGGGGGGGATGAATGGGAGCGCTTCGTCAATTCACTGACGACGAATCTCACCTCGTTTTTCCGCGAGCCGCACCACTTCCCGATCTTTGCCGAGCATCTCCAGAAAATAGGTACACGGCGGCCGATCCGGATCTGGTGCTCGGCGGCCTCGACCGGCGAGGAACCCTATTCGATTGCGATCACGGTGGCGGAAACCTTCGGTAGCAATACATCGCATGTCTCGATCATTGCCTCCGACCTCGATACCAATGTGCTGGAGACGGCCCGCAAGGGCATCTATCCGCTCGAGCGCGTAGAAAAGCTTTCGCCCGAGCGGCTGCGCCGCTTCTTCCTGCGCGGTACCGGCAGTCAGGAAGGCTATGTTTCCGTTCGCCCGGAATTGAAAGCGATGATTCAGTTTCAGCGGGTCAATCTGCTCGACAGTTCCTATGCCGTCAAAGCGCCGCTGGACGTCATATTTTGCCGTAACGTCATGATTTATTTTGATAAGCCGACCCAGTACAAGATTCTCGCGCGTTTTGCACCGATGCTGCAGCCGGATGGGCTGATGTTCGCCGGCCACTCGGAGAGCTTCCTCCATGCTGCGGATCTGTTTCGCTCCCTGGGCAAAACGGTTTACGCCCTGGCCCGATCCCGCTGAGAAGGAGCATCGTGCAGCACGCCTACGACGAGCATTTGTCGAGCAATCGCTACTACGACCGGAATTTTCAGCGCAATGCCGCGAAAATCCTGCCGGGCGAGTATTTCGTATCCGAGAGCGGCATGTTGCTGGTAACCGTTCTCGGTTCATGCGTGGCAGCTTGCATTCGGGATTCCGATGCCGGTGTGGGCGGCATGAACCATTTCATGCTGCCGGACGACGGCGGGCGCGAGACGGTGGGTACATCAGCGCGTTATGGCACCTATGCCATGGAGGTGTTGATCAACCATCTGCTCAAGCTCGGGGCACGCCGCAATCGACTGGAGGCAAAGGTTTTCGGTGGCGGTGCCGTGTTGTCGAGTCTGACGAGCAGTAACGTTGGCGCGCGGAATGCCGAATTTGTCCTCGACTACCTGAAAACCGAGAAGATTCCCGTGGTGGCAAAGGACTTGCTGGATTCATATCCGCGAAAAGTCTACTATTTCCCGGATACCGGGCGGGTACTGGTCAAGAAACTGCACCGGGTCCATAACGAAACGCTGTTCAGCCGTGAAAGCGATTACAAGAACCGTCTGTCGGGCTCCAAGGTGGAAGGCGATGTCGAACTGTTCATTTGATGCGGCGTCTCCGAGGCGGGCAAGGTTGAGGGGGCGATGAGCATGACGACAAAAACGCGTGTTTTGGTCGTGGATGATTCCGCGCTGATGCGTGCCCTGTTGACCGAGATGATCAATGCCATTCCCGACCTCGAGGTCGTGGGAGCGGCGCCGGATGCCCAGTCGGCGCGCGACATGATCAAGACGCTCAACCCGGATGTGCTGACGCTCGACGTACACATGCCGAAGATGGATGGCCTCGAATTTCTCGATCGCCTGATGCGTTTGCGTCCGATGCCCGTGGTCATGGTCTCTTCCTTTACCGAGGCCGGTTCGGAAACCACCTTGAAGGCACTTGAACTGGGGGCGGTGGACTTCATTGGCAAGCCGAGGGCCGATGGCCCCAAACGGATGGAAGAGTATGCGGAAGAATTGGGTGACAAGATTCGCGCCGCGCGCAATGCGCGTTTGCGCCGCCAGGCCATGAGCCGCCCGGGAGGGGCGATTGCGCCAGTGGCGCAACCGACAGCTTCGATTGCTTCGCCGTTGCGGGCTGCTGCCAGCGGCAAAATCATTTTTGTCGGCGCGTCGACCGGGGGTACAGAGGCGATCAAGGAGTTTCTGCTTGGCGTGCCGGCGGATTGCCCGCCGATCCTGATTGTCCAGCATATGCCGGAGACCTTTACCACCTCCTTCGCGCGCCGCCTTGACGGACTGTGCGCGCCGAAAGTCATCGAGTCGCAGGGGAATGAAAAGGTGGAGCCGGGTTGTGTTTATATCGCGCCGGGCCATTCGCATTTGCAGGTTCGCCGAGGGCCTGCAGGTTACCTGACCGAGTTGCTGAGCACGCCACCGGTCAACCGGCATCGGCCCTCGGTCGATGTGCTGTTCGATTCGGCGGCAGGTCTGGTCGGCCGTCAGGCAGTCGGCGTCATTTTGACCGGTATGGGCAAGGATGGGGCACAGGGCTTGTTACGCATGCGTCAGGCGGGAGCCCACACCTTTGGGCAGGACGAGGCCAGTTGCGTGGTATACGGCATGCCGCGGGAGGCATTCCTGATCGGAGCCGTCGAGGAACAATGCTCTCTGGATGATATATCGCGGCGTGCGCTGTTGGCCGCTAGTCGTTAATTCGTCGCTCAGGCTTGTTGCCTTTGGCCAAAGTATTACACTAGTCAAATAACGAATATCGGAATAATGGGAAAATCCATGCAAGCTATCGTTCACAAGGAAGCGGCCAAGGCCGTGATCAAGCTCTCGGGGCGCTTCGATTTCAACACTCACCGTGAGTTTCGGGGGGCCTACGAGCCATTGATCAGCGATGCCGAAACGCGTTCTGTGGTGGTCGATTTTAGCGGTGTCGACTATCTGGACAGTTCGGCGCTGGGCATGTTGCTGATGCTGCGCGACAAGTTGGGCGGCGCGAATAAGGATGTGGCCCTGATCGGTGTCAAGGGGAACGTCAAGCAGGTGCTGGATATCGCCAATTTCGGCAAGCTTTTCCCGATTTCCTAAAATATCGGCGTTTCCGGTCGTTATCGAGGCGTGTCTGACGCGGAAGCCCAGTAAGGGCGCGGTTTGTCAGTCGTTGAAAAGCGTGTATTCTTGATTTCAGACGGTGCCGGCGACCGGCCAACAAGCGGGCGCGCAGGGCGTGCGAGGAAAAGAAGATGTCAGAACTACTAAAAAATATTGATGCGCGAACCAAGCTTGCCGGGACGAACAAGCTGGAAATTCTACTTTTCTTCCTCGGTGTCGATCAGCGCACGGGGCGGCGGGAAACTTACGGAATCAACGTTTTCAAGGTGCGTGAGGTCATGCGCACGCCGGTCATTACGGCAGCGCCGGACATGCCCTCGTCAGTTGAAGGGATGGTCAGTTTGCGTGGCGCTTTGGTGCCGGTGATCGATCTGGCCAAGTATTCCGGTATTTCGGCCGAAACGCCGCGCGAGATCATGATCGTGACCGAGTACAACGGTCATACGCAAGGCTTTCTCGTCGAAGGTGTTGACACCATTTTGCGTCTCGACTGGAGCAAGATGCGCGTCCCGCCGGAAATGCTGACCGCCCAGACGGGCGGCCTGGTAACCGCCGTGACCGAGCTTGAGGATGGGCGCCTCGTCATGATGATGGACGTCGAAAAGGTGTTGTCGGAAACCACCAGCATCGACAACGAAATCATGTTCCGAGGAGTGGTGGCACTCGACCGTCCCGATATGACAGTTTTCTACTGCGACGATTCGAGCGTCGCTCGCAAGCAGATCGAGAAGACGCTGAACGTGATGGGCGTCAAGGGGCTGAGCGCGGTCAACGGCCGACAGATGTGGGAAGAAATGGAAAAGGTCGCGAATTACGCTCAGTCGATCGGCAAACCGGTCTCTTCCCTGATCAACCTCGTTCTGACCGATATTGAAATGCCGGAAATGGATGGCTATATCCTGACCAAGAAGATCAAGTCGGACCCGCGCTTTAATGGCATTCCGGTGATCATGCACTCGTCGCTTTCCGGCATGTCCAATCAGAAGCTCGGTATGTCGGTCGGCGTCGATGAATATGTGCCCAAGTTCGAGCCGCAGCGCCTTTCCGAAACGCTGGCCCGGCGCCTGGGCGTCGAAAACGCGCCGGTCAAGGCAGCGTGAGCCATAACGGGAGTTGGTAATGGATCTCGTCGAGAACAAGAATCTGCTCGATAGCGTCGACGCGCGAACCCGACTGGCGGGTTCCAATAAAATGGAAATCCTGCTGTTTTCGCTGGGAACCCGCGAAATCTTCGGCATCAATGTTTTCAAGGTCCGCGAAGTGGGGCGGACGCCGCACATCACCAAGACCCCGAATATGCCGCGAGGGGTAGAAGGGCTGATCTCCTTGCGCGGCAACGTCATTCCGGTCCTTTCGCTGGCGCCGTTCATGCAACTCGATGGCGTCCCGTCCGGGCTCGGCAAGACCATGATGGTGGCTGAATACTCGAAACGCACCCTGGGTTTCCTGGTGCATGAGGTCGATCGCATCATTCGGGTGGACTGGGAGCGCGTCAAGGCGCCGGAAAGCGTCCTGTCGACCAATCAAGGCTTGATCACGGCAGTGATCGAGTTGGAGGGCGGCGGGCTGGTTTCCATTCTCGATGTCGAGCAGATTCTGGCCAATGCCTTTGGCGAGGCAATGATCGTCGATATCACCCCGGCGAAGGTCGGGCCCGATACCACGGTTTTCTTCGTGGACGATTCCGTCGTCGCGCGCCGCAAGATTGCCGAAGTGCTCGACAAATTGGGGGTGCGTCACAAGCATGCGACGAACGGCATGGAGGCCTGGACCCGGCTGCAGGGAATCGCCGCCCATGCGCTGCAGAGCGGGCGCAACATCCGAGACGAAATTCGCCTGATCTTGGTTGATGCCGAGATGCCTGAAATGGATGGCTACGTGCTGACCAAGAACGTCAAGTCCGACGCGCGCTTCGATGGCGTTCCCGTGGTCATGCATTCCTCGCTGTCGTCCGAGGCGAACCGTGCCATGGGTAAATCCGGGGGGGTCGATGCCTACGTTGCAAAAGTTGATGCCGAGGCGCTGGCTGATACCCTGCGCCCGCTGATTGAACGATAACAAGCACCAAATCCGGAGTACTGCATGGCTGCTGATCCAAAAATGAGATTCCTCGTGGTGGATGATTTTTCCACCATGCGTCGTATCGTCCGCAACCTTCTGAAGGAGCTGGGTTTCACCAATGTCGATGAGGCTGAAGATGGTGCGATAGCCTTGCAAAAATTGCAGGGCGGCGGTTTCGAGTTCGTCGTGACCGACTGGAATATGCCAAACATGGATGGTCTGACCCTGTTGCAGACGATTCGTGCAACGCCCAATCTGAAGCATCTGCCGGTTCTGATGATCACGGCCGAGGCCAAGAAGGAAAACATCATCGCGGCTGCCCAGGCTGGCGCCAGTGGCTACATCGTCAAACCGTTTACCGCGGGTACTTTGTCTGAGAAGCTGAACAAGATCTTTGAAAAAATGGGACAGGGCTAGGTCGCATCATGAATGCATCAAACGATTCCGCTGACCTGGAAGCACTCTTCGATTCGATCGCCTCAGATTATGCGCCGGCGGTACCGGCCGCGGCGGCCCCTGTTGCGCCTCCTGTTCAGGCGGCACCAGTGACGGCAGTCGGTGACAGCGATGATTTGCAGGCGCTGTTCGATAGCGTTGCGGCCGAGACCCAGGCGTCCGTTCCCGAAACCTGTGCCGAGGGCGGTGACGATTGGCCCAAGCAGGAGGCGGTGTTCAACCGGATTGGTCATATGGCGCGGGCACTGCATGACACGCTGGGCCAACTCGGTTACGACAAGGTGCTTGAAAAAACCATGGCCGTCCTGCCGGATGCCAAGGATCGTCTCGCTTATGTTGCGAACCTGACCGAGCAGGCGGCTTGTCGGGTGTTGAATGCGACCGATATCGCCGGTCCGTTGGTGGACGATATCGAAAACAGCTCTCGCGCACTTGGCGAGCGCTGGGACAAGGTTTTTGCCAACCAGGCGAGTACTGAGGAATTCAAGTTGCTGGCAGCGGAGACGCGAGCCTTCCTCAAGGAACAGTTGCCGCAGAAAACCCAGGCGACGCATGGTCAATTGACAGAAATCATGATGGCCCAGGATTTCCAGGATCTGACCGGGCAGGTGATCAAGAAAATCGTCAGTCTGGCCCAGGAGCTGGAGAGCGGTCTGATGGGCTTGCTGATCGAGGTGCTGCCCGAAACGAAGCGGACCGAAGAGGTGGCCAGTCTGATGAATGGCCCGGTGGTGAATGCCGAGGGGCGTACCGACGTCGTGGTAAATCAGGAGCAGGTTGATGACCTGCTCGATAGCCTCGGCTTCTGAGGAGGGTCAAGAATGAGCGACTTCGCCGGAATGGAAGACCTCCTGCAGGATTTTCTGCAGGAAGCTCACGATCTGCTTTCTGATGTCGACAACAAGCTGGTCGATCTGGAAAAAATGCCGGATGACCGTGGTCTGCTGAATGACATTTTTCGCGGGTTTCATACGGTCAAGGGCGGTGCAGGCTTTCTGAACGCCACCGAACTGGTGACGCTTTGCCACCTGACCGAGAATCTGTTCGACCGCTTGCGTAACGGCGAACTGGAACTCACGCCGGAACTGATGGACGTCATCATGGCTGCGACCAAGGGTGTGCGCGACATGTTCGGCGAATTGGGTCAGATGGTTTTGCCGCAACCGGCCGATCCAGGTGTGATTGCCGCATTGCAGGGGGCGCTCAATGGCGAGGTTCCGGGGGCGACACCGCCGCCGGCTCCCGAGCCGGTGGCAAGCGCAGCCGCGTCAGCTGCTTCGGGCTCCACGCCGGGTGAGCCAAACTGGGATGCCCTGCATGCGACGTTGACCGGGGCCTCCCCGGCTGCAGCGGCTCAGGGCGAAGTGATCACCAAGTCCGAAGCTGAACCGACTGTGGCTGTGCCAACGCCTGCCGTTACTGCGGCCGTGGCACCCGTCTCTGCTGGGCAGCCTGGAGCACCTTCGCCATTTGGGCGACGGGCAACCGACCGTCCTGGTGGCCAACCGACAGCCGCCCGGCGCGCCGAGGAGCGGGGCGGGCGGGAAAACACCATTCGTGTCGATACCTCACGCCTTGATCAGGTGCTCAATCTGTCAGGCGAGATTGGTCTGACCAAGAACCGTCTGACGAGTCTGCGTGCCGACATCTTGGCAGGTAAAAATGATTCCGAGACGCTGCACGCGCTCGATCAGGCAGTCAGCCAGCTTGATCTGCTGGTCTCCGATCTGCAGAACTCGGTGATGAAGACGCGGATGCAGCCGATCGGTCGCCTGTTCCAGAAGTATCCGCGTATCGCCCGCGACCTGGCACGACAGCTTGGCAAGGATGTTGAACTGGTCCTTGCCGGCGAAGAAACCGAAGTCGACAAGACAATGATCGAGGATCTGGCGGACCCGCTGATCCACTTGATTCGAAATGCGGTCGATCACGGCGTCGAAATGCCGTTGGAGCGTCAGGCGGCGGGCAAGCCGGCGAAGAGTCTGGTGCGCCTTGAGGCGCGCCAGGAGGGCGATCATATCGTCCTGATCATTGCCGATGACGGCAAGGGGATGAGTGCCGAGCGCATCCGGGCCAAGGCTGTCGAGAAAGGTTTGATTTCCGAAGAGGAAGCCAACACGCTCGATGAAAGGCAGAGTCTTAACCTGATCTTCCTGCCTGGCTTCTCGACCAAAGCACAGATTTCCGATGTTTCAGGGCGTGGTGTCGGGATGGACGTCGTCAAGACCAATATCCAGAAGCTCAACGGTTCCATTGAAATTCGTTCAGAGCCTGGCAAGGGCTCGCTTTTTATCATCTCGCTGCCCCTGACCCTGGCCATCCTGCCGGTCCTGCTCGTACTGCTTGGCGATCAGCCCTTTGCCTTGCCGCTTTCGCTGGTCCGCGAAATCCTGCCGATCGAGCAGGGGCGTATTCAGGAAGTCGGCGGCAAGGAGACCCTGGTCGTGCGTGGCGAGGTTCTGCCGGTCATCTCGCTGGCTCGCTTGCTTGGCTGGCCGCTGACCCAGTATCCCGAATACGGGGTGTTCATGCAGACTGCCGAGCGCAGCTTCATTCTGGGCGTGGATAGCTTCGCTGGACGTGATGATGCGGTGATCAAATCGCTCGAGGATTTCCGTCCGAAGGGGGTTGCTGGTGTGACCACCTTGTCAAACGGTCAGATCGTGCTGATTTTGGACATGAAGGAGTTGCTGGCGGATCTCGGGCAGCATCCGGATATGGCGGCGAGCTTGCGGCGTCTCGACTTCGCCTGATTTCCTTTTTCAGTCAACGAGTTGAGAGGGGGCTTGCCCCCTCTTTTCTTTTTTGAAGGTTTACCATGTTGTCATGCGCTTGCGTCTGGCATCTAAGAAACCGGCTAAATAAACACACGTACCTCTTTAATTTTTCGAGTTTTTTCCTATAATAGCCCCATCAACACCTGATGACGGCAATGGCGGAAGACAGCGACCTCGAGAAAACGGAAGAGCCTACTGGCAGACGCCTGGAGCAGGCGCGCGAAGAAGGTCAGGTTCCGCATTCCCGGGAGTTGGGTACTTTTCTGGTACTGATGGTTGCCGCCGCCGCCTTCTGGACAATGGGTAGTTGGTTCATGCAGCGCTCAATGGTGATTGCGCGCAAAGCTTTCTCGATCGATCCGGAGTTTGCTCATGAGCCGGATCTGATGCTGGTACGTCTGGCCGATGTTTCGCTCGACGCACTGCTCGTTTTTTCCCCTCTGATCTTTCTGCTGGTGCTGGCGGCCATACTTCCGCCCTTCTTTTTGAACGCCTGGGTGTTCTCTACCAAGGCGCTGGTGCCTAACCTCAAGCGCATGAATCCGCTTTCCGGGATCGCTCGCATGTTCTCCTGGAACAGCCTGATGGAGTTGGGCAAGGCAGTGCTCAAGGCCGGGCTGGTCGGTGGCATTGCCGTTCTCCTGATATGGAAGGAGCGCGACGAAATTTTTGGATTGCTGGCAGAGCCTCTGGAAGTTGGTCTTGCCCACGCTGGTAACTTGGTCGCCTTTTCTTTCATCATTCTCGTGGCCACGCTGGCGATTGTTGTCGCGGCCGATGTGCCCTTCCAGCTCTGGCAATACTTCGACAAGCTGAAAATGACCAAGGAAGAGGTCAAGCAGGAAATGAAGGAAATGATGGGCGACCCGCATGTCAAGGGTCGTATCCGCAGCCTGCAAATGCAGGCCGCACGCAAACGCATGATGGCTGCTGTGCCGCAGGCAAACGTGATCGTCACCAACCCGACGCATTTTGCGGTTGCCTTGTCCTATCAGGCGGGTATGTCGGCACCCAAGGTGGTCGCCAAAGGGACAGGCGTGATTGCCCTGAAAATTCGGGAGATTGCCAACCAGCATGCGGTGCCGATTTTGGAGGCGCCGCCTCTCGCCCGGGCGCTCAACAAACATGCGCCGCTCGACGCCGAAATTCCCTCCGCCCTGTATAACGCAGTCGCGGAGGTTCTTGCTTATGTGTTTCAGCTGGCGAACTGGCGCCAGACCGGGGGCGTCTATCCGGTGCCGCCGCGCGATCTGCCGGTGCCGCCCGAACTTGTTCCGGAGGCGGTGTAAATGGCCGCCTCGAGCCTGAGCATGCAGGGCGTCCTCGGTCGCCTCAATGCCACCCAGCTGGCCGCGCCTGCGTTGATCCTGATGATCCTGGCGATGATGGTCCTGCCGTTGCCAGCCTTCGTCCTCGATCTCTTCTTTACCTTCAATATCGCCATCTCGATTCTGGTCCTGCTGGTTGCGGTCAACACCCAGAAGACCCTCGATTTCTCGGTTTTTCCGACCATCCTCCTGGTCACCACATTGCTCCGCTTGTCTCTCAACGTCGCCTCGACCCGCGTCGTCCTGCTTGAAGGGCATACCGGACCCGATGCGGCAGGCAAGGTAATCGAGGCATTTGGCCATTTTCTGGTCGGCGGTAATTTCGCGATTGGTATCATCGTTTTCATGATTCTTGTCGTGATCAACTTTGTCGTGATCACCAAGGGTGCCGGTCGCGTTGCCGAAGTTTCCGCACGCTTTACCCTCGATGCCATGCCAGGCAAGCAGATGGCGATCGATGCCGATCTCAATGCCGGCCTGATTGGCGAAGAGGAGGCGCGCAAGCGGCGTAGCGAGATCAGTCGCGAGTCGGAATTTTTTGGTTCGATGGACGGTGCCTCGAAGTTCGTGCGCGGCGACGCCGTTGCCGGCATCGTTATCATGTTGCTCAACGTCATTGGCGGCTTAATCGTCGGTGTGTTGCAGCACGACATGGCAATTGCTCTGGCCGCCAAGAACTACACCCTGCTGACGATCGGTGATGGTCTGGTGGCGCAGATTCCCGGACTGATCATCTCGATCGCAGCCGGTATGGTTGTTACCCGCGTTTCGGACGATCGCGATATCGGACAGCAGGTCGTGGGTCAGATGTTCCGAAATCCCAAGGCGCTGGCGATTACCGCGGGCATTGTCGGCTTTCTCGGCATCATCCCTGGCATGCCGAACCTCGTCTTCATTCTGTTGGCCTCAAGCCTCGGTTGGCTGGCTTGGAAAATGTCCGAGAAGCAGCGCAGGATCGTCGAGAGGCCGGTCAAGGTGGCGCCGGCACCGGTGCAGGAGTCGATTGAGGCGAGCTGGAACGACGTCGCGCCGCTCGATGTGCTTGGTCTGGAAGTTGGTTATCGTCTGATTCCCCTTGTGGATAAGTCGCAGGATGGCGAATTGCTGCGCCGTATCCGGGGCATCCGCAAGAAATTTGCTCAAGAAGTCGGTTTCCTGGTTTCCCCGGTGCATATCCGCGACAACCTCGAACTGAAGCCCAATGCCTACCGGATTTTGCTCAAGGGTGTCGAAGTCGGCGCCGGCGAAGCGTTCACCGGCCATTTCCTGGCGATCAATCCGGGCCGCGTTGCTGGCACGCTCAACGGGACGGCAACCAAGGATCCGGCTTTTGGTTTGCCGGCAATCTGGATCGAGGGCAGTCAGCGCGAGCAGGCGCAGGCCTATGGCTATACCGTGGTCGACGCTTCGACCGTCGTTGCTACTCATCTCAACCACCTGATCCTGACCCATGCTGGCGAATTGCTCGGTCGTCAGGAAGTTCAGCAACTGCTCGACCATCTTGCGAAAGAAATGCCCAAGCTGGTCGAGGACCTCGTACCCAAGGTATTGCCGCTCGGTACTCTGCAGAAGGTTCTGCAGGGCTTGCTCGACGAAGGGGTGCATATCCGCGACATGCGGACCATCATCGAAACCGTGGCCGATCATGCCACCCGGACCCAGAACGCCGACGACCTGACCACGCAAGTGCGCAACGCCTTGGGGCGTGCCATCGTTCAGCAACTTTTCCCAGGCAGCAGCGAAATGCAGGTCATGTCGCTTGATCCCACGCTCGAACGCCTGCTCTCGCAAGCCGTCAGCGGCGGTTCGGAGAACACCAGCTTTGAGCCCGGGCTGGCCGACACTCTCGTTCGCGAAACGGCCGCCGCAGCCGAACGCCAGGAAGCGCTCGGCCTGCCCGCTGTCCTGCTGGTGCCCGGTAGCCTGCGTGTCCTCCTTTCCCGCTTCCTGCGCCGCACCGTGCCGCAACTGAAGGTGCTGGCGCACAACGAAGTTCCAGAAAATCGAATTATCAAGGTGACCTCGGTTATCGGAGGTAGAACATGAACGTCAGAAAATTCATCGCCGCCAACGCAAGGGATGCCTTGAGGAAAGTGAAGGAAACCCTGGGCAACGACGCGATCATCCTTTCCAATCGCGGCATTCCCGGCGGCGTCGAAATCATGGCCGTTGCCGCCCGCGATATGGCGATGATCGTACCGACACAGGTTGCAGACACCACGCCGCAAGAGCGCCGCCCCCTGCCCTTCGAGGATGACGACTACCGGGTATCCCTGAGTGCGGCCCGGGCACAGGCTACCCAACCGGCGCAGCGTCATGCCATCCCCTTGGCCAATGCCGTACCGCCGGCACGTCCCGCGCCAGCTGTCGCCCAGCCTGCACGTAGCGCTGCCACGGTCAATGCGGGTATCCCCCGCACGGGCTCCTTGCGCAATCTCGAAACAGCTCGTCCGGCCGTTGCTGCAACGCCGGCTCAGCCCCGTCCGGCACCAGCTGCTCCCCGTCCACAAGCGCAGCCTGCGCCTGCCTTGACGCCCGCGCCACGCCGCGAGGCCGAAGTCGTGCCGGTCGAGGTGATGGATGAAATCCGCTCCCTGCGCAAGATGGTCGAACAGCACTTGGCCGGCTTTGCCTGGGGTGAGGCTTCGCGCAGTGAACCGGTGAAGACCGACGTGCTGCGTCAGATGCTCGATGCCGGCTTCTCGCCCCAGTTCTCGCGCGACCTGTTGACCGATCTGCCGGTCGATATGAACGCCCTGGAAGCAATGGCCTGGGTCAAGGGGGCTGCTGATCGCTCACTCTTCACCATCGGCAACGAAGATGACATCGTCGACCGTGGCGGCATCTATGCCCTGGTCGGGCCGACCGGGGTTGGCAAGACAACCACTACTGCCAAACTGGCCGCACGCTGTGTCCTGCGCCACGGGCCGAGCAAGGTGGCCCTGGTAACCACGGACGGTTACCGGATTGGTGCCCATGAGCAACTGCGCATTTATGGGCGCATCCTCGGCGTCTCGGTCTACCTGGTCAAGGACGCCGCCGAACTGCGTCAGACTCTCGTCGAGTTGCAACACAAACATATGGTCCTGGTTGACACCATGGGCATGAGCCAGAAGGACAAGCTGGTTCCGGAATTGACCGACATGCTGGCTGGCTGCGATGTGCAGCGCCTGTTGCTGCTTTCCTCGACATCGCGCGGCGATACCCTGGACGATGTCGTGCGCGCCTATCAAGGCGAAAATCTGGCTGGTTGCATCCTGACCAAGATCGACGAGGCAGCCAGCCTGGCGACGCCACTCGACGTCATCATGCGGCATGGCCTCAAACTGCACTACGTTTCGAATGGCCAGCGCGTGCCGGAAGACCTGCACCTGCCGAATCGCGGTTACCTGCTGCACCGCGCCTTCAAGGATGTGCCGGAGGCTTCGCCTCACCGCCATAACGGCGTCGAGCCGGGGTTGATGATGGCCAACGCCGGCATGGTTTCGGTCGGGGCGCGCCGTGGCTGATTTTCGTGTCGATCAGGCGGCCGGCCTGCGTCGATTGCTGGGCGGAGGGCAGCAACTTCAGGTGGTGACCTTCGTTGCCGGCTGCGAAGGGGTTGGCCGCAGCGTTGCCGTTGCCAACCTTGGCGTCGCGCTGGCCCGTCTTGGCAAGGAAGTGATGATCATTGACGAGCATGCCTCGCGCGATGACATTGCCTCAGCTTTTGGCCTCGTTGCGCGCTACGATCTGCTCAATGTCGTGCAGCGCGAATTGACCTTGCCGCAAGTCCTGTTTCAGCCGATGAAGGGATTGCGTGTCTTGCCCGCAGCCAAGGCAGTCAAGAAACTTGGGCGCCTTTCGCTGCCACAGCAGCAGACGCTGCTTGATGCCATGTGCGGCCTCGAACATCCGGTTGATGTCATTCTGGTCGATGCCAGCATGGCGCACCCGCACGGCTTCTCGCCGTTTGGCCTCGCCTCGCAGGATGCAGTCGTGGTGCTCTCGGGCAACAGCGCTTCGATCACCGAGGCCTACGCGCTCATCAAGAAGGTCAGTCATGCCTTCTCGCGCAAGCATTTCCGGATTCTGGTCAACAAGGTGCGCAGCCAGCCCGATGCTCGTTCCATCTTCGAGAACATCGCCCAGGTCGCTGCCCAGCGTGGTGTTGCTCGGCTCGACTATGCCGGGGCCATACCGCTTGACGAGCCTTTGCGTCAGGCCAGCCAGCTTGGCAGGCCGGTTTTGTTGCAAGCGCCCGACTCGGCGGCAGCAGCGGCTTTCCGCGATATCGCCGCGGACCTGTTGTATTGGCAGCGCAACGACGGCGAGTCTGGTGGGGTCGAACATTTCATGCAGCAACTGCTACACTTGAGCCAACGCATAACCCCGAACGTTTTACGAGCCTGATGTACACCGCTGCCGGGCAGCCTGACAGGGAACAGTTGGTTCAGCGCTTCGTGCCGCTGGTGAAGCGTATCGCCTACCATTTGATGGCAAGGTTGCCGGCCAGCGTGCAGTTCGAAGATCTGGTCCAGAATGGCATGATTGGCCTGCTTGATGCGCTTGACCGTTATCAGGAGGGCTTCGGGGCTCAATTCGAGACCTATGCGACACAGCGCGTCCGGGGGGCGATGCTCGATGGCCTGCGCGAGAACGACTGGTTGCCGCGCAACCTGCGTCGTGAGTTGCGCCGTATCGAAGCGGCCATCAATCAACTCGAACACGAGCATGGGCGCGCACCTTCTGAGCGCGAACTGGCCGATGCGCTGGGTATGTCGCTGGCCGAATACCAGAAGACCCTTCAGGATGCGCGGGGGCATCAACTGGTCTATTTCGAGGACTTTGCCGGCGAAGGCGACGAAGACTTTCTTGAGCGGCACTTCACCGACAACGAGGCAGATCCCGCTTCCATTCTTGAAGACCGCGACCTCAAGGGGGCCTTGGTCAAGGCCATCGGGCAGTTGCCTGAACGGGAAAAGATGATGATGGCCCTCTACTACGATCAGGAGCTCAACCTGCGCGAAATCGGCGAAGTGATGGGTGTGACCGAGTCGCGTGTCTGCCAGTTGCACAGCCAGGCGATCGCCCGCCTGCGTAGTCAAGTACTTGGTGAACTCCCGGTTGCCCGCAAGCGGCGCAAGGAGAACCGGCTTGGATAAGATCAGCCTGGCCGGTTTGGCCATAGGGCTAGTTGCCATCATTGGTGGCCAGGTGCTCGAGGGCGGACATGTCGGATCACTGGTTCAGCCGACTGCACTCCTGATCGTCCTCGGGGGCACCTTGGGCGCTGTTCTCTTGCAAAGTCCGTTTCATATTTTCAAGCGCGGCATGCAGATGGCCAAGTGGGTCTGGGTGCCACCGGTCATCGAGCAAAAGCGGATGATCGACCAGATTCTGACCTGGAGCCAGCAGTCGCGTCGCGAGGGCTTACTGGCGCTGGAAAACCATTTGCCAGCCATCAAAGACGAATTCACTCGCAAAGGCTTGCAATTGCTGGTCGATGGCGCGGATCCGGAGCGGATCCGCGAACTGATGGAGGTCGAGATCGGTACCTTCGAGGACGAATGGCGCCAGTCGGCCAAGATCTGGGAGTCTGCTGGCGGCTATTCGCCGACTATCGGGATTCTTGGGGCGGTCATGGGCCTGATCCATGTCATGGAGAACCTCTCCGATCCGACCAAGCTCGGGGCCGGCATTGCCGTTGCCTTTGTCGCAACCATTTACGGGGTCGGTCTTGCCAACCTGGTTTATCTGCCGATTGCCGGCAAGTTGAAATACTACATCTCGCGCATGGTGGCTTCACGCGAGATGCTGATCGATGGTCTGGTCGGCATTGCCTTGGGCGACAATCCCAGGATCATCGAGGGGCGCCTCAAGGGCTATCTGCTGTAATGGCCCGCAAGCGCCGCGAAGAGGAGCACGAGAACCACGAGCGCTGGCTTGTCTCGTATGCTGATTTCATTACGCTGCTCTTCGCCTTTTTCGTGGTCATGTACGCCATCTCGTCAGTGAACGAGGGCAAGTACAAGGTGCTGTCGAATTCGCTCTCCAACGCCTTTACCAACACGACAGCCAAGCCCGGTGGACAGCCGATAGCCGTAATGCAGGGAGCGCCCCCGATTCCGCCGCGCCCGATCGCCCGCCCGGACAAGTTGCCCGATCAGCGCAAGGCGGAAGAGAAAAAGAACGAGCAACGGCAGAAGATGAAGAATGTCGCCAGCGAGATCATGGATGCCTTGCAGCCCCTTGTCGCCCAGGGCAAGGTCCGTCTGCTTGAAACCAGTCGCGGCGTGACCATCGAAATCAACGACAGCATCCTGTTCCCGGCAGGGCAAGCCAAACTGCAGCCGGCATCGGTCAGTGCCATGCTGGCCATCGCGGAGGTGCTTGCCGCCTCGGATTTTCCGATCACTATCGAAGGGCATACCGACAACGTGCCGATCTCCACGCCGCAGTTTCCCTCCAACTGGGAATTGTCGGCCATGCGGGCGACAACCGTCTTGCGATTGTTTAATGGCGGGGGGGTCGGTGCAGAACGGCTGACGGCAATCGGCTATGGCGAGACGCGCCCGGTCGAGACCAATACGACAGTGGATGGAAGGGCCCGCAACCGGCGGGTCAGCATTTTGATCGATTCCAACCGGCCGGAAGAGCCGACCGAACTGCCAGGGGGCGCAATCGGGGCAGCGAGTCCGTCGCCGCGCTAGGGCTTAATCAGGCTGAGTCGACGATGCGGCCTGAGCCACGTAAGCTGGTCTGGCCGTCGCTGCCGTAGAGTTCTGCCTGGGGCGGTTGTCGGGTCAGGATGGCGAGCGCTTCGTTGGTCTGCTGCAGATGCATGGCAACCAGGCCAGCGTTGAGTTGGTGCTGTTCCCTGGCCTCTGTCGAAAGCGATAGCAGGGTTTGCCAGTCACGGATGATTTCCTTCTCGCCAGGATGTGCCGTCAGCCAGGCTTCCATCGCCTGGCGTGCATTCTCGCCGACGGCAAGTCCGATCATCCGCCGACGTTCTTCTTCCAGATTGTTGAGTTGGTCGACCAGTGGTGATTTGGCGCTGGCAATTTCCGGTAGGGGGCCTGGGTCAATGCGTTGCAAGGCCGCCTGTTCGTCCTTAAGCAACTGCAGGAAGCGGGAAATCAGTTCGATTTCCCGTCCGATTACGGCTGCTAGCTCGGGCATCAGGCCTGGCGCTTGCTGCCGCTGTTGACCAGATCGCGCGCCGACTCGATGAGGCGGTCGGCAATCGCTTCCGGATTGATCTTGAAGCGACCCTCGGAAATGGCCTGCTTGATCTCCTGGATGCGAGCCGTATTGACCGGGGGCTTGTCGCCGCCTTGCAGGCTTCCCGCCAAAGAACTGAGGCTGACCGCCTCGGCTGGGGCCGGATTTGGCGCAGCCTGAGCAGCCGCTGCCTTCGGTGGGGGCGCTGCGCTACTTGGTTTGTAGGAACTGTCGATCTTCATGGTGATCATCTCGAAACTTTTAGGGCTTGATCTGTTTAACGGTCGTTCAGGGCAGAACTTTAGCTGCTTTGCCAAGAAACTTAGAAGGAAATCTCAACGCTGCCATCTGCCTGCGCGATGCCACTCAAGGTCTGGCCGGAGTTCATGCGAACCTGGGCGACCTGGCCTACGGCAGCATTGTTGAGGGCCTTGCCTTCACTGCTCACAGCAAAACCCGTGCCCTTCGAGATGACGCGGACCGATTGCCCCTGACGAATGACCAGCGGCGCGATGACCTGATCGCTGCGCAGAGGTTGTCCGGCGCCGAGTGAATTGCGCAGCGTCTTGCCGATGGCGCTGGCCGGATCGGTAACGATACCGGTCGGCAGGGTGGACAGGTCTCCAGTCAGTACGGCCAAATCGCCCGCTTGCAGGGTCTGGCCTGCCGCGAGCGGGCGCGTGGTGGTGACGTATCGGCCACGAATGGAAATCTGCACCGGCACGAGCACGCTCCAGACATTGGGGCCGAGGCAGCGGACGCCGACGTGGGTTTTCCCGCTCAGGCGCATGCCGGGTGGCGAAAACGCCTCGTGTGCGGAGCAGGGCGGCAGGCGAGTGACGTCGAGTTTGCCCATGGCGATAGTCGGCTCGCCGGGGAGGCCTTGGGCCTGCAGGCGCACGTGCCTTTCGGCGACATCGAGAATCGGGTCGAAATCGGCGGCATGAAGGGCCGGCGAGAGGCTCAGGAACAGAAAGAGGAGGCGAAAAAGCATGGGCGTATTTTGCCTGATCGATGAAGGCAGAGGGCGGCAAGTACGGCAAGAATTGCCGTGGATGTCCTCTGGATTGCCGGATTCGAGCCGAGGAGGGGATAATTTCCGTGTGGCATGGAGCGTGCTTTTAAGGAAGCATCTTTCGGGAGTTCCCCATGGCAAGCCTTCAGCAAAGTATCTCCGTTTTTAGCCAGGCATTGAACCTGCGTGCGCAGCGTCATCAGGTGCTGGCTTCCAATATAGCCAATGCCGATACGCCGAATTACAAGGCGCGCGACTTCAGTTTCGAGGCGGCGATGCGCAATGCGGTGGCCGGCCGCGTCGATGCGGGTTCCATCGAACTGGCAACGACCGCCAGGGGGCACCAGTCGGGTTTCGGCGGAGCCGCTGGTCCGGCCAAGCTGCAGTTTCGCAGCGAGACACAGTCGGCCGTCGATGGCAATACGGTCGATATGGATGTCGAGCGGGCTCAGATCTCGGAAAACGCCATGCAGTATCAGATACTCACCCAGTTGATCGGCGACAAGTTCAAGGGCATGCG
>JAEUOD010000166.1 GCA_016791065.1 Dechloromonas sp. | reverse complement strand
ACCGAGCACGTCGTCGCCGCTTTCTCGGCCGGCGGCGCCGACTACGTGACCAAGCCGATCCGCCCACCCGAGGTGCTGGCCCGGATCGCCGCACACATCCAGAACGCCCGCCAGATGAAGCAGGCGCGCAGCGCGCTCGACGCCTTCGGCCAGGCCACGGTTGCCGTCCGCGCCGCCGACGGCAAGCTGGTCTGGCAAACGCCACTGGCCAGGAAACTACTCAACGACTACTTCGCCAACCCGGAGCATGTCGCGCCGGAAGAACTGCTGACTTGGATCGCCAACGCCCACCGTGCCCGCCGCGAAGGCCGCGAGCCCGCCGCCCTGCTTTTTGCCGACGGCAGCCGCCGCCTGCTCGCCTCCTTCCACGACCAGACCGGGGACGATGAATGGTTGGTCGTGCTGCGCGAGGAAAACGATGCCTCGGCCATCGAATCACTGATCGCCGCCTTCCGCCTCACCCAGCGCGAGGCCGAAGTGCTCTACTGGGTCGTCCAGGGCAAGACCTCGAACGACATCGGCGACATCCTCGGCAACAGCCCGCGCACCGTGAACAAGCACCTCGAACATGTCTTCGAAAAACTCGGCGTCGAGACGCGAACCGCCGCCGCCAACCTGGCCTTGAGCAAGATGCGCGGCAGTTGATGCCAAACGGCAAAAACCCCACACTAGATGTGGGAAATATGCGATCCTGATCCGTCTGAGACCGCATCGGCCCAGCCGCTGCTTAACGAGCTTTCGATACCGCCATGGCACACGGTTTTCTCGAATTCGCTTGGTCCCCGCCCGATAACAGTCTCCTGTATGCCGGGCAGTACGACCCGGTGCTGGTTTTTTTCTCCCTGCTCGCGGCCATGCTTGCCGCCTATGCCGCACTGCTGCTCTCCCAGCGCGTCCGTCAGACTAGCCAGCCCCTTCCCCGCCGCCTCTGGACGGCAACCGGCGGCTTCGCACTCGGTGCCGGCATCTGGGCCATGCACTTTGTTGGCATGCTGGCCTTCAGCCTGCCCTGCACAACAACCTACAACCCGCTGATCACCGCCGTCTCGATGCTGCCCGGCATTTTTGCCGGCATCCTCGCCATCGACCTGATCAGCCGCCCATCCCTCAGCCCGGCGCAACTCGGACTCGGCGGCCTGCTGCTCGGCGTCGGGATCGGCACCATGCACTACGTCGGCATGGGCGCCTACCAGATGGACGGTTTCATCCGTTACGACGTCGCGCTCTTCGTCATTTCCATCCTGGTCGCCATCGCTCTCGCCACCCTGGCCTTATGGATCAGGTTCCGCCTGACCACCCAGTCCTCGCACTGGCGCTCCTGGTCGTTGCTGCTGAGTGCGGTCGTCATGGGTCTGGCCATTTCGGGGATGCACTACACCGCAATGGGCGCCGCCTATTTCGTTCGCGACAGCGTGGAAACACAGTCGACGACCGCCATGGCGCCGAGCTTCCTGGCCGCCGTCGTACTCGGCATGAGCGGCGCCATCGTCGTCCTGGCCTTGGTCGCCAACTTCGTCAGTCGTCCCGGGCGCGCCTCATGGCGCAGCAGCTTCCTGCCGGTCGGCGGGCTTTTGCTCGGCTGGACGCTGATCGCCTGGCTGGCCGCCGGCTACTACACGAACAGCCAGCAAAGCCGCATCGTCGAGCAGGAAAGCGTCGTGGCCGAGCAGCAGATCGAAGCCCTGCAAAGCAGCATCGACGATGCCCTGCAGACCCTGCGCGGCGTTCCCCAGCTGCTCTCGGAGGATGCTGGCATTCGAGCGGTCCTGGCCGAATCCGGGCCAGCCCTGAAACCGGCGCGCCTGCCCCCTGCGCAATACCGCAGCATCCTCGAAGCCAGGCCGCGCCTGGCCCGGCTCAATGCCTACCTGCGCCAGGCCGCCAGCGCGATGAATGCCGACTGGGTCGGCATCCTCGATGCCTCGGGCGACTGCATCGCATCGAGCAACGCCGGGCAGCAGATCAGTTTCGTCGGAACCAACTATAGCGACCGCTTCTACTTTCAGGCTGCCCGCAACGGCCATTCCGGCCAGCAATACGCCGTTGGCCGACTGACCGGCGTACCGGGCATCTACTACGCTTACCCGGTCACGGTCGACAGGACTTTTGTCGGGGTCGTCGCCGTCAAGCGCGACATCGCCGATGTCGGCAACTGGACGCGCGGCACCAGGGCCTTCATGGTCGATGCGCAGGGCGTCGTCATCCTGGCGGAGAGCGAAAGTCTGAAGCTACGCACGATGCCCGATTCGATCGTCGATCGTCTGCCGGAAAGCACGCGCCAGATGCTCTACCGGCGCACCCGGTTCGAGCCTCTGCAGATCGAACCCTGGCATGAGGGAAAGCACCCCGGCCTGGTCCGGATCGGCGGGGCCGACATTCCGGTAGTCCTGGCCTACCGTGCCTCCTCGGAAAACGGTATCGGAATCTACCTGCCCCATCAGGCACCCGGAATCCTGCGCCTCGAACAGCAGCGCTTCGGCATGTTCCTGCTCATTGCCATGGCAGGCAACATGCTGATTCTCGCCGTTGCCGCCATGATGCTCTACATGGGGACGCTACGCCGCGAGCGTGAAGCCTCGCTCAAGGCCAGCCGCCATCTTGAAAGCATCGTCGAACGCCGGACCGGCGAACTGCGCGAGGCGCGCGACATCGCCGAGCGGGCCAATCGTGCCAAGAGCGCCTTTCTGGCCAACATGAGCCATGAAATACGGACACCGATGAACGCCATCATCGGCATGGCCGCACTGCTCCGGCGCGAGGGACTGAGCGAACGCCAGGCCGACCGGGTAAGCAAGATCGACGAAGCGGCACAGCACCTGCTGCGCGTCATCAACGACATTCTCGACCTCTCCAAGATCGAGGCCGGCAAACTAGGCCTCGAGGATATCGATCTCGCAATCGAAGCGATTCCGGCCAATGTCGCGTCCATCCTCGGCGAGCGTGCCCAAGCCAAGGGCATCGAATTGAAGACGGAGATCGCAGTGGAACATCGCTTCCTGCGCGGCGACCCGACCCGCCTGACCCAGGCCCTGCTCAACCTCGCCAACAATGCGCTCAAGTTCACGGAAATGGGCAGCGTTCTCATCCGGGTCATCGAGCAGGCAAAGGATGAGACGGGAATCCTGATCCGCTTCGAGGTCCAGGACACCGGGATCGGCATCCCGCCTGAAGCCCAGGATCGCCTGTTCCAGGCATTCGAACAGGCTGACAACAGCACTTCACGCAGCCATGGCGGCACCGGTCTGGGCCTGGCCATCACCAAGCGCCTGGCGCGACTCATGAACGGCGAAATCGGCGTCAGCAGTACGCCTGGCTCCGGCAGCACCTTCTGGTTTTCGGCCCGCCTCAAGGCTGGGCAGCCGCCGCTCGAGTCTCGTTCAACAAATGTAGGCAGCCTGCCACCGGAAGACATCATCAAACGTCAGTATCCCGATTTGTCCGTCCTCCTGGTCGAGGACAATTTCATCAACCGCGAGGTCGCGCTTGACCTGCTCGCGGTCGCCGGATGCAAGGTCGATGTCGCCGAAGACGGAATCGAAGCCGTGGCGATGGCCGGCAAGAAGGATTACGCGCTGATCCTGATGGACATGCAGATGCCGCGCATGGACGGCCTCGAGGCAACACGCCTTATCCGCCAGATGGAGGGCAAGGCGCAGGTTCCGATCCTGGCGATGACCGCAAATGCCTTCACCGAGGACAAGGAACGCTGTTTCGAGGCAGGCATGAACGACTTCGTCGCCAAGCCGGTCGACCCGGAGCACCTTTTCTCGACCATGCTCGGTTGGCTGGACAAAGAATCCAGGGAGACAGAGCTCCGGCTCAGAAGCTGATCGCCAGCCCGAGCGAAGAACCCCGGACGCCATCACCGAACATCCGGCGCGCCACCAGCCGTATCCGCGAGATGAAGGTTTCGTAGGCGCTGACGTCGAGTTCCATGCCAAGACCCAGCGAATTCATCGCATCGAAGCCCAGCGCATCCTTCTGATCGCCAAAAAAGCGTGAATGCGCCGCCTCGAGGACGTAGCGCACCGGCCGCTCGAAGGCCACCAGGCCGGTTGGTGCCCGATAGCGTGCCCAAACGTTGATACTATCGGCCGCCGAACTTCCCTTTACCGAGTTTTCGCTATTGCCGAAGGTCTGGAGTTCGATATGGGTATAACGGGCTTCAAGATCGGCCTCGTATTCCGGGCGGATACGCTCCCAATCAAGCATCAGCGAGCCACCAAGGCCGTAGGCATCCATCGAACCATTGCGGATGAAGTTGAACTCGGTGCCGAGCTTGCGATTGACCAGGAATTCGCCGGCCTCGAGATCGCTCATTACCCGGCCGAGTGCGATCATAAAAATTGGCCGCAAAACCAGTTCGTCGTTGAACCGGAAATCCCAGCCAATGCCACCGGACAGCGAAACGCTGTTCCAGCGCAACGGCAGCGTGGTCTGGTCGATGCCATCGGAGGCGAGGAACTTGGGATCGTAGCGGCTGTAGCCTAGGGTGCCTTCCAGGTAGATCGGGACATCGCGACTCATCGTCGCCCCGCCGCCCAGCGTCCCCATGGTCAGCGATGGATTGCCCGACGACGCCGAGGTAATCGACAAGGCGCTGGTCGTCACATCCGGCACCAGCGTGAAGGTCATCAGGGTCAGAACGCCGTTCGCCTGGTCGCGGACATTGACGTCGCGCAGGCGGACCGTCGGCTGCTGCGCCAGCACCGTCTGGCACACGAGCGCCAACAGCAGCGGGCCGGCGAACCGGGCCGCCCTTGAATACCGGAACATCTCGCTTACAGCGCCTTAAGATAGGCCTCGGCAGCAGCGAAGCGCAGCAGCGAGCCGATCACCAGGTCGAGGAAACCGAGCAGGTGGATCGGCTTCTCGGCGGCCACCCAGGCCTTGCCCGTGGCGCCGACCGGGATATGCACACCTTCCGGCTCCTCGAACTCGAGAATCAGCGTACGGCCGATCTCGTTGCTGTTCTTCATCACATGCTGGGTCACGCTTTGCGGCGTACCGAACAGGCTGCCCTGTGCCTCGCCGGTCGATTCGGTAATGCTGTGCACGCGTGCCCGGAAAATCTTGCCCGGATAGGCATCGACGAAGAACTCGGCGAAGGCCTTCGGCTTGATGTACTCGTACACCTGGTCCGGAATGCGCAGTTCGATGAACTTCTTGGTCGTGAACATGTGGATCGCGGCCGGGCGGATTTCGCCGAAATACTGCCCTTCCGACGAATACTGAACGGCGACCTGCCCATCCACTGGCGCCACGACCATGGCCTTGTCGATCTTCCACTGCAGGTCGGCGATGTCCTGCTCGGCCTTGATCACCTGGTCGCGCTGGGTCTCGACCTCGGCCAGCTTGGCATCGTACTCGGCCTGCGGCACGACCTCGCCGCGCAGCTTGCCAAGGCGCTTGAGATCGTTCTCGAGCTTGCCGAGCTGGGTCTGCAGGCGCGCCTTCTCCGCCTTCTTGGCCGCCATCTGGATCTCGTAGCGGTCGGTCTTGAAGCTGTAGACCGGGTCGCCGGCCTTGAGCTTCTGATTGTGGGTCACGTAGATCTTCTCGATCTCGCCGCCGGCCGGACTGTTGAGCACGATATGCGGTGCCTTGACCGTGGTCGAGGCAGTCAGGTCGATGAAGGCGTAGAAGCGCGTGAAGGTCAGCAGCATGAAGAGCACGAAGACCGCGCCCAGGCCCATGGCGACAAAGTTGCCCGCCGTCTTCTTGACGATGCCGAACTTGATGAGCAGCCAGCAGATCAGGAGGTAGGGTACGAGGGTCAGTTTCATGCCTTGGGCTCCTCGGTGGCCGGGCTGACAGCAACGGGCGCAACGGCAACAGCCGGCGCGGCTTCAGTCGGAGCATTGCCGGCGGCTGACGATTCGGCCGGCAGGCGTGCACGGCGCAGGATATTGACCATGAAGTCCTCGAAGGCATCCCAGTCGACGTAGGCGAAGAACAGCGCGACCGCCCAGACCCAGTGTTCGAGCAGGCCGAGCAGGGTCAGTGCGCTGACCAGTTCGGCCTGACGCATTTTCTTGTGCTGCGCCTTGTGAGCCGGAATCTCGTGCACCCGCCAGGCGAGCATCAGGCCGCCAACCACGATGAGCAGCAGCAGCGGCAGGAGGAGATAAAGCAACCAGTCGGCATCGAGGATGGTGCGATAGATGCCGAAAGGTTCGTTAACGTAATACCCCTCCGGCTTGGGGTCGGCATAGACATGGAACAGCATCAGAATCCCCCTCCCAGGGCCTTGTAGTACTGGCTACGGGCCAACAGTTGATTTTGCCGGGCATCGGCCAGCGACAGCTCGGCGTTCAATACCTTGATCGATTCGCCCAACACCTCGAACTTGCTCGAACGCCCCGCGTCGTAGCTCTTCTGGGTCAGGGCCAGCGATTTTTTCCGCGTCGCCACCTCGCTCTCGGCCGAGGCCACCTGCTTGTCGCTGCTCTCGCAAAGCACCAGCGCCTCATAGGTATCACGGAAGGCGACCGACACGGCATAACGATAGTGGGCTACCGCCCGTTCGCGCCGCGCTTCGGCGCTATCGCCCTTGGATTTCACCAGCCCTGCGTCGTAGATCGGCCCGGCCAGCGTGGCACTGGCATCCCAATAGAGCGGCAGGCCCGTGATCACGTTGGTCGTGCTGGCGAGCAGGCCGGCCAGCAGGGCCAGGTTGAGGCGCGGATAGCGTTCGGCCCGCGTCGCGTTGAGATCGGCGTGGGCCGCGACCAGCATCTGCTCGGCCGAAGCGACATCCGGACGGCGCAGCAAGAGGGCCGAATCGAACTCGCGCGGCGTATCGGGCACCTGGGGCTGTGCCCCGCGTTGCAAGTGCTCGGCCATCTGGCGTGGGCTGCGGCCGACCAGCAACTGCAGTGCCAGTTCGGTACGCGCGATGGCGGACAGGATGTTCGGAATCCGCGCCTCGGTCGCCGACCATTCGGCGAGACTCTGGCGATAGGCCAGCTCGGTACCGGCTTCGGCCTTCCAGCGGCGCAATTCGAGATTCGCGGCGTATTTGAGATCGGCCGCGGCGTTGCGGGTCATGACCAGCTTGGCGTCGAGCGTGCGTAACTGCAGATAGCTTTCGACGACGGCTGACGAGACCGACAGCGCCGTCGCATTGCGCGTGTGCTCGGAAGCCGCAAGGCGGGCCAGCGCGGCATCGTTCGTCTGGCGTATGCGCCCCCAGAGATCGATTTCCCAGTTCACCGCAACACCGAGGATGGCGCTGCCCGAGGCGCTGTTGAAATCTTCCTCGGTCATCGCCAGGTTCAGCTGGCGCTTCGAATATCCCGCCTTGGCAACGCCATCGACACGAGGCGACAGCAGCGCCCGCGCGGCACCGGCATTGGCCCGGGCTTCCTCGATATTGGCTGCGGCCTTGGCAAGGTCGAGGTTATTGACCAGCGCCTCATCCACCAACTGGTCGAGAACCGGATCGCCATAGGCTTTCCACCACTGGCGGTCGATGCTCAGCGGCTTGATGGCGGCAGGTGGCACCTCGACCGGCGGCGTTTCGTAGGTCGGCCAGACAACTGCGCAACCGCCGAGCGCCAACGCAACGCTCAGGGCAAGCGGCCTGACAGTAAAACTAAGACGAAGCATAAAAGCTCCTGGCGGGGTGCGGCCCGGCAAGTGCGGCCGCACCGTTGTCCTGGGTGGCTTACTTCTTCTTGGCCGACGTGACTTCCAGGGCAACCGCCTCGACGTAGTCCGCCTCAACCTGGTTGCCGACCTTGATTTCCTTGAGTTGCGCCGGGTCATTGACGACCAGCTCGACGGTCCGCTTCGGACCGCGCAGGGTAACCGTACCAGCCTTGGGATTGACCGCGACGACGTTGGCGATGATACGCACCGTACGCTCGACGGCACCGGCCGGCTTCTCGCCCGGCTTGGCGCGCACCGCCTGCTGGGACTCGACGCGCTCGCGGATGCCGTTATTCTCGACCTTGAGCAGTTTGAGTGCCAGGGCCTGGGCGTAGGTCAGGGTCACCAGGTCGCCGACGCGGATCTGGTCGAAATTGCGGGCTTCCTCGCCGAGCACGAAGAACAGTTCGGCGCCGCTGGCACCGACCACGACGACGCTGCGTGCCTTCTTGTCGATGGACTTGACCTTGCCCTGCAACTGGACAGCCTCCACGGCAGCGGCCTGTCCCGGAGCGGTCGCTGCCACGACAGCGGCCTGCGGAGCACTTTGGGCATGGGCGGCAATGGGGAGAGCCAGGATCAGGGCGGCGAGCAGGCTGGAAATGTTCTTGTGCATGACGATTCTCTTTGTTGTTGAGGAAATATCGGGTTTTGTACCGGGAACGCGCTGTGTGCAACAGTGTGCATGACAAACTATAGCGTAATCCTCCCCTGCTGCTGCAAGACAGTTGGCTAAATTCGGCATACACTGCTTTCAGAACGTGTCAGTGTCAGCCTTTCGGGTTGCAGGGGTATTGCAGGTTGCGGCCCGGATGAAAACGGAGACCAAGATGAGCACAGCATCGACACCCGCTGCCGGAGCAGCCCGCCCCTTTCCCATCGCCATCCTCGTCGCCCTGGTCGCGGCCCTCGCCGTCGCCCTGATGCCGACGCCGGAAGGCTTGAGCATTGCCGGCCAACGCATCCTGGCCATCCTCGCTTTCGCGGTCATCGTCTGGCTGACCGAAGCGCTCGACTACGCGGTGTCGTCCGTCCTCATCGTGGCCCTCATGGCGCTCGCGCTCGGCACCGCGCCGGCCGGCACCGGCCCCGAGATGCTGGGTACCGGCAAGGCACTGGCCAAGGCGCTATCGGGCTTTTCCAACTCGGCGCTGGCGCTGGTCGCGGCGGCGCTCTTCCTGTCGGTGGCGATGACCGCGACCGGCCTCGACCGCCGCATCGCCTACCGCACGCTCAACCGGGTCGGCACCACGGCGCGCGGCGTGCTGGTCGGCGCCATCGCTGTCACCATCATCCTCTCGCTCATGGTGCCGTCGGCCACGGCCCGCGTCGCCTGCGTCGTGCCGATCATGAGCGGCATCATCGCGGCCTTCGGCGTCGACAAGCGTTCGCTGTTCGCCGCCTCGCTGATGATCGTCGTCGCCCAGGCGACCAGCATCTGGAACATGGGGATCATGACCTCGGCGGCGCAGAACATGCTGACTATCGGTTTTCTGCAAAAAAGCCTCGGCGATACGCCGGCCTGGTCGGAATGGCTGATCGCCGGCGCCCCCTACGCCATCGTGATGTCGGTCGTGCTGTTCGTCCTCACCCGCAAGCTGATGCCGCCGGAAAAGGAAAGCATCGAGGGCGGCAAGGAGGCGGTTCGCAAGGCGCTGACCGAAATGGGGCCGATGACTGCGGCCGAATGGCGCGTCCTGATCACCATCGCGCTGCTCATCGCCTTCTGGGTCACCGAGAAGCAGTTGCATGAGATCGACACCACGACCGTCACCATCGTCGGCCTGGCCGTGCTCTTCCTGCCGCGCATCGGCGTCATGACCTGGCCACAGGTGCAGAAGCAGGTACCCTGGGGCACGATCGTCGTCTTCGGCGTCGGCATCAGCCTCGGTACCGCCCTGCTCGACACCAAGGCCGCCATGTGGCTGGCTGACATCGTGGTCAAGGCGCTGCACCTCGAAACCCTGGGCAGCTTCGGCATCTTCGCCGGCCTCTCGCTCTTCCTCATCCTGATCCACATCGGCTTCGCCAGCGCCACCTCGCTGACCTCCGCCCTGTTGCCGATCATGATTGCCGTCCTGCAGCGCCTGGGCGGCGACATCAACGTCATGGGCATGACCATGCTGCTCGGCTTCGTCGTCAGTTTCGGCTTCATCCTGCCGATCAACGCACCGCAGAACATGGTCTGCCTCGGCACCGAAACCTTCACCAGCAAGCAATTCACCAAGATCGGCCTGTGGCTCACCCTGCTCGGCTACGGACTGTTGCTCGTCTTCGCGCTGACCTGGTGGAAATTCCTCGGCTACATCTGACCCTTATCCAAGGAGCACACAATGACCTCTCCCGCCAATGAAGCAGGCGTTCTCGCCGTCCTCGTCGAACGTCTGGAAAAGCAGCGCCTGCCGCGCGTCCTCGACATCAAGGCGCGCGTCGACAAGGGCGAAACACTGACCGATCCGGATATCGGCTTCCTCGCCGAAGTGATGGACGACGCCATGAAGATCAAGCCGCTGATCGACAACCATCCGGAATACCAGGAGCTGGCCCGCAAGGTCACCGGCCTCTACAAGGAAGTCACCGACAAGGCCCTGGCCAACCAGCAAAGCGCCGCCAACTGAGCCCCCGCACCGCAAGGAAAACCTATGAACAGACCTTTCTTCCGCCTCGCCGCGCTGCCGCTCTGCATGGCACTGGCGCTCGCCCCGGCTGCTGCTCAGCAGCCGGCGACATCGACGGCGGCGGCCAATCCGGCCGCCAAAACCTTCTCGCAACAGGATCTCGACCAGTTGCTGGCGCCCATCGCCCTCTATCCTGATGCCCTGCTCGCACAGATCTTCATGGCTTCGACCTATCCGCTCGAAGTCGTCGAGGCGGCGCGCTGGTCCAAGGCCAATTCCAAGCTCACCGGCAAGGCGCTAGAAGACGCCATGACCAAGCAAACCTGGGATCCCTCGGTGAAGTCATTGACCTCGGTGCCGCAAGTCCTGGCCCAGATGAACGAAAAGCTGGACTGGACCCAACGCCTCGGCGACGCCTTCCTCGCCCAGCAGCAGGAAGTCATGGCCACGGTGCAAAGCCTGCGCGCCAAGGCCGATGCCGCCGGCAACCTGAAATCGAACGAGCAGATGGTGGTCAAGAAGGAAACCCAGGCCACGCAGACCGTCTACGTCGTCGAATCGCCGAAGCCAGACGTGGTCTATGTCCCGACCTACAACCCGTCCACGGTCTATGGCGCGTGGTGGTACACGACGCCGCCCTACTACATGTACCCACCGAGCTACGTCTATGCGCCCGGCCTCGCCTTTGCCACCGGCGTCTTCGTCGGTGCCGCGATCTGGGGCAGTTGCCATTGGGGCGGATGGGGCAACAACAACATCAATATCGACGTCGATCGCTACAACAATTTCAACCGTACCAACATTTCCAACAAGAACTGGAACCACAACGTCGAGCATCGCCGCGGCGTCGCCTACAAGGACCAGAACGTGGCCCGCCAGTACAACCGCGGCGGCAATGCACAGGCCGCACAGTCGCGCGAACAGTTCCGCGGCCGCGCCGAATCCGGTCGCCAGGAACTGAACCAGATGGATCGCAACGAACTCAACCAGCGCGTCAGTACAGCCGATCGCCTGGCCGGCGATCGCGGCCAGCGCGATGGCAATTTCGACCGTGGCGCCAGCGCGAGCGATCGCGCTAGCAACATGGATCGGGGCGGGGCAGCCGGCGACCGGGCAGGCAGTGCCGGCGATCGGGCCGGCAACTTCGACCGCGGCACGGGCGGCGCCAGCGCCGGGAGCATGGATCGCGGCGGCCAGCGCGACACGGCCAGCAACCGCGCCAGCGCCGGCAACATGGACCGGGGTGGCGGCGGCTTTTCCGGCGTCAATAGCGGGGCCTCGACGCGCGATGCCAGTTCGCGTGGCAGTGCCAGCCGGGGTGGCGATTTCGGTGGCCGCAGTGCCGGCGGCTTCAGTGGTGGCGGTGGCGGACGCGCCGGCGGCGGTGGCCGTGGCGGCCGCCGTTGAACCGATGCCCAACCGATACCCCGGAGATCACGATGAAATTCAATAAGACACTGCAATCCCTCGCGCTCGCCCTCGCTCTGGCCGGCGCCCCGCTCGCCCACGCCGGCAAGGGCCTCGCCCCGCAACAGGTCTTCGCCGCCCCCGAAGAGGCTGCCCGCGCCCTCGCCGACGCCCTGCGCAATCACGACCACCCGGCCATCCTCGCCGTCGTCGGCGCCGGTGCAGGCCGCTGGCTGTTCAGCGGCGACCCGGTGGCCGACCGCGCCGAAGGCGAGAAATTCCTCGCCGCCTACGACCGCCAACATGCCGTCAAGCCGCTGGCCGACGACCGTGCCCAACTGCTGGTCGGCGACGACGACTGGCCCTTCCCGGCCCCGCTGGTACGCAAGGGCAACGGCTGGGTCTTCGATACGGCGGCCGGCAAGGAAGAAATCACCAATCGCCGCATCGGCCGCAACGAGCTGGACACGATCCAGACCCTGCTCGCCATTGTCGATGCCCAGCGCGAATACGCCGCCAGCGACCCGGATGGCAATGGCCTTCCCGACTATGCCCGGCGCTTCCAGGCACAGGAAGGCAAACGCGACGGCCTCTATTGGCCGACCGCCGGCGGCGAAAAACCGAGTCCGCTTGGTCCGCTCATCGCCCAGGCGACCCGCGAGGGCTATAGCAAGGCCGACGCCGGCTACCACGGCTACCGCTACCGCATCCTCACCGGCCAGGGGCCGGCCGCACCGGGTGGCAAGTACGACTATCTGGTCGGCGACAAGCTGCTCGGCGGCTTCGCGATCCTCGCCTACCCGGTGAAGTACGGGGTCAGCGGCATCATGAGCTTCATGGTCAGCCACGACGGCACGGTGTACGAAAAGAGCTTGGGCAAGCAGACGGCGACGAAGGCCGAGCGCATCACGCGCTTCGACCCCGATGCCAGCTGGCGCAAATCGCCCTAAAGCGGGCTAACCGGGATTCCGCCGTTCGTACGGCGGGATCCCTTTTCAGCGCGACCCGCCGTATTCCCCGGCCAGCCCGTCGTAATGGGCATGCGCCTCGCTCTCGCGGATGCCGGCCTCGTACCATTCGATCATCGCCGGGTGGGCGAGCAGGGCATCGCGATAGGCCGCCGCGAGCGGCGGCAAAGCCACGTTGTAGACGTGGAAGCGCCAGGCGACGGGCGCGAACATCGCGTCGGCCACCGAAAAGGCGCCGAACAGGTAAGGCCCGTCCGCCGTCGCGAACTGCGTGCGCGCCTCCTCCCAGATTTCGACAACGCGGTCGATGTCGCGCTGCACCTCGGCCGTCGGCAGCTTGCCCTTGAGCTTGAGCTTGAGGTTCATCGGCATCGCCGTGCGCAATTTGGCGAAGCCGGCATGCATCTCGGCCGAGATGCTGCGCGCCCTGGCCCGGGCCTTAGCGTCGGCCGGCCACATCGCAGGAAAACGCTCGGCCAGGTATTCGGCGATGGCGATGCTCTCCCAGACCTGGAAGCCATCGTCATGCAGACTGGGCACGCGGGCGTTGCCGGCCAGCGGCTTGAGCGCGGGGTTGTAGTCGCGCCCGGCCACCGAGACCATGTGCTCGCGGAACGGAATGCCGAAATGCTTCATAAGCAGCCAGGGTCGCAGGGACCAGGACGAGTAGTTTTTGTTGCCAATGTAAAGATCGAACATCGGGGATTCCTTGGTTAAGCCGCGGCCTGTGCGGTTGCAGGCGACAGCAGGGCCATGTTACGAAAAGGCAAGCCGCGTTGCCAGACCGCCGCCAGTCGGGGCTGGCGCTTGGCCATCACGAGCAGCGTACCGCTGCCTTCGATCAGGATCGTGCCGGCCGGGCAGACGAAGCGCTCCCCGCCCGCAAGGGCGTGGTCGATGCCCTCGCGGCCAGCCGTCACCCACAGGCTGCCCTGTTCGCAGTACAAGGTGACCGGCGTGCTGCCGTCGAGCCGAAGCATCTCGCCGGGGTAGAGCAAAAATCGGGCATATGTCAGCATGGCTATCGCTCCTTTGTCACGGCAAAATGTACGCGCCCACTGGATGGATTAAAAGCGATAAATAATCCATCCGAATGTTAGACTTTCTAACATGAAGAAATTTCCACCCCTGCCCGCCCTGCGTGCCTTCGAAGCCGTCTCGCGGCTCGGCAGCGTTGTCCAGGCAGCCGACGAACTGCATGTCACGCACGGCGCCGTCAGCCAGCAGCTGCGTGCCCTCGAGGACTACCTCGGCTTCACGCTCTTCGTCCGCCACGGCAAGCGGCTCACCATCACCGAGGATGGCCGCATCTACTCGCTGCGCCTGCGCATGGCGCTCGACGACATCGCCAGCGCCACCGCCGACGTCCTCGCCCTGCCCAGACCGGACGAACTGATCGTCGCCGTCCTGCCCTCGTTCGGCGCCCACTGGCTGGTCCGCCGCCTGCCCGAATTCGCCGCCGCCCATCCGGAACTGAAGATCACCCTGCGCGCCGGCCTCGACCTCGTCGATTTCCAGGTCGACCGCGTCGATGCCGCCGTACGCATGGGTCCGGGCGGCTGGGAAGGGACGTCGCAAAACCTGCTCTTCGTCGACACCCTGGTCCCGGTCGCTGCCCCGCATTTCAACGGCGGCAACCTGCCGCGCACGCCGGCAGAGATCATCGCAGCACCGCTGATCCGCTCGGTCGAAAGCTGGAGCGGCTGGCTGGCCGCCGCCGGGCTGCCGCAGATCAGCCTCGGCGGGCCGGTGTTCAGCGACTCCAACCTCGTCATCGAGGCGGTGCGCCAGGGCCAGGGCGTTTCGCTGACCCGCCGCTCGCTGGTGCACGACCTGATCGCCAATGGCGAACTGACCCTGCTTTCCGACATCAGCGCGCCCTATCCGGTGCCCTGCTGGCTGATCTGGCCGATGCGCAGCCACGGCACGGCCAAGCTGGCCGCCTTCAGCCACTGGCTGCAGGGCGCGGTCGCCCGCTACCAGGCCGAAATCGGCGAGGCCTGAGCCCATCGCTCAAGCCGCCAGCGCCAGGCTGGCCCAGAGGTGCGCCGCGACCAGCGCCCGCCAGGGCGCGAAATCCGCAAGCCAGGCTTCGGCCTCGGCCGCAGCGATCCGCTCCGGCCGGCCGAGCAGGCCTTGAAGGGCGCGCCGGACCGCGACATCGCCATGCAGCGAGCCGTCGAGCCAGCCGAAACCGCGCAGCAAGGTGTAATTGACCGTCCACGGCCCGATACCGCGAATCGCCAGCAGGCGCTCGCGGATCAGCTCGGCCGGCGGATCGGCCAGCCAGTCGTCGAGCGGCAGCGTGCCGTCGCACACGGCTTCGCTCAGCCGCAGCAGGCAGGCGGCCTTAGCCTGCGAAAAACCGGCCGCGCGCAGCCCTGCCTCGCCCAGCGCGAGCACCTCGGGCGCATCGGGCGGACACAATAAGCCACCGGGCACCGGCCTGCCGGCCGCCTGGATCAGCTTGCGGCGCAGGGAGACGGCGGCGGCAACGTTGATCTGCTGCCCGGTCACGGCCCAGCTCAGCGCCTCGAACGGGGTCGCGGTGAGCGGCACGCGCAGGCCCGGCAGGCGCGCGATCAGGCGGCCCAGCTCCGGATGCACCGCATGACGGCGGGCGAATTCGTCGACCGGCTGCGTCAGCCCGAGCATGGCGGCAACCCGGGATTCGAGAGGCGCCAGAATGCCCGCCCCGAGCGCTTCTTCAGCCACGACCCTCGCCTCGGCCCATCCCCCGGCCATTTCCAGGCAGAGGCACAGCGGCGTGCCACGCCAGCGCAGGGCCTTCTCCAGCCGGCGCTCGCCGACCCGCTCGGCCACGGCCTGCGTATCGCGACGATGGAAGCGCAGGAAGTCGTCGGCCCGGAAATCGGCCGGCAGGGCAAGGCGGAAGCGGTACTCGACCATGCTTCAGCGGGCCCGGCGAAAAGTCAGGTTGAAGCGGTACGCGCCGACTGCCGGATGCGCCCCCGGCTTGAGCGCCAGCACGCCGTGGTAGCGCAGGCGATCCGGCCCGCCCCAAACCAGCACGTCGCCATGCTGGAGCACCAGGCGCTGCGTCGGTTCAGCCCGGCGCAAGCCGCCGAACAGGAAGGTGGCGGGCAGACCGAGCGAGACCGAGACGATGGGCTGGGTCAGGTCGCGCTCGTCCCTGTCCTGGTGCAGCGACATCCGCGCCCCGGGTTCGTAGCGATTGATCAGACAGGCATCGGGCGCGAAGCCCGCGAAGCCGGCCTGCTGCGCGGCGTCGCCGGCCAGTTCGTGAAAGCCTGGCGGCATTGCCGGCCACGGCGCGCCGTTCTGCGGATCGGCCGCCGCATAGCGGTAGCCGGAGGCGTCGCTCACCCAGCCGAGGTCGCCGCAATTGCTCATCGCCACCGACATCGTGAAGCCGCCCGGTGTCTGCATCCTCCGCAGTGGCGCCGCGGCCGTCACCGCCGCGATGCCGGCCTGCAGCACCGGCGCTTCCGCCAGGGCGAAACCGCGCAGGATCAGGCTGCCCGGCCCGAGCCGCTCCGCCCACGGGCGGCGGTCGACATCGGCGAACAGGTCGCCGTTCACCCCTGCTTCTCCCGTTCAAGCAGGGCGCGCTTGCGCGCGATACCCCAGCGATAGCCCGAGAGGCTGCCGTCGGTACGCACCACGCGGTGGCAGGGGATCGCCACGGCCAGCGCATTCGCGGCGCAAGCGCCGGCCACGGCGCGTACCGCCGCCGGCTGGCCGATGGACGCCGCGACTTCGCTGTAGGTCACCGTCCGGCCTGGCGGGATCTGCTGCAGGGCCTGCCAGACACGGCGCTGGAAAGCCGTGCCGCGCACATCGATCGGCAGCTTCAGGCCGATCCCCGGCGCCTCGACGAAGCCGACGACCTGCGCCATCCAGGCATCGAAGTCGGGATCGCCGCCGAGCAGTTCCGCCCGGGGAAAGCGTGCCTGCAGATCGCGGATGAGGAATTCGGGATCGTCGTCGAGCAGGATGGCGCACAGACCGTTTTCAGTGGCCGCGACGAGGATAGCCCCAAGGGATGACTGGCCGATGGCAAAACGGATGCGCTCCCGCTCGCCGCCGGCCTTGAAGCGGCGCGGCGGCATGCCGAGCAAGGCATCGGCCTGGTCGTAAAAGCGGGCGCTGGCGTTGAAGCCGGCGGCGAAGACCGCCTCGGTAACCGTGGCGCCGGACGCCAAGCCGTCGCGCAGCCGCTCGCCGCGCCGGGCCGCGGCATAGGCCCGGGGTGTCAGGCCGGTCTGCGCCTTGAAAAGGCGATGCAGGTGGTGCGGGCTGAGGCCGGCGTGTTCAGCCAGCGTCTGCAGGCTGGGCGGCGTTTCGGCCTGGTCGATGAGGCGACAGAGCTCGGCGACCAGCGCCGCCTGGCGCTCGGCGAGCGGCGCCCGGTCGGGCTGGCAGCGCTTGCACGCACGAAAACCGGCCCGCTCGGCTTCGGCAGCCGAGGCATGGAAGGCCACATGCTCCGGCCGCGGCGTGCGCGCCCCGCAGGACGGCCGGCAATAGACGCCGGTCGTCTTCACCGAGTACACAAACTGCCCGTCGGCCCCGGCATCGCGCGCCAGCACGCGCTGCCAGCGCGGGTCGCCGAGTGTTTCCGCCGCCCTGGCCGGCGCGGCACGCGTGCTTTTCATGCTCTTTCCTTGCCCTTCAATTGATCGACACCCTGACTGTAGTCGCCTTTCCCCAACAAAACATCCCGTTGCTTGCTTTTGAATTCCCGGAAACGGATATGGGAGAATCCGAACCCAACCGTCATTTCAGCCTGCCAGCATGAACGCCATCGTACCCGCCCGATTTCCCGACGATCTGCCGGAAGTCCTCGCCATCTTTCGCGAGTACGTGGCCAGTCCCAGCGTCAGCCTCGCCTATCAGGATTACGAGCACGAATTCGCCGGCCTGCCCGGCAAGTACGCCGCACCGGAAGGCTGCATCCTGCTGGCGAAACAGGACACAGCCGTGGTCGGCTGCGCCGCCTTGCGCCGGGTCGATGCCGAGCGCTGCGAACTGAAGCGGGTCTATGTGCGGCCGACGGCGCGCGGCGGGCAGATCGGCCGCCGACTCGTCGAGCGCATGATCGACCTGGCGCGGACTGCGGGCTACGCCCGGATGTGCCTCGACGTTCTTCCCGAGTTCGTCGCCGCACAACAACTGTATGCATCGCTCGGTTTCCTCCCGGCCGAGGCGGTGAGCTACAACCCCGTTCCCGGCACCCGTTTCCTGGCGCTCGCGCTTTGACGCCCGCCCGGCCGCCACGGCACGCGACCATCGGCAGCCGCGCCAAGCTCCGATAAAATGCCCTCCCGCCTTTCGTTCGAAGCATGCCAATGACCACCCCCAGCCTCGCCGCCGACACCCTCGCCACCTTGGCCGACGCCGAAACCCAGCGCGCGACGGCGCGCCTGGCGCAGGACATCTTCGCCGGCGTTTTCCGGCAGACCCTGACGCCCGACCCGGAACAGCTCGGCAAGTCCCTGCGCGAGCTCGAAGGCCGCGTCATCGCCTGGTGCGACGCCGGCGAGGGCGACGAACAGCGCCTGTTGCGCCTGGCCATGCTGGTCACCGGCCTCGACCAATGGGGCCTGGCCTATACGCAGGCTTTCCAGCTCAACGCCATTCCGGCACTGTCGGCCCTGCTGGCCTCGCTGCGCAGCCGCCTCAACGTCCAGTCCGACGCCATCTTCCAGCAGCATTTCAGCCGTATCGAGCAGGTCGAGACCGATGCCGTCGATTTCAAGATCGAACTGCGACGCAGCCTGCACCTGGCGCTCTGGCACGCCATGGCGGCCTGCGAATCGGCCGAGGAAGCGAAGGAACTGCTGCAACCGCTGGGCAGCATGATGCTGGCGCTCGACCAGCGCATGCCGCAGATCGGCTGGCGCCTGGTCGCCGATGCCCTGGCCCACATCCAGATTTCGCTGCTCGGCAACATGGACGCCATGTCCGACGTGGCCAAGGACAGCACCCAGCAGTTGTTCGAATCCCTGCGCCAGGCCCTGCCGGCCGAGCGCTATCAGGACATCGTCCGCCATTCCGGCCAGGTGCTGCTCGCCTGGCAGCAGTTGAAGCGCAGCAAGGAAAGCCAATGAAGAAGCCCGCCCCGTCGATGACCTACGAGCAGTTCCTCGACGAGGTCGCCACCCTGCTCACCGAGATCTACACGCTGGACGACGACACCGCCATCGCCATCGTCATGCGCGCCCAGGCCGACGATTTCTTCAGCGGTCACGACGACGACACGTCGATCTGCACCCAGGAACGGGCCGAACAGGACGCCCGCACGGTATTCAAGCTGTACAAGCCGGCCCGGAAGAAGGGGCGCTGACCCGCTTGTCCGCATCCGGCCAGACCTCCCTCATCGCCCCGGCCGTGCCGGGACACTCATCGAGGAATCCCGCATGAGTTTCCATTCGACCGTCGGCCGATTCCTGGCCCTTCCCTTCGCCACCGAGAACTACCGCAGCCAGCCGCGCCGCACGCTCCTGGCCGCCGGCCTCGACCTGCTGCTGGTCGCCATCGTCTTCACCGTCTATACGCTGGCAAGCGTTCTGCCCAACATGCCGTCCTTCGATGTCGTCACCGACTATCGACCCAAGATTCCGCTGCGCATCTACACCACAGACGGCGCGCTGCTCGGCGAATTCGGCGAGGAACACCGCGATTTCGTGCCGATCCAGGAGATCCCGCAGGTGCTCAAGGATGCGCTGCTGGCCATCGAGGATTCGCGCTTCTACGAACATGGCGGCATCGACCTGCGCGGCGTGACGCGGGCGGCGGTGGCCAACCTGAGCGGCGGCTCCCGCCAGGGCGCCTCGACCATCACCATGCAGGTGGCGCGTAATTTCTTCCTCTCGCAGGAGCGCACGCTCAAGCGCAAGCTGGCCGAGGCACTGCTCGCCTTCCGCATCGAGGCGGCCCTCGACAAGGACCAGATTCTCGAGCTCTACATGAACCAGATTTACCTGGGCCAGCGCACGCACGGCTTCGCCAGCGCCGCCCGCACCTACTTCAACAAGCCCATGGCCGACATCGACTTGGCCGAAGCCGCCATGCTCGCCGGCATTCCGCAGAACCCGGCCAAGCACAATCCGGCGGTCAATCCGATTCGCGCCAAGGCACGCCAGGAGATGGTACTCAAGCGCATGCTCGCGCTCGAGCAGATCACGTCAGAGCAATATGCCAAGGCCGTCGCCCAGCCGCTCAAGATCAGCAAGACCCTGCAGTTCGAGGCGCATGCCGACTATGTTGCGGAACTGGTGCGCCAGGAGGTCTTCGCCCAGTTCAAGGAGGAGACCTACACGGCCGGCCTCAATGTCGTCACCACGCTCAACAAGGCCGAGCAGAACGCGGCCTACGAATCGGTGCGGCGCAATGTGCTGGCCTACGACCAGCGCCACGGCTACCGCGGGCCGGAAGGCTTCGTCGACCTGCCGGCCGACGCCGACGAGCGGGATACGGTGATCGACCAGACCCTGGCCCGCTATCCGCGCAGCGACAACCTGATTGCCGCCGTCGTCACCGAGGCCTCGGCCAAGCGCGTCAGGGTCGAGCCGGCGTCGGGCGACACGCTGGAGATCACTGGCGACGGCCTGCGCTTCGCGGCCCGTGCCCTGACCGCCAATCGGCTGGACCAGCGAATTCGCGCCGGCTCGGTGATCCGGGTCAGCCAGGATGCCAAGGGGCGCTGGGCGATCAGCCAGTTGCCCGAGGTCGAGGCCGCCTTCGTCGCGCTCGATGCCGAGGACGGCTCCTATCGCGCCATGGTCGGCGGTTTCGACTTCTCCCGCCGGCAGTTCAACCACGTCACCAGCGCCTGGCGCCAGCCGGGGTCGAGCATCAAGCCCTTTGTCTATTCCGCCGCGCTGGAAAAAGGCTTTTCGCCGGCCACGCTGGTCAACGATGCGCCGCTCTCGCTGCCCGGCGGCGAAAACGGCCAGCCCTGGGAACCGCAGAACGACGACGGCTTCGACGGCCCGATCAGCCTGCGCCGCGCCCTCGCCCGCTCAAAGAACATCGTCGCGGTACGCCTGCTCAAGGCCATCTCGCCGCAATACGGGCGCGACTACCTGACCCGCTTCGGCTTCGATGCCGACAAGCATCCGGCCAACCTGACCATGGTCCTCGGCAGCGGCTCGGTCACGCCGCTGCAACTGGCCACCGCCTACGCCGTGTTCGCCAACGGCGGCTACAAGGTCGCGCCGCATTTCATCCGCAAGATCACCGACCTGCGCGGCAACGTCCTGCGCGAAACACCTGAAACACCGGCTCGTCAGGACGAGCAGCGGGTCATCGACAGCCGCAACGCCTTCATCATCGACAGCATGCTG
>JAEUOD010000165.1 GCA_016791065.1 Dechloromonas sp. | reverse complement strand
GGCCCGCAGCCTGGCCAAGCCCGATGCCACCGAAGAAGTGGCGAACCTCTGCGCGGAGAGTGCGAAATGAAACACAAGGTCAAACACATCCACTTCGTCGGCGTCGGCGGTTCGGGCATGAGCGGCATCGCCGAAGTGCTGGCCCACCTTGGCTATACGGTCAGCGGTTCCGACATCGCCGCCAGCGCCACGACGCGCCGTCTCGAAGGCGAGGGCGTCGAGGTGATGATCGGCCATGCCTCCGAGAATGCCGCAGGGGCCGATGCCGTGGTTGTGTCGACGGCAGTCAAGGAAGACAACCCGGAAGTGATCGCCGCCCGCGAGCGCAAGATCCCGGTCGTGCCGCGCGCCCAGATGCTGGCCGAACTGATGCGCCTGAATCGCGGCATCGCCATCGCCGGCACCCATGGCAAGACCACCACGACCAGCCTGGTCGCCAGCATCCTGGCCGAAGGCGGCATCGACCCGACTTTCGTCATCGGTGGCCGGCTGAACGCCGCCGGCGCCAATGCCCGCCTTGGTAGCGGCGATTTTCTGGTGGCCGAGGCCGATGAATCGGATGCCTCCTTCCTCTTCCTGTCGCCGGTGCTCTCGGTCGTCACCAACATCGACGCCGACCACATGGAAACCTACGGCCACGATTTCGAGCGCCTCAAGGGCGCCTTCGTCGAGTTCCTCAATCGTCTGCCCTTCTACGGCGTGGCGGTGCTCTGCGGCGACGACGCCAATGTCCGCGCCATCATGCCGCAGGTCGCCAAGCAGATCGTCACCTACGGCCTGACGCCGGGCTGCAATTTCTACGCCGAGAACATCGTCGCCGATGCCGGCCAGATGCGTTTCGACTGCGTGCGCGTCAATGGCACGACCAGCCGTCTGGCAATCACGCTGAACACGCCGGGCATGCACAACGTGCTCAACGCGCTGGCGGCGATTGCCGTCGCGACCGAGGTGCAGGTGCCGGATGCCGCCATCGTCAAGGCGCTGGCCGAGTTCAAGGGCGTCGGCCGGCGCTTCCAGCGCTACGGCGAAGTGGCGTTGCCGGCTGGCGGTTCATTCACGCTGGTGGACGACTACGGCCACCATCCGGTCGAGATGGCCGCGACCCTGGCCGCCGCTCGCGGCGCCTTCCCCGGTCGCCGCCTGCTGCTGGCCTTCCAGCCGCACCGCTACACGCGGACACGTGACTGCTTCGAGGATTTCGTCAAGGTGCTGAGTACGGTCGATGCCCTCTGCCTGGCTGATGTCTATGCCGCCGGCGAGGCGCCGATCGTCGCTGCCGACGGCCGGTCGCTGGCTCGCGCCCTGCGCGTCGCCGGCAAGGTCGAGCCGGTCTTCGTCGAGGACATCGCGGCGATGCCGCAAACGATCATGGAAGTCGCCCGCGATGGCGACGTGGTGTTGTGCATGGGCGCCGGCTCGATCGGCGCCGTTCCGGGCAAGGTGGTGGAGTTCAAATGAGCGGTTTCGGCAAGGTTGCAGTCCTCTTCGGTGGAACATCCGCCGAACGCGAGGTTTCCCTCAACAGCGGTTCGCGCGTGCTGGCCGCATTGCAGGGCCAGGGCATCGACGCCCATCCCTTCGATCCCGCCGAGCAGCCGCTCGACGCGCTCAAGGGTTACGACCGCGCCTTCATCGCGCTGCACGGCCGTCACGGCGAGGACGGCACGATCCAGGGCGCGCTCGAGCTGATGCACATTCCCTATACCGGCTCCGGCGTCATGGCTTCCGCCCTCGGCATGGACAAGTTCCGCACCAAGTTGCTGTGGCAGGCGGCCGGCCTGCCGGTGCCGGAATATGCCCTGCTCAACGCCGATTCGGATTTTGCCGACATCGAGGAGGAACTCGGCCTGCCGATCTTCGTTAAGCCGGCGCACGAAGGCTCGTCGATCGGCATCAGCAAGGTCAAAGAACATGACACGCTGCACCTGGCCTATGCCGAAGCCGCCAAGTACGACGCGCTGGTGATCGCCGAGAAGGGCGTCATGGGCGGCGAATACACGGTGGGGATCATCGGTCGCGGCGACGACATGGTCGCCCTGCCCATCATTAAGATCGAGCCGGCGACCGAGTGGTATGACTACGAGGCCAAGTACAACCGAGACGACACGCAGTACCGCTGCCCCTGCGGCCTGCCCGAAGCCAAGGAGGCGGAAATCCGGCGTCAGGCGCTCGAGGCATTCCGCGTGCTGGGCGGCCGCGGCTGGGGACGGGTCGATTTCCTGATGGACGAGGCGGGCAACCATTTCTTCCTCGAAGTGAATACGGCGCCCGGCATGACCGACCACTCGCTGGTGCCGATGGCGGCGCGGGTCAGCGGCATGGATTACCCGGCGCTGGTGCGCCGCGTGCTGGAACTGGCCGCGAACGACTGACTGGGACGATGAATGTGGAACAAACCGCACCTGCTCAACGCCCTCTCCGACCTGCTGATGCTGGTCGCGGGCGCTGCCTTGCTGGCTGCTGGCGCGGTCTGGCTGGTGCGCGTGCCGTCCTTGCCAGTGCAGCAGGTGGTTTTCGCGGAACCGCTGGCGCATACGCGCCGGGCCGAGATCGAGCAGGTCTTGCCGCCGGCGATTCGCGGCAATTTCTTCAGCCTGAATCTGGAAGCCGTGCGCGGGGCGCTGGAGAAATTGCCCTGGGTGCGCAAGGTGGAGGTACGGCGTGTCTGGCCGGCCAAGCTGGAGGTGCGGATCGAAGAGCACAAGCCGGTGGCACGCTGGGGGCTCGGGCGCAACGAACTGGTCAATGGTTACGGCGAAGTATTCGCGGCCTTGCTCGGCGAGGAGGAGGCGGAACGTCTGCCGCTGATCTACGGGCCGCAGGGTACGGCGCCGGAAGTGCTGAAGCGCTACAGCGAACTGGTCGAGACCTTCGCCAAGGTTGGCGAACGGCCGTCGCAGCTTTTGCTGTCGCCGCGCCTGGCCTGGCAGTTGCGGCTGGAGAACGGGATGGTCGTGGACATGGGGCGGGAGCAGCCGAAAGCGCCGGTTGCCGCCCGGCTGCAGCGTTTTGTCGAGGTGTATCCGGAGATGGTCGCCAAGCGGGCGGTTCGTCCGACGGTAGTGGATTTGCGGTATCCGAATGGCTTCGCGATACGGGTCGCGAGCGAGGGGAAGGGAAAGTAAGCATATGAGCAGGGACAACAAGGACATGGTCGTCGGGTTGGATATCGGGACGTCGAAAATCGTCGCGCTGGTCGCCGAGATCAACCAGGAAGGCCAGCTGAACGTCATCGGCATGGGCTCCCAGGATTCGCGCGGCCTGAAGAAGGGCGTCGTGGTGAACATCGAGGAAACGGTGCACACCATCAGCCGCGTCATCCAGGAAGTCGAGCTGATGGCCGACTGCAAGGTCAAGGACGTCTATACCGGGATCGCCGGCAGCCACATCAAGAGTTTCAACTCGAACGGCATGGTGGCGATCAAGGACAAGGAAGTCACCGCCAGCGACGTCGAGCGCGTCATCGAGACCGCCAAGGCGATGCCGATTCCGGCCGATCAGGAAATCCTGCACATCCTGACGCAGGAATTCGTCATTGATGGCCAGGACGGTATCCGCGAGCCGATCGGCATGAGCGGCATGCGTCTGGAAGTGAAGACGCACATCGTTACTGGCGCCGTCTCGGCCGCCCAGAACATCGTCAAGTGCGTGCGGCGCTGCGGCCTGGAGGTCAATGACCTCGTGCTGCAGCCGCTGGCCTCAAGCTACGCCGTGCTCTCCGAGGATGAAAAGGACCTCGGCGTCTGCCTGATCGACATCGGTGGCGGCACGACCGACATCGCCGTGTGGACCCAGGGCGCTATTCGCCATACCTCGGTCATACCGATCGCCGGCGACCAGATCACCAACGACATCGCCATGGCCCTGCGCACGCCGACCCGCGAAGCCGAGGACATCAAGTGCAAGTTCGGCTGCGCCCTGTCGCAATTGGCCGACGTCGCCGAAAACCTCGATGTCGCCGGCGTCGACGACCGGCCGAGCCGCAAGCTGAGCCGCCGCGCCCTGGC
>JAEUOD010000127.1 GCA_016791065.1 Dechloromonas sp. | reverse complement strand
ACGCTTAGCACGGTAGTCCCCAACTGGTAGAAGAGGTCGCTGCGAAACCGCCCTTCGGCCACCGCCCCATCGAGCGGCTGCCGGGAGGAGACCAGAATATGGACATCCGGGACCGGCTCGACGCCGCCCCCCTGAACCAGCCGGGAGAGCGGATCGAGCGCCTTGTTCTGGGCCAGCAGGACAGCAAACAGCCTGGCCTGCGCCAGGGGAGACAAGGCGCCGACATCCTGCAGGAAAAGCGTGCCCCCGGCGACGTTGGCAAAGACCGATGACTCGCCGCTGATGGCCAGCATTTCCTCCATTTCATTTGCCGGATAGTCGGTACAGCAGATGGTGAGGAAGCCTTGTCCGGCGCGTCGACCAGCCGCATGGATCGCGCGGGCGAGCTGCGTCTTGCCGCTCCCGGCCTGACCGATCAGCATGGCTGTCTTCTCCTCCTCGCTGACCCGGAGCGCCTGCCGCAACACTTCCTCCATCCTGACGCTGGCAGTGATCAGTTCCTTGCGCCAACTCGCGGCCGCCAGGTTCGCATCCAACTGGGGCGACAAATTGATCGCATCCGCGACCCGGCGCAGCAATTCCTTGCCGTCGAAAGGTTTGGTCAGAAAACTGAATACGCCGCGCCGGGTCGCCGCCACGGCATCGGGGATGGTGCCATGCGCCGTCAGGATGATCACCGGCAGGGTCGGTGCTTCGGCTTGCAGGTTCTGGAACAGCGCCATGCCATCCATCTCGCCCATGCGCATGTCGGTGATGACCACTTGCGGGCGGCATTCGCGGAAACGGAGCAGCGCGTTCTCGCCGCAGTCGGCCTCGCTCACCTGGTAGCCGGCCGCCGTCAGGCGCAAGCTCACCAGGTGCAGCATATCGGGGTCGTCGTCCACGACCAGAATGCGGCCATCTGCCATCGGTCAGCTACCCTTTCCCCGACTGCGCAATTCGCGATCGATCGCAAGCAGGGTATCGAGCTTCTTCTGAAGCTCCTCGTTGCGTTTATGGGATTCTTTAAGCGATTGTTCCTGGCGCCGCTTTTCCTCGTTGCACTGGCGTTGGCGCTCAGCCATCTGGCGTTGCAAATCGTTGATTCGCTGCATCTCGCCATGCGTCGACGCCGTAGCCGAAGGCTCAATCGCTGCGGCCGAGCGCTGCTCAGCGGTATTGCACCCGGTCAGCAGGACTAAGCCGCACAGACCTGCAGCAAAGAAAACGCATCGAAAAAATGGAATCAACATCGAATTACCTCAAACAAGAGTCTGGGCTCGCAAATAAGGCGCATCGAGCGGCAGCAATACGCTGAAATGGGCACCCTGGGCGGTCGGCTGCAAGGACAGTTCGCCCCGCAGCGCCAGGACGAACTCACGGGCGATCGCCAGGCCGAGCCCGATGCCGGCGACCTGCCGCGACGCGGCACTGCGATAGAACGGTTCGAAAATATGGGCAACATCCTGGGCTTCGACGCCCGGCCCCTGATCGAGCACATCGAGGCACACCCGGTTGCCGCGACGCTGCAAGTTGATCGTGATGCAACCATCATCGGGCGAATACTTCACGGCGTTCGAGAGCAGGTTGTTCACGATGGTCACCAAGGCTTCGCGGCCCGCCACGACCTCGATTGCCGCGAGCGAACAGGCGAAACGGATTCGCCGTTCGCTGGCAATCAGGCGATAGGTCTCAAGAACTTCTTCGGTCAACGAATCGAAGCGCAGTTTTTCGTGACCGATACGCTCGGCGGCATGCCCGGCCAGTTGCAGGCGCAGCAGCCCGTCGATCAGACCTTGCAGGCGGCGTGAATTGTTCTGAATGATGCCGACGATACGACCCTGCTCTTCGGTCAGCGGGCCGGACACTTCTTCGGCCAGCAAGGATGCGCCTTCATGCATCGCTGCCAGGGGGGTCTTGAGTTCGTGCGAGACGTGACGCAGCACCTGGGCGCGTGATTCCTCCAGCGACAGCAGGCGACGCCGCAGCCAGTCGAGCCAGCGGCCGAGCCAGCGCAAATCGCCCGGTCCGTCGAGCGCGATGGCTTGTTGCAAGTCGCCCTTCCCCAATCGCACCACGGCGCGCTCGAAACGCCCGATCAAACGGCCAAGCAGGCCGCGAATCAGCCAGAGGCAGAAGACAGCCACCGATACGGCAATGGCGGCCGCGATCAGGATGCGTCGGCGCAGCTTGTCCGACTCCTCAAGAAATCGTGCTTGCCGGCTTTCCAGGATGCCATCGACCTGCTCCAGCACCCTGGCCGAGCGCAGTTTCAATTGGTCAATGACCGAACTCAACGAACGGGTATTGCCGGCGTCGCGCAGGGCTGCGTAGGCAAGGCTCTCGATTTCCAGTTGCGCCCCGAGCTCCTGACGAAGCTCCCCGGGCACCAGGTCGAGCCGGGAATAGGCCGCTACATGCTCGCGCCACTCCTTGCACACCAGGGTGTAATCGTCCAGGGCTTGCTCGCTGCGCAGCACCTCGTAGCGCCGCAGGTTGCGCTCCATGTGCAACAAATCCTCCTTGAGCTCGCTGCTCAACTGGGATGACTGGGCACCATCCTGAACGGAGCCACGGTATTGCTCGGACAGCGACTCCAGGGTGATGAAAACGTAAACCGTCACCACCAGCAGCGGCAAGGCGACCAGGACATGGCCAAGGGAAACCAGCTGCAGGAAGGAGCGCGGGTAGCGTTTCATGGGCGCCATCGTATGTCATTGACAGAAATCCCAAAAGTGTCGGGGGTGGACGACAGGTGCAAAACCCCGCGCCAAACAGGGACTATCCGCCCTGCATTGTTCGGCCAGGGACGATGCGCTGCAGCAAATCCACCCTTTGAAACATTTGCGGAGGTTCACCATGAATCCAAGAAAACTGCGTTTGCGGAGCCTGTTCGTGCTCCCGATCGCCCTGGCCAGCTTCTCGGTTGCGGCCCAGACCACGACGACTGCCCCGCCCCCCGGGCGCCTGCTGGCTTCGAACTGCTTTCAGTGCCACGGCTATGACGGCAAATCCAGCATCGGCTTCGAGCGCCTTTCCGGCGAATCGGCAGCGGAGATCTACGAAGAACTGATCGAGATGCGCAGCAAATCACGGCCCGACATCATGGACATGCATGCCCGTGGCTACACCGACGCGCAGATCCGTCTGATTGCCGATTATCTGTCGAAGCAGAAGACGACATCCACCAGAACCAAGCGCTAAGAGGAGCCCAAACATGAAACGTCGTGACTTTATTCGCCTGGCCAGCATGGCCGGCATCGGCGCCTCCGCCTTCAGCTGGGCAGGTATTGCCCGTTCGGCCACGCCGGCCCAACTCGGCACCGTCCCAACCAATACCGGCATCACCGGCCGTGTCGTCGTGATCGGCGGCGGCATGGGCGGCGCCACCGTCGCCAAGTACCTCCGCCTGTGGGGCGGCAGCGGTGTCTCGGTCACCCTGGTCGAGCGCGAAACCGCCTATACCTCCAACATTCTCAGCAATCTGGTCCTGAACGGCCAGCGCACGATCTCCTCGCTGCAATACGCTTACAGCAACCTGGCTACGCGCTACGGCATCAAGGTGCTCAAGGGCGAAGTCATGGCCATCGACCCGGTCGGCCACAGCGTCGCTCTCGCCGATGGCAGCAAGCTGCCCTACGACCGGCTGGTCATCGCGCCGGGCGTCGATTTCGACACCTTCGCCGGTCTCGAATCGCCGACGGCCCAGGCCCTGGTGCCGCACGCCTGGAAGGCCGGTCCGCAAACCACGCAACTGCGCAACATGCTGCTCGCCATGAAGCCTGGCGAGGTCTTCGCCATGACCATTCCGGCCAAGCCTTATCGCTGCCCGCCCGGACCGTATGAGCGGGCCTGCGTCGTCGCCGACTGGCTGAAGAAGAACCGCCCGGGCTCGAAGGTCGTCATCCTCGATGCCAACCCCGGCATCATCGCCGAGCCGGTCGCCTTCGGAAACGCCTTCAATGTCGTGCATCAGGGCGTCGTCGAGTATCACCCGGGCGTCACCATCAACAGCATCGATGCGACGACCATGTCCCTGAACACCAGCATCGGTAATCTGAAGGCCAAGGTGATCAACGCCATTCCGCCGCACAAGGCCGGCAAGGTTGTCGTCGCCAACGGTCTGGCCAATGCCGGCGGTCGCTGGGCCGGGGTCGATGTCCTGACTTACCAGTCCACAGCCGCGCCCGGCATCCACATCATCGGCGATGCCTCGGCCACGACGCAGCCGAAGGCCGGTCACATCGCCAACCAGGAAGCCAAGGTCTGTGCCGATGCGATCGTCCGCCTGCTCGCCGGTCGCAGCCCCGATCCGTCGCCTATCACCAACTCGGCCTGTTATTCGCCGATCACCTCGGATACCGCGTCCTGGCTCACCGCCGTCTTCGCCTACGACCCCGCCAGCGGCACGATGCTGCCGGTCCCGGGCGCCAGCGGCGAGGCTTCGGCCCGCTCGACTGAAAACTACAAGGAAATGACCAAGTGGTTTAACACCTTGATGGAAGACAGCTTCGCCTAACCAGCCGGGCGGGGGCGGCAACGCCGTCCCCGCCCTATCGAAGGAGAACCGATGCTCTACAAACCCGAATCCCTCAAGCTCGCCGCCGGTTTCACGCTGCTCGAACTGCTCGTCGTCGTCGCCATCATCGGCCTGCTCGCCGCCTATGTCGGGCCTCGCTACGTCTCGCAACTCGGCAAGTCCGAAACCACGGCCGCCCGCACCCAGATCGAGGCCATTGCCCGCGCCCTGGAATCCTACCGTCTCGACACAGGTGCCTACCCCGCCTCGGAAGTCGGTCTCAATGCCCTGCGCAATCGCCCGGCCAACCAACCGCGCTGGAACGGCCCTTACCTGCAGAAGGACTTGCCGCTCGATCCCTGGGGCCATCCTTACGTCTATCGCCTGGCCAGCGGTAACGGCCGTGATTTCGAACTGCTGTCCTACGGTCGCGATGGTCGCCCGGGCGGCACGACCGAAAACGCCGATATCCGTTACTGAGTACGATGAATTTCGCGATCCGCGCCATCGGCCCGAACGGCGTGCACAGCCTGCACCTCGAAGCGGCCAGCCAGGAAGACGCTGCCCGTCAGTTGGCGGGGCGTTCGCTGCGTTTGCTCTCGATCAGGCAAGTCGATACGCCGACCTGGAATGCAGGAATCGCCAAACTCATCTCCCATTCGGGCAACACTGGCTTTGACCTGATGCTGTTCAGCCAGGAACTGCTCGCCCTGATTGAAGCCGGCCTGACCCTGACCGAATCGCTCGACGCGCTGGTCGAAAAGGAAAAGCGGCCCGCCGTGGTGGCCATACTCGATACCTTGCGCCGCCAACTCGCCGAAGGCCAGCGCTTCGCCACGGCGCTGGCCGCGCAGCCCGAGGTTTTCCCGCCACTCTACTGCGGCCTGATGCGCGCCGCCGAGCGTACGGCCAGCCTCGACAATTCGCTGGCCCGCTACATCGAATACCGCAGCCGCGTCGACCAGGTACGCCGCCAACTGACCCAGGCCATGATCTACCCCGCCATCCTGAGCGGTGTCGGCCTGCTGGTCAGCCTCTTCCTGCTCGGCTACGTCGTGCCGAGCTTTGCCAGCGTTTATCAAAGCTCGAGCAAGGACATTCCGCTCGCCTCGCAGTTGCTCATGCAGTGGGGCAGATTCGTTGCCGATCACGCTCGCCTCCTTGCCACACTGCTGGGCGGTCTTGTCATCGGTGCCGTCCTGCTGTTCCGGCAGCCGGCCGTCCGGAACGCCACGCGTGCCAGCATCGGCCGCCAATTGCGCCGCCTGCCCCGGATCGGCGACAGCCTGAGAACCTTCGAACTCGCCCGCTTCTATCTCGCACTGGGCACCCTGCTCGCCGGCGGCCTGCCCATCCTGGCTGCCCTGAAGCTTTGCGACGGCCTGGTCAGCACCCGGACTGCGCAAGCGCTCAATCAGGCCGAACGCCTCATCGGCGAGGGCCAGGGAGCCTCGGCCGCCTTCGAGGAAGCCGGGCTATGCACACCGGTGGCGCTGCGCCTCATGCGCGTCGGCGAGCGCGGCGGCCAACTCGGGGACATGCTGGCCCGGGCGGCGCGCTTTCACGACGGCGAGATCGAACGTTTCATCGCGCGGTTCACGCGCAGTTTCGAGCCCCTGTTGATGGCGGCGATCGGACTTGTCGTCGGCTCCATCGTCGTCCTGCTCTACATGCCCATTTTCGACCTGGCCGGGAGTTTCCAGTGAGCGACCGCCCGGCCATCGATAATAGCGCCGACTGGATCCAGGGCTACCCGCCGGCCAGCCTGCCGCTGCTCCACCGCCTGATTCCGGCCTTCGAGCGCCTGCCGCTGGCCGAGGCCATCGATCATGGCTGCGTGTTGTTCCGGGATGGCAAAAATGGGGACCGCCTGATCGGCGTCATGGCCAATCCCCAGGATATTCAACTCCAACGCTGGGCCGAAAATCGTGCCGGCGATACCGTGATCTGGCATCTGGCGAGCGCCTACGATCTCAGCGCCTGGCTGGGCAAGCAATCGGCAACCCGGCGCCTGCTCGCCGAACCGGAAAATGCCGCCGGTGAAGGGGACGAAGCGGAGCCGGTCGAGCAAGCGCTGTCGCTGAACAAAATCAGCCAGCAAACCAGTCCGATTGTCCGCCTCGTCAACGCCACACTGCACGATGCGCTGCGCCTGGGGGCCAGCGACATCCACCTGGAATCGACGAGAACCGGCCTCGATATCCGCTACCGGATCGACGGCGTGCTTGAAAGTATCCGCGCAGTGCGGGGCAGCGAGCTGGCCCGGCAGGTCATCTCGCGCCTCAAGGTCCTGGCCGAGCTCGACATTGCCGAAACGCGCATCCCCCAGGATGGACGCCTTGCCGTGCGCCTCGACAGCCAGGCCCGGCAAATCGACCTTCGCGTTTCGATCATGCCCAGCCTGCATGGCGAAGATGGTGTCCTGCGCATTCTCGACAAGAGCGACCTGACCTCGGATCAGCAGGCCCTCAGTCTCGACGGACTGGGCCTGGCTGAAGCCGACATGGCCCAGCTGCGCGCGCTCGCCGCCGAGCCCTATGGGATGTTGCTGGCAAGCGGCCCGACCGGCAGCGGCAAGACCACCTCGCTCTATGCCCTGCTCTCGGAAATCCACGATGGCCGCGAGAAGATCATCACCATCGAGGACCCGGTCGAATACGAGTTGCCAGGCATCCTGCAGATTCCGGTCAACGAGAAGAAAGGCTTGAACTTCGCGCGCGGCCTGCGCTCGATCCTGCGCCACGACCCGGACACCATCATGGTCGGCGAAATCCGCGACCGCGAAACCGCCGAAATCGCCATCCAGTCAGCCTTGACCGGGCATCGCGTGCTCTCCACCCTGCACGCCAACCACGTCTTCGATGTCTTCGGGCGGTTCAGCCACATGGGCATCGATCCCTATCTGCTGACCTCGGCGATCAGCGGAGTCTTCGCCCAGCGCCTGCTGCGCCGCCTCTGCCCGGCTTGTGCCCGGGAAAGCAGGCCAACGCCGCAGCAAATGACTGATCTGAAAATTCACGGCAACGCAGCGCAATCGACCTTCATGCAGGCCACCGGTTGCGATGCCTGCCGCGGCACCGGCTATCGGGGACGCAGTGCCATTGTCGAGATCCTGGCCCTCGACGACGCACTGCGTACCCTGATAGCCCAACGGGCGCCGATCAACGAAATTCGGCAAGCCGCCCGGCAGTCCGGCACCCGCAGCCTGCGCGAAGCCGCACTCGAACTGGCCCGCCAGGGGCAGACTTCCCTCGACGAGGTGCGCCGTGTCACGGCCCGCCATTGAAGCGCTTGGTCGCCTGTGGAAAGGAGCGGAGCCCCTGCGCCTCGATCTTGGGCGTGAGCGCTTGCGCCTGTTCAAGGATGGCAAGTGCCTCCAGCGGAAACTGACCCACGCGCTGCGCACAGGCCTGCCGGACAGCGCGACCATCGTTGCCTTGCGCCAGGATTTGCAGCAGCTTGCAAGCTCGATTCCGGGCACCTCCCAAGACCTGAACATCAGCATCAGCGATGGCATTGCCCGCAGTTGGATCGTCGACCGCGTTCCCGGCCTGGCAAGTCCCGAGGAAACGGAAACGCTCGCCCTCGATCAGATGCAGCAAATTTATGGCGATCATCCGGAAGCGCTCGGCAGATGGACCATCCGCCTCGATGCAACGCCATTCGTCAGCCACTGGCCGGCGATCGCCCTGCCCAGCGAACTCGTCGCCTGTCTACACGAGCTTGCCGGCGAGCAGGGTTGGCGTATCAAACAGATCCAGACACGCTTCGTCGCCAGTTTCAACGCCCTTCGTGGCAAACCGTTCAGGCGGGCCGGCCAGGCAATCTACGCGTTGGCCGAGGCGGACGGCCTCACCATTGGCATCCGCCGTCGAGACGAATGGTTGGCATTGCGGACACATCCCTCGCTCAGCCAGCTGGGAACGGAACTGGCGACCATGCTGCAGCGCGATTGCACTGCAGCCGGACTGCGGCTTGAGGACTGCACGGTTCATCCGCTGACCTGGCCAAGCGGGAGGCATCGCCCATGAAGCTCGATCTCGACTTCGCACCCCGACCGCCAAAAGCAGGCATTCGCCTTAGTTTGGTCGCTCTCTTGCTCTGCCTTGTGCTGGGCATTGTCTGGGGAATCACCGGCAACACCGAAGCCGGGCAGCCATCGGGACAAACACCCCCCCCGGGCGCCGAGGAGATCGGGACCATCAACGCCGTGATCGGTCAGCTCAACTTTCCCTGGAGGGCTTTGCTGACACATCTGCGAGCCAGCGTGGACGAGCAGTCACGGCTTGAACAGATCGAAATCGATGTCGCGGAAAATCGCCTGACCCTGCGCGGCGAAGCCCGGGACAGCCAAAGCGTCCTGGCGATACTGAATCGCTTGCGCGAAGGCTCCTTGCTCGGCGACGTTCGCATCGTCAGTCAAAACCCGGTGGCGGCAGCGGAAGCCGGCCCCTACCCCATGCGCTTCACGCTGGAGGCCAGCCTGGGACAAGGCAGCAGACCATGAGCGCTCGCCCTACCTTCAATTGGCTCGATCTGCAGTTGATGTTCAAGCGGCAGCCGGCCCTGAGCGTCTTTCTCGCTGCGCTCGTCCTCGGCATCGTCTGGCTGCTCGCTCATCCGGTCTCGGCACCTGAAGAGCCCGTTGCGATGGGGATTGATCCAGCCCGCCAGGCCGCCGCCCGTAATCGTTTCCAGGGCATTCTGCTCGCACCGGACCAGCTGCCGGCGGCCCAACAGGCAGTTCTCGATGCCGCCAGGACGCAGGGACTCAGCCTTGGCCAGGTCGACTATGCGCAGGAGGCGAATACCGGCGGCGGTTTCAGGGAAGCCCGCATGCACCTGCTGGTCAGCGGTTCCTATGACGCCATCCACGCCTTTATCGAGGCTGCGCTGGCCGACGAACCGGCACTTGCCATCAGGCAGGTAACGCTACGCCGGGAAGGGGCCACGACCTCGCCGGCAACGATCACGGCGAGCCTGACCGTGCTGCACCTGGTCGGCGAGGCAGTCCGATGAAGCCGACGATGCCCTATCTGCTGGTCGCCATGACGCTGCTTGGCCTCGCGCTCGTGTACGAGCAGCCGGTGACGGCAAGCCTGGACAGCGAGCCCGGCAACGTGTCGCCAGAGCTCGCCATCGCCTCCCTGGTCCGAACGCAGAAGCAGCCGAGGCCAAGCCAGGAAAGCGGCCGCGACCCCTTTGCCGAAACACCAAGCATCCCCGTCGCCCAGCCAGAGGCTCCGGCTGCCCCGGTATCACCCATTGCAGCCCCCGCAAGCTTCGGCAGCTTCCGGGTAGTCGGCAAGCAGCAGGATGACGAGGGCTGGTCGGTCTACCTCGCCGCGCCGGGCAATCTCGGCCAGGTCTGGGTGGTACGCGAGGGCGAAACCTTCGATGAAAACTATCGCGTCAGCAAACTTGCCCCGCCACTGCTGATCGTCCGGCATACGAAGAGCGGCAGAAGCAAGACTTTCGATATCGGGAAAGACGAGGAATGAAGAAACATCCCCAAGAACAAAGCTGGCGGAGACGGCTCGGTGCATTCGTGTGCGCGCTGATGCTGGCAGCCTGCGCCACGGTGAATCCCGGCCTCAGCGAGGGGCAGTCCCTGCTCGACCAGGGACGCCTCGACGAAGCCCTCGCCCGTCTTGAGCGCGCGCTCCAGGAAAATCCGAACAATGCCGAACTCCGCCTCGCCGTTGCCCAGACCCGCGAGAAGATTCTTGCCCAACAACTCCGGCAGATGCAGATGAAAATGCAGGAGGAAGCCAAGGTCCAGCCCGCGCAAACGCCACCTAAAACACTCGAAAAACCGGCTGTCACCGGCCTGGACAAGACGATCAACGTCGATTTCAAGGACGCATCGCTCAATCAGGTCTGCCAGGTCCTGTTCCGCACGGCCGGGCTCAACTTCGTGTTCGACAAGGATGTGCAGATTACCCAGCCGGTCAGCATCACATTGCGCCGCACGGCGGTGCGCGACGTACTCTCGCTGATCCTGATGTCGCAGCAGCTTGAACAGCGCTTCGTCAACGCCGATACGGTGATGATCTACCCCAATACCGCTGCCAAGGCCCGCGATTATCAGCCGCTGACCGTACGCAGCTTCTACCTGACCAATATCGAGGCCAAGACAGCCGCCGCTACCCTGCGCACCATCCTGAAGGCACGCGACCTGGTGGCCGACGACAAGCAGAATGTGGTGGTCATGCGTGACACGCCGGAAGCCATCCGCATGGCGGAAAAACTGCTCGCCGTGCATGACCAGCCGGAACCCGAGGTGATGCTCGAAGTCGAGGTTCTGGAAGTCAAGCGAACACGTCTGCAGGAACTCGGCCTGATCTGGCCGACCCAGCTGATGCTGACCCCCCTGCCCTCCAAGCCGGGCGGCACGGTGACACTGAAGGATCTGCTCAACCTGAACAGTTCGACGCTGGGCGCGGCCATCCCCAGTTTTGGCGCCATCGCCCGCGGCGAGGACGGCAACACAAACGTGCTCGCCAACCCGCGCATCCGGACCCGCAACCGCGAGGTCGCCAAAATCCTGATCGGCGACCGGGTGCCCAACATCACGACAACCTCGACCTCCACCGGCTTCGTTGCCGAATCCGTGCAATACATCGACATCGGCCTCAAGCTCGACGTCCAGCCGACGATCTACCTCGACAACGAGATCGCCATCCGCATCGCCCTCGAGGTCAGCAATATCGTCAGCGTTGTGCAAACCAAATCGGGGACGCAGGCCTACCAGATCGGTACGCGCAATGCCTCGACCGTCCTGCGCCTGAAGGATGGCGAGAACCAGGTTCTTGCTGGCCTGATCAGTGACGAGGAGCGCTCGAGCGGCTCCGGCCTGCCCGGTCTCAGCAAGCTCCCGGTGATTGGCCGGCTGTTCGGGACGCAACGCGACGAAGGCCAGAAAACCGAACTCGTGCTTTCGATCACGCCACGCCTGGTGCGCAACAACAAACGCCCGGCACTCGAGCAGACCGAGTTCAGCATCGGTCCCGAATCCGCCATGCGGCCCGCCACGCTGGACATGACGCAATTTACCGAAGTCGTGCCACCGCCTGTTCCAACTGCCATGCCAGCCGGAGGCAATCCTTGAAATGCCCGGGCTTCACGCTGATCGAGATGATGGTCACGCTGGCCATCATCGCCGTGCTCGCCACCCTGGTCGTACCGGTGGCGCAGCTGGGCGTGCAGCGTGCCCGGGAGCAGGAGTTGCGCCTCGCCCTGCGTGAAATCCGCACAGCGATCGACGCCTACAAGCAGGCTAGCGACGAGGGGCGCATTCCCCGCGATGCGGCCAGCTCGGGCTACCCCGCGACGCTGCAACTCCTGGTTGATGGCGTCGATGACGGCAAACGCGGAAAAAATACAAAGATCCGCTTCCTGCGCCGCCTGCCGCGCGACCCGATGCAACCCGACGTTACGGCCGACCCAACCCAGGGCTGGGGCCTGCGCAGCTACGCCAGCGAGGCGGCCGACCCGAAGGAGGGTAGCGATGTCTATGACGTCTATTCCCGCTCTCCCCAAGTGGGACTCAACGGCGTTCCCTACAAGGCATGGTGATGCGTCGCGGCTTTACGCTGATCGAACTGCTCGTCGTGCTGGCCATTGTCGCCCTGCTCACATCGCTCGCCCTGCCGCGCTATATCCAGTACGTCCAGCGCAACCGCGAAGCGGTGCTGGCCGAGAACCTGCGCCAGACGCGCGACGCCCTGGAGCAATTCCATGCCGACCGCGGCCGCTATCCCGATAGCCTGGAAGAACTGGTATCCCGACGCTATTTGAAAAGCCTGCCCTACGATCCGATACTCGAGAGCAACCGCCATTGGCGGCTGTCGCCGCCGCTGCCGCCAGTCGAAGGCCGGGTAGCCGACCTGCGCAGCGCGGCGCCCGGAGTTGCACACGACGGCAGGCACTATGCGAACTGGTGAATGATGCCGGCGCATCCAAAACATCAGCACGGCATGATCTACCTTGCCCTGCTCTTGGCCGTGGCGACGATCGGCGGGCTGTCGGCGGTCGGCCTGAAGGTGGCCGACGGCATCCAGCAACGCGCCGCCGAGGCCGAATTGATCGCCATCGGCGGCGAATTCAGCAGGGCCTTGCAATCCTATGCCGATGCCACGCCCAACGGTTTTCCCAAAACCCCGGAAAGTCTTGCCGAATTGCTGCGCGACCCGCGCAACCCGGGCATACAGCGCCACCTGCGCCGGCTCTACCACGACCCGCTGACCGGCAAGGCGGACTGGGGGATCGTTCGCGATCCGGAGCGACGGATCACGGGCATCCACAGCCTGAGCAAACGCAAAACGATCAAGGTCGCCAATTTCCCGGAATGGCTGGCGGTGTCCAATGGGGGTGCTCAACACCGCGACTGGATTTTCTCTGCCCCGACTCAAAACCGCCCCCTTGTTCGCTGAGCCCGGGGTTCCACCTAGTTGGGTATTTCGGCCCGTCCGGCTACCTTGAAACTTGAATTGATCGCAAATGATCCGGGAGGTAGCGAGCTCCCAGCGGAGACGACTCCCTGACAGGAATTTTGAACGCCGTCCGCCATTTCCGATCGAAGAAAACTCAAGCCGGCAAATATCAATTTGTCGCCGGGATAATAACGAGGGGAAGCCTCCGGGCACGGCAGTCAAAACATGCTGATCAGGGACGCAAGACGAAATTCGAGGGCGGCGGTCATGGCTGTCGTGCTCTTCCTGTTTTTTGATTTTGCTGCGCTCGCGCTTAATTTCTGGCTTTCCTGGAAGATCGAGAAGCAGGCGGTTGCGATCAATCTGGCCGGGCGCCAGCGCATGCTGTCGCAACGCATGGCCAAGGTTCTCTTCCAATTGGAGGACACGCGGGAGGCCGGTGGTAATGCGCATCTGGGCGGTGAAGCCGGGCCCTTGCTCAAGGAGTTAGGCGTTACCTTCAACTTGTTCGACGATACCCTCAAGGGTTTCGCCATCGGCCACCGGACGCGTGGCGGCAGCAACGAGGAGTTGTTTCTGGAGGCCGTGACCGGTGCGACGGCCAAGGACTTGGTCAGCCAGGCGGCAAGAATCTGGGCCCCCTACCGCGAGCGGGTCAACGATGTCCTGCTGGCCGACATCGACAAACTGCCCGACGTCGTTTCCCCGGCCGTCGCACAAGCCCGGGAAAACAACCTGCAGTTGCTCGACCTCATGAACCGCCTGACCACCGAGCTTGAAGTCCTCACCCAGCATGAAGCCGCCAAGATCCGCCTCTACCAGGGCATCGCCTTCATGCTGGCCTTGCTCAACTTCATCGGCGCCTTTTTCATTTACGCCCGGCGCTTGCGCGACGGCGACAAACAGCAGGGCTTTCTCGAAGAAATCATCGACAAGGTCTCGGCCAGCGTCATGGTGCTCGACAAGGATGCGTCGCGCATCCTGCGGGCCAACCAGACTTCCGAAACCCTGTTCGGCTACGCGACGGGCGAACTGAACGGCATGCAGATCTCGGCGCTACTCGATTCCCGGGACGGCAACCTGATAGGTCGACGCAAGGACGGCACCACCTTTATCGCCCTCAAGGACAGCAACCATGTCCGGATCGAGGGGCAGGAGCTGTTTATCGAGACAATCAGCGACGTCACGGAACAGCGCATGACCGAGGTCCACCTGAGCAGCCTGGCCTATCACGACCTGCTGACCGCGTTGCCCAACCGCCTGCTGTTCGACGACCGCCTGCGCGTCGACATTGCCCTCGCCCAGCGGCGCAAACGAAAACTCGGGGTGATGTTCATCGATCTCGACCGCTTCAAGCCGGTCAATGACGAGCATGGCCACGACATCGGCGATTTGCTGCTGCAGGACGTGGCGGTGCGCCTGAAACGCTGCCTGCGCGAGAGCGATACCATTTCCCGGCGTGGCGGCGATGAATTCACCGTCATCGTCAATGACATCGGCGACCGCGAGCACTGCGCCAAGGTAGCCCAGGTGATCATTTCACAACTGGAAAGGCCTTTCGTCATTCAAGGCCTGGTGCTCAACATTGGCGCCAGCGTCGGCATCGCGCTCTACCCGGACGATGGCGACGACCCCCACCTGTTGGTCAGCCGGGCCGATGAGGCCATGTATAGCGCCAAGCAGCAGGGGCGCGGCATCTACCGCTACTACTCGCCCCCGCCCGATTGAGGCGATCAGGTCGGCCGGCTATTCGCCGACGACGTCAACGCCGGCGGGTGGCACGAACTTGAAGGTTCCAGCCGGCAGGGCCGGATTACGTTCCAGCCGCGAAAAGCGGACCAGCGTGGTCTGGCCGAAGCTGTCCTGCAATTCCATAGCCTTGAGGTCGCCGCCGGCGAAGCCGAGGCGAACCTTGTCGAAGCCGCTGTCGCCGGCCTTGGGGGTGGCTTCGACCCAAGCCAGACCTTCGGCATCGCCGGCTTCCCGGAGCGTGAAGTTCTTCTCCAACTCGTTGTTGCCTGAAAGCAGCGCTGCCGGCGAACCGCCGATCGCCTTGTCGGCCTTGCGCACGGTCACCTGCTGCAGTTCGCTGTCGTAAATCCAGACTTTTTCGCCATCACCGACGACCAGCTGCGGATAGGGTTTCTGGATGTCCCAACGCAGCTTGCCGGGCCGGGAGATGGCGACCAGGCCGGACGACTGCTGCGGCTTGCGCCCGCCCTTGGCAACCACCATCTGTGAAAACTCGGCCTTGAGCGTGCGCGTCCCGTTGAGGAACTGGTGCAGTTGCTCGAGGGCGCCAGCCTCGGCGAGCAAGGGAAACAGCAAGGCCGTAAGAACCGGCAGGAACTTCAGGGAAAACTTCATCGGGAAAAATCTCGGTTGTTGGATCGGATGTTGCCGACCGGATACGGCATTAACGCACCACCCGGGTAGCCGGTTGTCCGCCCCCCGGGCTTAAGACGTCATTCAGAGGATTCCTTGCGGGCCAGCACTTCGCGCCCACCGCGACCGTCCATCGCGGATACCAGGCCGGCCTTTTCCATCGCTTCGATCAGTCGGGCCGACCGGTTGTAGCCAATACGCAGGTGGCGCTGGACCAGCGAAATCGAAGCGCGGCGGTTTTTCAAAACAACATCGACGGCCTGGTCGTACAGCGGGTCGCTCTCGGCGTCAGCACCGCCCTCCCCGGTCTCACCGCCCTCCTCGTCATCGCCAGCCGCGCCGCAGAGGATGTCTTCAACGTATTCCGGTGCGCCAGTCGCCTTGAGGTGCTCGACCACGCGATGCACTTCGTCATCGGACACGAAGGCGCCATGAACGCGCGTCGGATAGCCCGTACCCGGTGCCAGGTAGAGCATGTCGCCCTGGCCAAGCAGCGCCTCGGCGCCCATCTGGTCGAGGATGGTGCGCGAATCGATCGTGCTCGACACCTGGAACGAGAGTCGGGTCGGCATCTTGGCCTTGATCAGGCCGGTAATGACATCGACCGACGGCCGCTGCGTCGCCAACACCAGGTGAATGCCGGCAGCGCGTGCCTTCTGCGCCAGGCGGGCGATCTGCTCCTCGACCTTCTTGCCGACGACCATCATCAGGTCGGCCAGTTCGTCGATGATGACGACGATGAAGGGCATGGTCTTCAGCGGCTCGGGCGTTTCCGGCGTCAGGCTGAGCGGATTCGGAATATGTTCGCCCTTCTTCTCGGCGTCCTTGATCTTGCCGTTGAGGCTGGCAATGTTGCGCA
>JAEUOD010000120.1 GCA_016791065.1 Dechloromonas sp. | reverse complement strand
CATTTGTAACGAAGGCTAGGGCACCGTATGATCCGCCCCCTTGTCGCAATATCCAACCGCCATGCCTCACCTGATTGCCGTCACCCTGCTCTGGGCCTTTTCCTTCAGCCTGATCGGCGAATACCTGGCCGGCCGCGTCGACAGCGATTTCGCCGTACTCGTCCGTGTCGCCATCGCCGCCGCCATTTTCGTCCCGCTGATGCGCTGGCGCGGCCTGCCACGCCCCCTGGTCGGCGGCTTCTGGCTGGCCGGCGCCCTGCAGTTCGGCATCACCTATCTCTGCCTCTACCGCAGCTTCACCGTGCTGACCGTGCCCGAAGTGCTGCTGTTCACGGTGCTTACGCCGATCTACGTCACCCTGCTCGACGATGCCCTTGCCCGCCGTTTCAATCCATGGGCCCTGGTCGCCGCGCTGGTCGCGGTCGGTGGCGGCATCCTCATCCGCTTCGAACGCCTGGAAGGCGACTACCTGCTCGGCTTCGTCCTGTTGCAGATCGCCAACGCCACCTTTGCCGCCGGCCAGGTGCTGTGCCGCCGCCTGCTCACGCGCTACCCCACGGAACTGCCGCTGCACCGCTTTTTCGGGCATTTCTTCCTCGGCGCGCTGGTGCTGACGCTTCCCGTTTTCCTGCTCTTCGGCAATCCGGCCAAGTTGCCGAGCACGACCGTGCAATGGGGTGTGCTGGTCTGGATGGGCCTTTTTGCCACTGCGCTCGGCATGTTCTGGTGGGTCAAGGGCAGCACCCGGGTCGATGCCGGGACGCTGGCGATCATGAACGAACTGCACGTGCCAGCCGGCCTGGTGGTCAACCTGCTTATCTGGAACCGCGATGCCGACCTGCCGCGCCTCGCCCTGGGCGGCAGCGTGATTCTGGCATCGCTGTGGCTTAACCGGCTGGGGCGCCCCAGCCGAAAGCCACAGCTTGGCTAATTAACGATTGACGTCCACCACGACCCGACCGCGCACCTTGCCGGCCAGCAATTCGCCACCGACTGCAATCGCCTCGCCCAGTGCAATCTCGCGCGTGATGGCATCGAGTTTGGCAATGTCGAGGTCGCGCCCGAGGCGCGCCCAGGCCTCCTGACGCACCTGCTGCGGCGCCATGACGCTGTCGATGCCGTAGAGGGTAACGCCGCGCAGGATGAAGGGCGCGACGCTGGCCGGAAAATCCATGCCCTGCGCCAGGCCGCAGGCGGCCACGGCGCCACGGTATTTGGTCGTGGCGCAGGCGTTGGCCAGGGTATGGCTGCCCACCGCATCGACGACGCCGGCCCAGCGCTCCTTGCCGAGCGGCTTGCCGGGCTCGGAGAGTTCCGCGCGGTCGATGATCGACGCCGCGCCGAGCGCCTTCAGATGGGCTTCTTCGGCCGCCCGCCCGGTCGATGCGACGACCGCGTAGCCGAGTCCGGCGAGCAGGGAGATCGCCACGCTGCCGACGCCGCCGTTGGCGCCGGTCACCAGGATGTCGCCGTCGCCCGGCTTGATGCCATGGCGTTCCAGGGCCAGCACGCAGAGCATGGCGGTATAGCCGGCGGTACCGATCGCCATCGCCTGGCGGGCGCGGAAGGCCGGCGGCAGCGGCACCAGCCAGTCACCGCGGACGCGCGCCATCTGCGCCAGGCCGCCCCAGTGGGTTTCGCCGACGCCCCAGCCGTTGAGCACCACCTTGTCGCCGGCCTTCCAGGACGGATGATGGCTTTCGATCACGGTACCGGCGAAGTCGATGCCGGGAACCATCGGAAAGCGCCGAACGACGGGGGATTTCCCGGTAATCGCCAGACCATCCTTGTAGTTCAGCGTCGACCATTCGACACGTACGGTGACATCGCCCTCGGGCAGCAACGACTTGTCGATATCCTGGACCGCGGCGCGATAGCCGGCATCGTCCTTGTTGATCAGTATTCCCTTGAACATGCTCTCTCTCCGTAACGGGCTGCGAATGGCACGACTATAAAGCAGTGTCGCGTGATTTTGCTCCCCGGGAGAACCCGTGCCCGGGGACGCGACAGAGCACAGCGATGTCATCGAACTGAAATACAAATGCAACAAAATGATGGTCTTGAAGCCTATACTTGAGAAATTACTTGGAGCGCGCGCGATGACCCATTCCTTCCTGAAACCCCGCTTCCCGACGGAAAATTATCTGAACCGCGAACTCGGCATGCTCGCCTTCAACCGCCGTGTGCTGGCCCAGGCTCAGGATGAGCGGGTACCGCTGCTCGAACGCTTGCGTTTCCTGTGCATCGTCTCCAGCAACATGGACGAGTTCTTCGAAATCCGCATGGCCGGCCTCAAGGAGCAGGTGCGCGCCCAGGCTTCGATCATCACCAGCGACGGCCGCACGCCGCAGGAAGCCTTCCGCCTGGTTTCCGCCGAAGCGCACGCCATCGTCGCCGAGCAGTACCAGCACCTGAACGACGTCATCCTGCCGGCGCTCGACGCCGAGGGCATCCGTTTCCTGCGCCGCTCGACCTGGAACGAGGCGCAGCGCGAGTGGATTCGCAATTACTTCATCCGCGAGATGGTTCCGGTGCTGACGCCGATCGGGCTCGACCCCTCGCACCCCTTCCCCAAGGTGCTCAACAAGAGTCTCAACTTCGCCGTCGAACTCGAAGGCAAGGATGCTTTCGGACGCAGCTCCAACGCCGCCATCGTCCAGGCGCCGCGCGTCCTGCCGCGTGTCATCCAGTTGCCCGAGGAACTGGCCGGCTGCGCGTACGGCTTCGTCTTCCTGTCGTCGATCCTGCACGAGTTCGTCGGCGAGTTGTTCACCGGCATGAACGTGCTTGGCTGCTACCAGTTCCGCGCCACGCGCAATTCCGACCTCTTCGTCGACGAGGAAGAAGTCACCAACCTGCGCACCAAGCTGCAGGGCGAACTGTCGCACCGCCACTTCGGCGATGCCGTGCGCCTCGAGGTGGCCGACAACTGCTCGCCGGCGATGACCGAATTCCTGCTCGCCCAGTTCGGCTTGCGTGAAGTCGATCTCTACCGCGTCCATGGCCCGGTCAATCTGGTGCGCCTGATGCAGGTGCCGGATTGGGTGGACCGCCCCGACATGAAATTCCTGCCATTTACGCCGGGCCTGCCCAAGGCCGTCGGCAAAGGTGCCAATATCTTCGACAGCGTGCGCCGCGCCGACATCCTGCTGCACCACCCTTACCAGTCATTCGCGCCGGTCATTGAGTTGCTCAACCAGGCGGCGAGCGATCCGCAAGTCGTCGCCATCAAGATGACCGTCTATCGCACCGGCACCGACTCGGTGTTGATGCAGTCGCTGATTCGCGCCGCCCAGAACGGCAAGGAAGTCACCGTCGTCGTCGAACTGATGGCGCGTTTCGATGAGGAAGCCAACATCAGCTGGGCGACCAAGCTCGAAGAAGTCGGCGCCCACGTCGTCTACGGCGTCGTCGGCTACAAGGTCCATGCCAAGGCGCTGCTCATCGTCCGCCGTGAGGAAGGCGGGCTCAAGCGTTATGCCCACCTCGGCACCGGCAACTATCACCCGCGCACAGCCCGGCTCTATTCCGACTTCGGCCTGATGACGGCCAACGAGGAAGTCACCCACGACGTCAGCGAAGTCTTCAAGCAACTGACCGGACTGGGCAAGGCGCGCACCCTCAAGCACCTGTGGCAGGCGCCGTTCACGTTGCAACCAAACGTCGTCACCGCGATCCAGGCCGAGGCGGAAGCCGTCCGCGCCGGTGGCAAGGGCCGCATCGTCGCCAAGATGAATTCGCTGCTCGAACCGGAAGTCATCAACGCGCTCTACGAGGCCTCGAAGGCCGGCGTCGAGATCGACCTCATCGTGCGCGGCGTCTGTGCCCTGCGACCGGGTGTCCCCGGCCTTTCGGAAAACATCCGCGTCCGCTCGATCATCGGTCGCTTCCTCGAACACCACCGCGTCATGTACTTCTACGCCGGCGGCAAGGAGAACGTCTATCTCTCCAGCGCCGACTGGATGGAGCGCAACTTCTTCAAACGCATCGAACTGGCTTTCCCCATCCTTGATCCCAAGCTCAAGAAACGCATCATCACTGAAGGCCTCAAGTTCTACCTGGCCGACAACCAGCAGGGCTGGGACATGAACGGCCAGGGTGTCTATCAGCGCCGGCGTTCGACCCGCAGCAAGCCGCACAACGCGCAAGGCGAGTTGATGCTGACGCTGGGCGGGGGCCAGTAATCCGGCAGGTGGGGCATCGGCTAGAATAGCGCGCCGGATTCAGCCCCCCACCTTTTCTGCATGCTTCGTCGCCTCGCCCCCGCTCTCCCTTTCCTGGCAGCCCTTGTGCTCGGCGCCTGCTCGTCCACGCCGGCTCCGGTCTACAAGGCGGAATCCTTTGAAGCCGAGACCCCGTTCCAGTTTCATAGCGAACTGGCGCCCAAGGTGCTCTGCGAGCGCGGCAAGCGCGCCCTGCTCAGCCAGGGCTACGAAGTCGAGAACGTGTCGTCGTTCAGCCTGCGCGGCTCGAAGTTCTTCCAGCCGCTATCCGACCATCAGGTGCAGTTGCGCATCACCCTGGTCTGCCTCGAAAGCGGCGAGCATGCGACGGTCTACGCCAACGCGCTGCAGACGCGCTACGAGCTGAAATCGAGCGGCACCAGTACCGGCCTGTCGGTCACCGGCATCGGCTCGATCTCGGTGCCGTGGCCGACCGACAAGAGTTCGCTGGTCAAGGTCAGCGAGGAAACGGTGAGCGACCCCGAGTTCTACAGGCGGCTGTTCGTGTTGATCGAACTGCAGCAGGAGTAGCAGCCTGCTCAGCCGGACTTCTTGCCACCATCGCCCGGTGTCAGGAACAGGGCGATGCCGACGCCAATCAGGGCGAGCGGCCACCAGGTGCGGAGCAGTTTGACGAGGTCGATTTCGAGCAGGTCGAGATTGACCGCCAAGGCCAGGACACCGATCACGATCAGCACCAGCGAAATGAAATTGCCCTTCATCCGGACTCCTTGAGGCTCAGGCGCGACGCACGCCGACGACGCCTTCGACGTCGTGGATCAAGGTCAGCGTGCGTTGCATCTGCTGCAGGTTGGTGACTTCGACGGTAAAGCTCATGTGCGCCTTGCCCTGCTTGGACTGGGTATTGACGCCGATGACGTTGAGCTTCTCGCGCGTAAAGATTTCCGAGATGTCGCGCAGCAGACCCTGGCGGTCATGGGCGTCGACCACGATGTCGGTCGCGAAAACGCCGGTCGTCTGGGTGCCCCAGTCGGTCTCGATGACACGTTCGGGATGCAACGCAGCGAGATGCGTGAAGTTGGAGCAATCCATGCGGTGGATGGAGATGCCCTTGCCGCGCGTGATGAAACCCTGGATCTCGTCGGGCGGCGCCGGTTTGCAGCAGCGGGCAAGCTGGGTCAGCAGCTTGTCGACGCCGACGATGAGGATGCCCTGGTTGCCCTCGACCGGCTTGCTCGGCTTGGCGACGACCTCGTCCGGCAGTTGGGTTTCGGCAAGCAGGTCGCCACCCTTGGCGACGGACTGGAACTGGCGCTGGTTGAGGTCGCCGCGAGCGGCGGCGATATAGAGGTCGTCGGCCTTGGCAAAGCCGAGCTTGTGGGCCAGTTCGTCGATGTTGGCGCCGGTCTGGCCGGCGCGCTGCAATTCCTTGGCGATCAACGCCCGGCCCTCGGCCAGCGTTTCTTCGAGCGCCAGGTTGGAGAACCAGGCGCGCACCTTGACCCGGGCGCTCTTGGTGTGGATGTAGCCGAGCGTCGGGTTGAGCCAATCGCGCGACGGCCCGCCGATCTTGGCAGTGATGATCTCGACCTGCTGGCCGGTTTCGAGCGGCGTATTGAGCGGCACCAGATGGCCACCGACGCGGGCACCGCGGCAGCGGTGGCCGAGGTCGGTATGGACGCGATAGGCGAAATCGACCGGCGTCGAACCCTGCGGCAGATCGACCACCTTGCCCTGGGGCGTGATGACGTAGAGCGTCTCGTCGAGTGCCGCCTGCTTGTAGTGCTTGACCCAGTCCGAGCTGTCGGCGACTTCGTCCTTCCAGGTCAGCAGCTGGCGCAGCCAAGCGATCTTCTCGTCGTAGTCGTCCTCGTGCGAGCGCTTGCTGCCTTCCTTGTAGCGCCAGTGGGCGGCGACGCCGAGTTCGGCGTGCTTGTGCATCTCCCAGGTGCGGATCTGGACTTCCAGGCTGCGCCCGTCCGGGCAATGCACGGCGGTATGCAGCGAGCGGTAGTAGTTGCCCTTGGGATTCGAGATGTAGTCGTCGAATTCCTTGGGAATCGGCGACCACAGGTTGTGCACGATGCCGAGCGCGGTGTAGCAGTCCTTGAGGTCGTCGACGATGATGCGCAGGGCACGCACGTCATAGACCTCGGAAAACTCGACGCCCTTCTTCCGCATCTTGTTCCAGATGCTGTAGATGTGCTTCGGCCGGCCGTATATCTCGGCATTGCTGACACCCGCCGCCTCGAGCTCTTCGCGCACCTTCTTGACCGCATCGGTGATGAACTGTTCGCGCTCGCTGCGCTTCTCATCCAGCATCTTGGCGATCTTCTTGTAGGTATCGGGATGCAGGAAACGGAAGGAAAGATCCTCCAGTTCCCACTTCAGCTCCCATACCCCGAGCCGGTTGGCCAGCGGCGAGTAGAGTTCGAGCGTCTCGCGCGCCACATGGACACGCAGGTCGTCCGGATTCGCCGCGTAGTAGCGCAGGGTCTGCGTCCGGCTGGCGAGGCGCAGCAGCACGACGCGGATGTCCTCGACCATGGCGAGCAGCATCTTGCGCAGGACTTCGATCTGCGCCTTCATCTCGGCCGGATTGACCTCGCCGGCCTCGATATTGGCGGCGACGAAGCCCTTGGCGATCGGCCGCAACTTGTTCAGGCGCGAGATGCCGCTGACCAGGTGCGCTGCCGGCTTGCCGAAGCGTTCCTCGATGTGGGCGATGCCGTGGTCGTCCTGGGCCGGGATGGCGAACAGCAGGGCAGCGATGCGCGATTCGGCATCGAGCTTGAGACCGGCGATGATGACCGCCATGCCCAGGGCGTGCGACCAGATGCGTTCGCCACTGCCCAGGGTCTTGTCGCCGTAGGTTTCCCAGGCGAACTCGACGGCCTTTTTGAGTGCAGCGGACTCCTCGGCGGAAAGCCCCACGGAGAGGGTTGCCAGGAACTGATCGAAGTCGCTCTGCGCGGCGACGGAATGAACGACTGAAACCATGCCGCGATTATACCGTCTGAGACCCGACGCACCGCTCAGGCATAATTCACAAAATGACTCCAAATCCCCGCCATTTCTACACCAACCCCTACCTGCTGCTGACCCTGACCGCGCTCTTCTGGTCGGGCAACATGGTGCTCGGCCGCGGCATCCGTGCCGACGTCCCGCCGCTGGCGCTGGCCTTCTGGCGCTGGGCGATTGCCCTCGCCCTCGTCCTGCCGCTCGCCCTGCCCCACCTCAAGAGCCAGTGGTCGCTGCTCAAGCAGGGCTGGAAGCCGATCCTCATCCTTGGCCTGATCGGCGTCGGCTGCTACAACACCTTCGCCTACATCGCCCTGCAATACACCACGGCGACCAATGCCGTGCTGCTCAACTCCTTCATCCCGGTCGTCACCATCGCCATTTCCTGGATCTTCCTCGGCAAGCACCTGTCCCGGCCGCAGGCAATCGGCGTGCTGGTCTCGATGATCGGCGCGCTGACCATCGTCGCCCGTGGCGACCCGCAGGTGCTGGCCCATCTCAACCTCAACCTCGGCGATGCCTGGATGCTCGGCGCAGTGCTAGTCTGGGCGCTCTACACCGTCGGCCTCGCCTGGCGCCCGGCCGGCGTGCATCCGATGCTAATGCTGGCGGCGATGACCACGGTCGGTGTCCTCGCCCTCTTCCCGGCCTATCTCTGGGAAATGGCGCAGGGCCGGCAGATCAACGTGCACCTCGGTTCACTCGCCTCGCTGGCCTATGTCGGCATCTTCCCGAGCTTCCTCGGCTACATCTTCTACAACCGAGGCGTAGCCGAGGTCGGCGCCAACAAGGGCAGCCTCTTCATCCACCTGATGCCGGTCTTCGGCACCATCCTCTCGGTCATCTTCCTCGGCGAGATTCCCTACTGGTACCACTATCTCGGGATCGCCCTGATCTTCACCGGCATCTGGCTGACCATGAGGAAGTGATGGGCCTGCTCGACTGGCTGCGCCGCGACAAGTCGCGTCCCATTCCTCCCGCCGTCTGGGCAGCGACCATCGCCGCCCTACCATTTCTCGCCAGCCTTCCGGCGGATGATCAACAACGGTTGAAGACACTGGCCGAACAGTTTCTCGCCGAAAAGGAATTCAGTACCGCCGGCGGCCTCGAACTCTCCGACGAGATCTGCGTCGCCATCGCCGCCCAGGGCTGCCTGCCCATCCTAAACCTCGGCCTTGCCGCTTACCGCGACTGGCTCGGCATCGTCGTCTATCCCGACGAGTTCGTCGTATCGCGCCGCATCGAGGACGAGGACGGCATCGTCCACGAATACGACGACGTGCTCTCCGGCGAAGCCTGGGAAGGTGGACCGCTGCTGGTCTCCTGGCACGACGTGCAACTGGCCGGCGACGGCTACAACGTCGTGATCCACGAATTCGCCCACAAGCTCGACATGCTCAATGGCGAGGCCGACGGCATGCCCGCCCTGCATTCGGGAATCGCTGCGGCCGAATGGGAGGATATTTTCTTCACGGCCTACGACGACTTCTGCCGGCGTGTCGACGCCGGCGAAGAAACCGTCATCGACCCCTACGCCAGCGACGACCCGGCCGAGTTCTTCGCCGTAGTCAGCGAGAGTTTCTTCGAGATGCCCGACGTGGTCGCTGCCGAATACCCCACGCTCTATGCGCTGTTTGGCCGATACTACCGGCAGGATCCGCTGGCCCGGCTGGCACCCGGAGCGGACTGAAGCAGCGGCCCCAAACCCACGGCCCTGCGATCATTTGGAAAGGCAGAGATTCGGGAGCAAGCCGACCACCTTGCCGATGATCAACAAAGCCGGCGGTTTGACCTCATGCCTCGCCGCCACATTGACCAGCGTGGACAGCGTCGCCGGGAAAAGCTTCTGTTCGGGCCAGGTAGCGCGATAGATCAGGGCCGCTGGCGTCTCTCCCGGCAAGCCGGCAGCCTGCAGTTCGCGAACGATGGTATCGAGGCCGGTGACGCCCATGTAGATCGCCAACGTCTGGTTGGGCTGCGCCAGCGCCTGCCAGTTGAGATCGACACTGTGATCCTTGAGATGGCCGGTGACGAACAGGCAACTCTGGGCGTAATCGCGATGCGTCAGCGGGAAGCCGAAGCTCGCCGCGGCGCCCAGCGCAGCTGTTATGCCGGGCACGATCTCGACTGCGACACCATTTTCGAGCAGGAGATCCATTTCCTCGCCGCCGCGACCAAACACGAATGGATCGCCCCCCTTCAAGCGCACGACGCGCTTTCCCGTTCTTACCCTGGCGAGCAGCAACTGGTTGATTTCTTCCTGCGGCAGCGTGTGACGACCGGCAGATTTCCCGACATAAATGCGCTCGGCGTCTTGCGGTGCGTAATCGACAACGGCCGCGCTGACAAGATTGTCATAGACCAGCACCTCCGCCTGCTGCAGCCGGCGATAGCCGCGCAGCGTGATCAGTTCGGGATCGCCGGGGCCAGCGCCGACCAGGGAAATGCCACCGCTCGGGAAGGGCGAGCCGGCAATCATGCATCGCCTTCAATTTCGTTCGCCTCACCCTCCACCGGCAGTTCGCTTGCCAGCACGGCCGCAATGTAGTCCTCAGGCAGGCGGTAATTGACAGCCAATTCGGCAGCGCTCTGGCCGCTTTGCTGGATCGCGGCCATCCAGCCGTTGAGTCCGGTAGACAGCGAACGGCCGGCCTGTTCACCGTCATGCGTGTTGCGCTCGCCTTCCTCGACGGCGTACTTGTTGGCGTAGCCGCGCGGCGTCACCATCAGGCCGTGTCGGACGAAGGTGTTGGAATTGCCAATCAGCACCGTGGACAGCATGCCGATGTCGGCCTCGCTCATCTTGTCCAGGGTGGTGAATTCGATGCGCTGTTTCGGCCGGAAGCCGGACTTGACGATGGCGACCGGCGTCTGCGGGTCGCGGTGGCGCAGGAACAGGCGCTGCGCCTCGACGATCTGCTGCGTGCGGCGGCCACTCTTCGGGTTGTACAGCGCGACGACAAAATCCGCGTAGGCCACGGCATCGAGGCGACGGGCGATGGTCGGCCAAGGTGTCAGCAGGTCCGACAGCGAGATGGCGCAGAAATCGTGGGTCAGCGGCGCACCGACCAGCGCAGCGCAGGTGTTGATCGCCGAGGCACCGGGCACGATCTCGACCTCGATGCCGGAGTCCGGCGTCCACCCGGCCTGGAACAACACCTCGAAGGTCGGCCCGGCCATGCCGTAGACGCCGGCGTCGCCGGAGGAAATCAGCGCCACCCGCTTGCCCTGCTGCGCCCGCTCCAGGGCCTCGATCGCGCGGTCGAGTTCCTCGGTCATCGACTTCTTGATGACCTCCTTGCCCTCCACCAGGTCGGCGACCAGGCGGATATAGGTGACGTAGCCGATGATCGTGTCGGCCTCGGCGATTGCCGCGCGAGCGCGGGCGGTGAGATGGTCGTTACTGCCCGGGCCGAGGCCGACGAGCATGATCTTGCCGGTCTTGGCGAATTTTTCAGGTGCGTTCATTGGGGAATCCTTGCAATGGAAACGGTCGCATTGCGGCCGTCCGGGCCGCGCAGCTTGTGTTTTTCGATGATCAGATGGCTTGGGTCGGCCCCAGCGACGAGGATTGCCGCCGCTTCGGAAACGGAAGGCGTGCCGGTGTATTTGCGCACGGTCTCGGACGGGTTCGGCACGGCGACCAAGGCCAATTCGACCGCCGGGTAGAAGCGGATGCTCCAGCCGTTAGCCCGGGCAACTTCGGCCAGGCCGACTTCATCGGCCTTCAGGTCGATGGAGGCGACGGCTTGCACATCGGCCAGCGTGTGCTTGGCTTCGGTCAGCGCTTCGCTGATGCACTGGGCGATGGTGCTGGCCGGGGTGCCGCGGTCGCAACCGAGGCCGAGGGCAAGGGCAAGGGCGATTTTCATGGCGTTCCGCCGCGACCAAGAGTGGTACGGAGTGCCCCCTTCCCCATCGAGAGCGCCGAGCAGCGCAGAGCGGCCGGGGGAAGTCGGTTCGCAATGTTTGAGCCGCAGGCGAGTCTTGCGAACCGCCCGGCCGATTGAGCAGCGCAGGGAACCGGGCCAGAGGCCCGGCGCGAACGCTGGGGTCGCCTTTCTTTGCTTCCTTTCTTTGGCGAAGCAAAGAAAGGGAGACGCCGCTCAACGGCGGAAAGCAACGGTTGAAAAGTGTTCATGCCAGCGTTCACGGACGATAAACCACCCGTCTTCCGGCCAATTGCGCCGCAATCTCGCCCGGCATCTCCCGCTGGCTGACCCATAGCACCGCGGCGAAGCGATCGAGCGGCACCTCTTCAAGCGTCGCGAACTGCGTCACGTTGGCCGGCAGCGGCCCCTTGCGCCCGTTGGCGTGGTTGGCCCACCAGTCGGTGCTGCCGGCTTCCTGGACCAGCGCGACTGCTTCGTCGTTCACCATCGCCGCACTGCAGCGGACGATTTCGTCGTGGCTGGCCTCGAACCTCCAGCCCAGTTCGCGGCCGAGCAGGTCGACGGCGATGGTTGCGCGGGCGTCGGAGGCGGTAGTCAGCACGGCCTGGGCGCCGAGCGCCGTGGCGAGGTGGCCGGCGAGCTGGTTGGCGCCGCCGAGGTGGCCGGAGAGCATGGGGATGACGAACTTCCCGGCTTCGTCGATGACGACCACGGCCGGATCGGTTTCCTTGTTCTTCAGATGCGGCGCGATCAGGCGGACGACGGCGCCGAGCGAGACGATGCAGACAATGCCCTCGAAGGCAGCGAACAGCGCCGGCACCTGGTAGCCGACCTTGCCTTCGTAGCAATGGCAGGCGCCGGGAGCGGCGGCTTCGCCTTCGGCACGGAATTTCTCGGGGCAGAACAACTGGGCGCCCGGCAACGCGGCGACTACCTTGCCGGCCAGCGCGATGCCGTGTTTGGTGATAGAGACGACGGCGATTTTCATGGGATGGATTCTCGGTAGAGTTTGGCTATAGGGAACATCAGGCGGCGACCGCAGCGGAAGCATCGGCGGCTTCCTTACGCTTGCGGCAGCCCCGGCGCAGTTCACCGCGAATCCGCTTCGGGTTCTGCACCAGCATCAACGACAGGTAGTTGACCTTCTCGCCCTTGAGGCTGGCGACATCGCGCACGATGCGCTCGTCCGGCGAGCCGACCTTCTCGATAAAGACCGAGGTAGCCAGCAGATCGCGTGCTGCCAGCAGATCGATGACCTCGTCCACCAGCGGCTTGACCTTGAGCAGCGCCAGGGTGTCGAACTCGTCGAGCAGGTGATTGATGACCTCGACCCCGTAGGCGGCCGGAATGATGGCGAAGGTCTCATCCTCTTCGGCCAGGGTCACGCCGCTGCTGGCGGCGGCGGCGGCGAAGGAAGAAACGCCGGGAATGGTCTCGACCTCGATATCCGGCAGCAGTTCGCGGACGACGCGGGCCAAGTGGCCGAAGGTGGCGAAGGTCGAGGCATCGCCTTCGACCAGGAAGACCAGGTCGCGGCCTTCGGAGAGCAGTTCGACGGTCTGCTGGGCCGCACGCGCCCAGGCCTTGGCCAGAATCCCGGCGTCGCGGGTCATCGGGAAGACCAGCTCGACCGCGTCGGCCGGCACGGCAATGCCGCCGCGCGCGACGATCGACAGCGCGTAGGACGATTCCTCTGCCTTCTTCACCGGATACAGCCAGCGTGCGCCGGATTGCAGTACCGCCCAGGCACGGCGGGTGATCAGTTCGGGATCGCCGGGGCCGAGCGAGGCGCCGATGAGTTTGCCGTAGGTTTTTGGTTGCGTCATTCGGGTTCCTTGTCTTGATGCCAGGCGGTCACCACCCACACCGGGTTTTGTGCCGCCATGCGGTGCATGTCGAGAATGGGCTGGCTGCGGCTAGCCTGCAGTTGGACGACATCCCAGCCAGCGCCGATGTCCTTGAGCGTCGTCGTCGCTGTGGCAAGGTTTTCCAGCGTCACAAAGTTCATCACCAGGCGGCCGCCCGGCTTCAGGCGGCTGATGATCAGCCGGATCAGCTCGGCCAGTTCGCCGCCTGAGCCGCCGATGAACACGGCATCCGGGTCCGGCCAGGCGTCGAGTCCGGCCGGTGCCTTGCCTTCCAGCAGCGTGTAGTTGCCGATACGGAACCTGGCCGCGTTGGCCCGGGCATTGGCGGCATCGCCGGGGTTCTTCTCGATCGCCCAGACATGGCCGTGCGCTGCCAGGCGGGCGGCTTCGAGACCGACCGAACCGGACCCGGCGCCGATGTCCCAGACCACGGCATCGGGCCGCAGGCGGAGCTTGGCAAGTGAAAGGGCGCGTGCTTCCTGCTTGGTGATCAGGCCCTTTTCCGGGGTGCGCTGGATATATTCGAAGTCCTCCAGGCCGAAGCCGGGCAGGTTCGCCGTATCGCTGCGTTCGACCAGCACGACGCTCGGCTCGGGAAAATGCATTCCGGCTGCCTCGGCCGGCGATAGCCCGGAGAAGATCGCTTCATCGCCAAGCAGCAGCCGGCAGGCCACCGAGAGCCGGCTATCGTCGCCATAACCCGCGCACAGCAGCGCACGAGCCAGGCGGGCCGGGTTGTTTTCCGGGCTGGTGAAGGCAAAGACGCGCCGGTTCAGGGCAATCGCCCGCATCAGCGGATAGAGGCCATGGGCCGGCGTCGCGCCCGGCATCCATTCGCCGGCATCCGCACTGTGGCAGGAGGCCAGCACGACGTCCTGCCACGGTTTCCGCCAGCGGGCGAAGGCAATCTGCAAGGTCGACGGGGCCGGCAGGATACGCACGCCGTCCGCCCCCAACTGGCCGAGCAGATAGCTGGCTATGCCGTGGCACAACGGGTCGCCGGTGGCCAGCACGGCGACCGACTGGCCGGCGGCGCGTGCCGACTTGATCCACGCCGGGCTACGGGTCAGCGCGCCATCCATGTCGCGCAGCTCGGCCTGCGCCACGTATGGACGGACCAATTCCAGGGTACGTCCGACGCCGATGACCAGGCCCGCCTGCTGCAAGGCCTGGCGAGCCGTATCGGCGAGCCCGGCCCAGCCGTCGTCGAGGATACCGATAATGCTGACGCTCATGCCAGTGCCTCCGCTTCGTCCACCCGGCAGATGTACTGCCCCTCGAAATCGCAGACCAGTACGGCGAGGTGGTAGTCACCGGGGTATTGGCCCTTCAGGCTGCGAATGGCTTTTTTCGCCAACTGGCGATGGAAGGCTTCTGCCAGGCCAAGCACCGCCAACCGTTCGGCGGCAAAGCGCGCCGTTTCCGCAGCACGAATTTCGTCGACCAGGTCGGCCGGCGCACCGACTTCCTGCGCCGATTCGGCCAGGATGTCGCGGTCGATTTCGGCCTTCCAGGCATGCGTTACCGACAAGCCCTGGCACATCTTGGTCAGCTTGCCGACCATCGCTCCGACATAGACCTCCGGCATCTGGCGCTTGATCGCGCTGGTGAAGGCCGCCTTGACGAAATCACCCATCTGCACGAAACAGGACTCGTCCAGTGCCGGCAACTGCCGCATGGCAAATTTCTCGGTCCGGCCACCGGTGGTGAACACCACGCTGGTCTGCCCCTGGCGGGCTGCCACGTCCACCGCCTGCACGACGCTGGCGCGGAAGGCTGCCGTCGAATAGGGGCGGACAATGCCGGTGGTACCGAGAATGGAGATGCCGCCGAGGATACCGAGGCGGGCATTCAGGGTCTTCCTGGCCATCTCGTCGCCGCCGGGCACGGAAATGGTGATTTCCAGGCCATCGTGTTCGAGCAGTTCGCCGGCCACGGCACGTACGTTGTCGATGATGTTGCGACGCGGTACCGGGTTGATGGCCGGGCCGCCGACCTCCAGGCCCAAGCCGTCCTTGGTCACGACGCCGACCCCAATCCCGCCCTTGAGCACGATCTCGCCGGCCCGATGCTTGAGGAGACGCACATCGGCCGTCATGTGGGCACCGTGCGTCGCGTCCGGATCGTCGCCGGCGTCCTTGACGATCACCGCATGGGCCAGGCCGGCGCTTTCCTCGACGCTGCCGTCAATGACGGCGAAGGATTGCTCTTGACCGTTGGGCAGGCGGCTGACGACAGCGTCCGGCACTTCGCTCAGAAGCAGGCCGAGGGTCGCGGCGCGCGCCGCCGCCGCCGAACAGGCGCCGGTGGTGAAGCCGGTGCGGTTGCCGCGCGCGCGCCGGGCGTCGCCCTTGCGGACCTTGGCCGGTTTTTCTGCTGTGCTCATGCGGCCTTTTTCTGTTCGGCTTCAGCCAGCGACAACATGGCGTGGATGGCGGCGACGACCAGCGTCGAGCCGCCCTTGCGGCCCCGGATGGCGACCCACGGAACTTCGCTCACCGTCATCATCAGATCCTTCGACTCGGCAGCGGAAACGAAGCCGACCGGCATGGCGACAACCAGCGCCGGGCGCACGCCTTCCTCGCGAATCAGGCGGACCAGTTCGATCAGCGCAGTCGGTGCGTTGCCGATGCCGACGATGGCGCCGTCGAGAGTGCCGAGGCGGTGCGCCTTGCGCATGGCCTGCACGGCACGCGTCGTGTCTTCGGCTCTGGCAGCGTCGATCACGTCTTCGTCGGAAATGTACTGGTGGGTGCTCAGGCCAAAATGCTTGAGGCGCGGTTTCGAGAGGCCGACACAGATCATTTCGACATCGGCAACGATCGGCGTGCCCCCCTTCAGCACCGCCCTCATGCCGGCCTGCATGGCCTCCGGGTGGAAGGCAGTTAGGCCGTTGAATTCGAAATCGGCGTTGGCATGGATCATCCGGCGCACCAGCGGCCACTGCTCGTCGGTGTAATCATGCGGACCGGCTTCGGCATCGATGACGGCGAAGGAGTCGTGTTCGATGGCGCGACCGGCGGCGGTCAGTTGTTCGGTAATGGTGTTGGTCATGACGTTTTTCCCGGATCAGGCGTGGCTGTGGGCGCAACCGTGATGTTCGTGTGCATGAGCATGGTCATGTCCGTGCTGGGCGCAACCGATGGCGGTATGGCTGTGGTCGTGCAAATGCTCACCCTCCGCCAGTTCGCGGTATTTGCAGCCGTCGCATTCGAGCATGTCGCCGTCCAGGGCATCAGTCGCAACGCGGGCATCGAGCAGCCGGAAAACACCATCGTCGAAACCGAAATGGCCACCCAGGCCGAAGGCGATCCGGGGATACTGCTGGCGCAGGCGGGCAACCTGCTCGCCGATGCGCTCGATCAGGACGCCGGTGAACAGATAGACCGGGATGATGGCGATCTGCATCATGCCTAGGCGCGCTTGGCGCTGGACGACCGTTTCCAGCCGCGGCCAGGTGACGCCGGTAAAGGCGAGGTCGACCAGTTCGTGCTCGTTTTCTTCGTAGAGCCAGCGCGCCATCTTGGCCAGCTCGCCATTGGCACCGAGGTCCGAGGAACCGCGCCCGAGCAGGACGACACCGGTGGTCTGCGGGTCCGGTACGGCAAGTTGCTTCATTTGGCGGTCGAGCTGCGCTTGCAGGACGGCGAAAATCTCGCGCCCCATGCCGAGATGACGGGTGATGACGAAGTTGACCGCGGGGTGACGCGCCCGTGCCGCTTCGACGGCAGCCGGCAATTCCATCTTGACGTGGCCGGCGGCGTTGAGGATGAGGGGAATGGCAACGACCGTCCGTGCCGCTTTCGCGGCACGATCGAGGCCTTCCGCCAGCAGCACGTCGGCATGCTCGATGAAGCAGACCTCGATCCGCCAGTCGGGATGGCGCTGGCGCCACTGAGTGGCGAAATTGATCGATTCCTGGTTGCCGTCGCGGCCACGTGAACCGTGGGCGACCAGGAGAATGGTGGTATCGGTATTCATGATGGGCACTCCGGGGAAATGACTGGGTTGGCGGTCGCTTTGCGGAAACGATGAGCGAAGGCGGGGTCGTAAAGTTTTGAGCGGATCAGGTCCGGCCAGTCGGCGGCTCCCAGCGTTGGGCTGGCGACAATCATTGCCTGGCTGGCGATCTTCTCGTCCTGGCATTTGCGCTTGATGTCCTTGAGCGTGCCGCGCACGATCTTTTCCTCGCCCGGCCAACTCGCCTTCTGCACCACCAGGATCGGCGCATCCTCGGGCCAGCCGGCCGCCAGGAGCGCCTCCTGGACCTTGTGCAGCAGGGTGATCGACAGGTAGATGCAGAGCGTGGTCTTGTGCGCGGCCAGGGCTTCGAGTTCCTCGCCCGGCGGCATGGGCGTGCGCCCGGCGACGCGGGTGAGGATCACGGTCTGCGTCACTTCCGGCAGGGTCAGGGTCTCTCCGGCTGCGGCCATTGACGCCATCGCCGAGGAAACGCCCGGCACCACGGCCCATTCGATGGCGGCAGCGGTGAGCGGCTGCGTCATCTCGACCAGGGCACCGTAGAGACCGGGGTCGCCAGTCTGCAGGCGAACCACGGTTTGATGCTGGCGCGCAGCGGCGATCAGCCAGTCGGTCATTTCCTCCAGGGTCATCTCCTTTGAATCGCGGATGTCGCAGTCCGTCGGCGCATACAGCGTCGCCGCCTGGTCGACCAGCGAGCCGGCAAAGAGCACGGCGCCAGACTGTTCGAGCAGCTTGCGGCCCTTGACGGTGATCAGGTCGGGATCGCCGGGGCCGGCGCCGACAAACCAGATTTTTCCGCTCATCGGTGTGCTCCTGCGGTCGACTGCAACAATCGGGCAATTTTCATCGGGACTCCTCTAGGGAAAGGGTGGCCAGCAAGGTCTCGAGGCTGCGCGGCACCGTCGCCCCGACGATGCCGCGTGCAGCCAGCGCGCGGTGCAATGCGACGACGCTGGGCAGCGTTTGCCCCGCTTGATGCAAGGCAGCCGCTTGCTGCGGCAGTTCGCTCGCCGGAAACGAGGCGATGCACCGCCCGGCGGCCAGCAGGTGAATGTCGTCGGCCCAGCGATAGGCGAAATCGACGTCGTGGGTCGACAGGACGATGGTGATGCCCTGCTTGGCCAACCGGTCGAGCACGGCCAGCAGGTCGGACTGCATCGCCGCATCGAGGCCGGCCATCGGTTCGTCGAGCAGTAAAACCTCGGGCTGCATGGCCAGTACGCCGGCAATGCAGACCCGCTTCTTCTGGCCGAAGCTCAAGTGATGGACCGGCCGCCCGGCCTGTTCGGTCATGCCGACCGCGGCCAGCGCTTCGGCCACGCGACGGCGCACCGTCGCCTCGTCCAGTCCGAGATTGAGCGGCCCGAACGAGACATCCTCGATGACGCTGGCCGAAAAGAGTTGGCGATCCGGGTTCTGGAAAACCAGCCCGACCCGACGCCGCAAGGCGCTCAGGCCCGCCCGACTGCTATCGAGCAGGGCGCCGGCAAAGCGCAGACTGCCGCTGCTGGGCCGCAACAGGCCGTTGAAATGCTGCAGCAAGGTCGTCTTGCCCGAGCCGTTGGCCCCAAGCAGCGCATTGCGGCTACCCCGGCCAATGGCCAGCGAACAGCCGTCCAGACCCATACTGCCATCGGCATAACGATGGCTCAGCGCGATGGCTTCAAGCAGCATCAGACCGTCCACCTCGCCAGCGCAATCAGCAGGCAACCGGCCAGCGCAGCCACTGCCGTATCTCGACCGGCATGGGCGAAATCCGGCGCCAGGAAGCGCAACGCACCATCGCCATTGCGTGCCAGCGCGGCCAGGTGCAGGGCATGCCCCCGTTGCCAGACCTGGACGGCCAGATGGGCGGCGAGCCGGCCGAGGGAGCGCAGGCCATGCCGCGTCGTCACGTCGCCGAGCCGCGCCTGCTGGGCGGTCCGCGTATCGTGCACCGCCTGCGAGAAGACGAAGAGCATGCGGTAGCAGAGCACCATCAGGTCCAGCAGTACTTCCGGGCAACGCAGGCGGCGCAGCAGGCCGATCAGATCCGTCAGCGGCGTGGTCAGCACCAGGCCCAGCAAGGCGGCCAGCGCCGCCAGCGAACGGCCGGCCAGCGCGGCCATTTCCGGCAAGGCGTCGGGCGCCCAACGCCAGGTGAAGTCGCTGTCGACAGCGACCGACAGGCTCAGGCACGACAAGGCCAGGAAGCCGGAGGCCGGTGCTGCGAGGCGCAGGTAAAGCCCGCCCGGCACACCTGCCCCGAGGCAGCTCACCATGCACGACAGGACGGCCACCCGCAGCGCGGCGCCCGGCGAAACGGCCACGAAGGCGGCGACCAGACCGGCCAGTGCAAAGCAGGCCTTGGCTTGCGGGCAAACCTGCCGCCAGCGGTTACCGTAGGCAGCCTGTTCAATCAGCATGCGCTTCCTTGTCCTGACTTTCCCGACGCAGCTTGTCGCGGGTAACCGCGCAACCCAGCCAGTAACCGATGACACCGGCGCCGAAGGCCGCTTGCAAGGCGAAAAGCAGGGAGGCGACTTCAGCACTGGCCGGCGCGAGCAAGGGGGCAAACCAGGGCTTGTAGTCCGGGGCGATTTCGCCGATGGCCCGCTGTGCTTTGTCGTCCGCCCCCCGGAAAAGCTCGGATGCCTGGCCGTCAGGGCCGCTGACGACACCGATACCGAGCTGCGGCACCAGCCATAAGGGCAGCACGGTCAACAGCACGACGGCGAGCAGAATCAACCAGTTCTGCTTTTTCATACCCGTGCCCCCCGCCGGGCAAAGAGCGCCAAGCCTTTCAGTTCTTCGGGGTTGAAGCGGGCCAGGGTGTTGACCACCAGCACGGTGAGCAGGCCTTCGCTGATCGCCAGCGGAATCTGGGTGATGGCGAAGATGCCGCCGAATTTGGCCAGCGAGGCGATGAAACCGCCAGCCGGATCGGGAAAGGCCCAGGCTAGCTGGATCGAGGTGGTCAAATAGGTGGCGAGATCGCCCAGAGCAGCAGCGATGAAAACGCAGCCGGCCAGCGGCAAGCCGCAGCGCCGGCCCAAGCGAAAAAGCCCCGCCGCCACGAAGGGCCCGACGACGGCCATCGAAAACAGGTTGGCCCCCAGAGTACTCAAGCCACCATGGGCCAGCAGCAGCGCCTGGAAAAGCAGGACGACGAAGCCGACCGGCACCATCGCCAGTGGCCCGAAAAGCAGCGCCCCGAGACCGACACCGGTCGGATGCGAAGAACTGCCCGTCAGCGACGGCAGCTTGAGGGCGGAGAGAACGAAGGAAAAAGCAGCGGCAACGCCGAGCAGCATGCGCTGTTCCGGCTGCTCACGCAGGCGGCGGCGCACGGAGCGCAGGCCCCAGGCAACAAAGGGTAACGACGCCAACGACCAGCCAATGGCATGTTCGACTGGCAAAAAGCCTTCCATGATATGCACGACTTCCTCCCCGAAGCGATCAAAATCACCGGGAGGATCAGCACGAATCGGAGAAAGTGCACGGCGCGCAAGCCCATGCATCGCATCTCAGAACCGTTCCCATCACCCCGGAGAATGGCACTACCTGGCTTTTGGGTCGGTCTTCTGGCTTACCATCATCCTTCTCTGCGCCTTCCCATGCGAACACAGTGGCAAAAGCAGAGTCGTCAGGCTTACAGCAGCGGGGGCTGCGCCGGATTAGCTACATGCAGTAGGGCACCGGCTTCCCGTTTAAATTCAGCTCACAATGCAAACTGAATACCAAAAAGCGGGCGAATTCTAGCATTTCCCGGGCACGAGCATGCAAGAGAAAAAAACAATCGGCATCGACAGAGGGATTTTTTCGTTACCGCGCTAGGCCGTCATGAGCCCCAGCACGGCAGCAAAATCGCTGATGGCATGAATGGCTCACCGGTCCGAAGAGATCTAGACCGGGGCAGGCGCCACGCCGCGATACCCGCTCGGCGACATGCCGCTCCAGCGCCGGAAGGCGCGCGTGAAGGCGCTCTGCTCTGAAAAACCGAGCAGGAAGGTGATTTCGGTAATCGACTTCGCGGCATCATCGAGGTAGCGGCGCGCCAGTTCGTGACGGGTTTCATCGAGCACACCCTGATAGGTCAGGTGCAACTCGCCGAGTCGGCGCTGCAGGCTGCGCTGGCTCATGCCGAGCTCGCGCGCTACCGCCTGCGCGGCAGGCTCACCCGACGTCAGCTGGCGCAGCAGGCATGCCTTGCAGCGACTGACGATGTCATCGTCGAAAAAGGCGGCCAGCTGCTCTGTAAGGATGGCATCGAAGGTGTTGGCGAGAGGAATGTTGGCCGTCGGCAAGGGCGCGTTGGCGATGCCGGCATCGAGCAGGATGCTGTCGCGAACGCTGCCAAACGCGATTTCGCAAGCGTAGAAATCCGCCCAAGGCGATGGGTCAGCGGGAGATTGACGGCGTAGCTCGACTGCCTTGGCTGCGAGTTGACGGCCGGCATTGGTCCGGCACATGTCGAAAAGGATGGCCATGGAAAAATCGGACAAGGTATGTCCGATCTCGGCGTCCCCTCGTCCGTGGTCGAAAATCAGACGCAGCCCGGCCTCTTCCTGCTGGCACTGATAACTGAAACGACTGCCGAGAATGCGCGAAAAGCGTTCGATGCGTTTCAACCCAGTGTGCAGCGTGCGGCTGGAAAGCCAGGCGTAGCCCATGGTGCCGAGATTCGAAGGGTGCCAGCAGCGGGCTGCACGCAAGGCGAATGCCGGATCGGAAATGCGCTCGGCCAGATACGCGAAGGCAATATCGGTCAGCCGACTGGGCAGGCGTGCCCGGACATCGCTCAGGACCGCCCGGGAAAGTCCGATCTCCCGCATGAAAATCTCCGGGTCAAGACCCTGCGTTTCGGCCAGGCGCAGGACGATGAGCCAGACTGTGGCCAGGGTGCTTTCCGGTTTTTGCATGCGAGCCATCCTTTCCACGCCCGTTAACACTGTGACGTGAATAGTCATGCGAAAGGCGCGTTGGGTCAAGCCAGGTGGCAGGCGAAACTCTATGCTGGCGCCATGAAGCAGCCGAGCCCGTCGGCCCGGAGCGCAAACCCACGGAAGGAGATGCATGACCGACCGCCCCCGATCACCCCGCCTATCCGATGCTGGCTCGCCGTCGGACGCAGATGGCCAGCGCGACCCGATCACCGGCTTCCTGAACCGCGACGCCGGGCTGCTGGCGGCACAACGCGCGGTAGCCGATGCCAGTGCTCGGCATGCGCCACTGGCGGCACTCTGGCTCGATATCGACCGTTTTCGCCAGATCAACGACTCCTTCGGCCACCCGGGTGGCGACAGCGTGATCGTCCGTATCGCGGAACGCATTCGCGACAGCGCACATCCCGGCTGCGACTTGCTGCGCATGGGCAGCGACGAATTCGTCGCGCTTGTTCCCGGCTGCGATCGTCCATCGGCCGAAGCGATGGCCCGTCGCCTGCTCGAGGCCATCGAGTTACCGATGCCGATCGACAAAATCCTGGTCCGCCCATCGGCCAGTGTCGGCATCGCGCTGCTACAACAGGACGAGGATGCCTCCCGCCTGCTTGAACGAGCCGACCGGGCGATGATCGAAGCCAAGCGCCAGGGCGGGAACCGGCTGGTCGTTTCGGCGTGCGGCCGGCTGAGCGGGCGACTCGGCATTCAACTCGCGCGCGAAGAACTGGCGATCGAAGGCGCCCTGCATGCAGCCCTCGAAAGTGGTGGATTGCAACTGGCTTACCAACCGATCATTGGTATCGACGGCCGGGTCGAGGCAGTCGAGGCGTTGATGCGCTGCCACGCCCTGGGCATGCTGATCCCGCCGGAAAAATTCATCCCGGTTGCCGAAAAGACCGGACTCATCGTCCGTCTCGGTGAATGGAGCCTGCTGCAGGGCGCGCACTGCGCCGCCTCGCTACGCCGCCAGGGCCATGCAACCCGCGTTGCAATCAACGTTTCGCGCGCCCAACTGACCTCGCCCACCTTCCTGCAGGCACTTCATGGCGCCCTGATCTGCGCCAACACGGCGGCAGAGCAGATCGAACTGGAACTTACCGAGTCGCTCTTCATGGACCTCTCCGCCACCGTCCAGGCCAATTTGCGCGGAGCGCGCGAGGCAGGCGTAGCGCTGGCCATCGACGACTTCGGTACCGGCTACTCCAGTCTCGCCAACCTCAAGGATCTGCCGGCCACCAAGCTCAAGTTCGACCGTGCCTTCATCGGCGTACTGCCGGACGATCGACGTGCCTTCGCGATCGTCAAGGCGATGACCCTGCTCGCCCACGATCTCGGCATGCTTGTGGTCGCCGAAGGCGTCGAGAACACCGAACAGCGAGCGGCCTGCATCGCGGCCGGGGTCGATGCGACCCAAGGTTACTGCAATGCCCGGCCGATGCCGGAAGCCGCCCTGCTGCAGTGGATGAAAACCCGGGAAGGCCAATGAAGATCGCCCCCCACTCCACCCAATCGCACGACCGCCGGTTATTCCAGACGATCGGCAGCATCGAATAGCCACGCCGAGAAAACAGTTGTTGGCCAGCGTTCGCTGCGCCTCCGGCATGCTCCGTTTCAGGAGTTGCGCATCAATCTCCCGACTTCCGGCGACGGCGCACCACGGCACCTATGATCCCGATACCGGTCAGCATCATGACGTAGGTTTCCGGTTCCGGCACGGGCGGCGCAGGCGTCATTGCCAGCCAGTTGTTGAAAGCGTTCAAATGGTTATTTGAAGCGTTCATCAGGTTGCCATAGACTGAATAGAGCGGGGATCCGGACGGCACGAACGATCTGGCAGCTGTCAGGTCGGCAATATCGAGAATTTCGATATTTTTCCCGACGGTCAGTGCGGCAAAGCTGGAGGCGCTGCCTTGCGCCACCAGGGTGCCAAAGAGCGACTGCAGACTCGGATTCTGGTATTGCCCGGCCGCCAGCGAGGTAAGGTCGCCGACGTCAAGACCAATTGCCTTGGCCTGACCAACCAGCGCCGCAACATGAGTATCTTCCGATCTTGGAATGTTCTGGAATGGCCTGATCGTCGGGTAAAGATTTCCAAACGATCGATAGACGTCGCCCGCCAACTTCTCCTCCTCAATCATGTAGCGCAGGCTCGCGATGGCTTCGGGCGAGTAGGACTGTGCTTCGGCTGCAACATTCAGGCCGAGCGAAGTGACAATGGCAATAAGCGATGCTTTGAACGTGTTCATGAACCCCCCGTTGAACGTGTGGTTGGAATCAAGCCCTTCGTCCGGCCAACCATGGCTGACTGACCGGGAAGTTTTTCCAAGCGGGGGATAATAAGAAACGACTAATATTTTCGGAATGTGGCAAATTGCCGCATGCCAAATGGCTTCACGAATACCGACAGGGGAGGCACATCGCCGAATTCGTCCGGTGCAATGACGCTACCGATTCGAAGGAACTCAGTCGCCTCGACTGAGGCCGTCGAGTACCTTCTGGAAAAGCACATCGGGATCGACCGGCTTGGCCACGAAATCATCCATGCCCGCCGCCAGGCAACGCTCGCGGTCGTCGGCAAAGGCATTCGCCGTCATCGCCAGGATGAAAGCCGTCCGGCCGTTGGCCAATTGACGAATCTGGCGGGTAGCTTCAAGGCCATCCATGACGGGCATCTGCATGTCCATCAGGATCAGGCCATATGTACCAGCCTCGACCCGCCGTATAGCCTCTTCGCCATTCCCGGCCAGATCGACCACCAGGCCGGCTTCTTCGAGCAGCAACTGGGAGATTTCCTGGTTGATCGGCTCATCCTCGACGAGCAGCACCCGCTTGCCGCGATGCAGGGCCATGACCCGCGCCTCGGCGTCGGACCTGCGCTCGAACTGTTGCTCGGCGAAATCCTGGTCACCCTGTTCAAAACGTACGGTGAACCAGAAGGTGCTGCCCTGCCCTGGCACGCTGTCGGCACCGGCGTCGCCGCCCATCAGGCGGGCCAGTTGGCGGGTGATCGCCAGCCCGAGGCCGGTACCCTTGTAGAGGCGGGTGGTCGAGCTGTCGGCCTGCTCGAAGGCCTGAAATAGGCGGGCGAGTACCTCGGGCGCAACGCCCGGCCCGGTATCGCTCACTTCGAAGCGGACCACGCAACCGCTGTCGTCCGACTCGAGCACATGCGTCCGGATGTCGATCCGCCCGTGCTCGGTGAATTTCACGGCATTCGAGGCGTAGTTGAGCAAGGCCTGGGTGATCCGCGTCGTATCCCCGAGCAGGCCACCGCGCAAAGTCGCCAGATCGGTGGTGACGAGCACTTTGCGCGCGCGCGCTGCTTCGCCGATGATGGACGAGACGTTGGCAACGATCTGCGGCACGTTGATCGGCAGATGCTCGATCAGCAGTTTGCCAGCATCGATCTTGGAGAGGTCGAGGATGTCATTGATCAGCGCCAGCAGGTGATTGGCCGAATGCTCGATCTTGCTCAGGTAGCCCAGCTGCTTGGCATCCACCCCGGTCCGCCGGAGCAGGTGCAGCATGCCGATGATACCGTTCATCGGTGTCCGGATTTCGTGACTCATGTTGGAGAGGAAAGCCGCCTTGGAATGGGCGGCCTGGTTGGCAGCATCGCGCGATTCGGCGAGTGAGGCATTGGCTTCCTGGAGAGCGGCCGTCTTGGTCTCAACGAGGTCTTCCAGATGCTCGCGGTAGGCTTCGACCTCGCGCTGCAGTTGCTTCTTCTCCGTAACGTCCTGCTTGATCGCCAGGTAATCGGTGATCCGGCCATCCGGCTGACGGACGGGCGAGATGATCTCGGACTCGACATAGATTTCGCCGTTCTTGCGCCGGTTGATCAGCTCGCCGACCCAGACCTTGCCGGCCTGCAAGGTCGCCCACATCTCCTCGTAGATTTCGCGCGGCGTCTGACCGGAACTGAGCAGGCGGGGATTGCTTCCGGCCAGTTCCTCCCAACTGTAGCCGCTGCTGCTCATGAAAGCGCGGTTGACGTATTCGATCCGGCCATCGGCATCGGTGATGCAGATTCCTTCCGGGCTCTGCTCGACCGCCTGGTGCAGCTTGGCCAGTTCCTGCTCGGCGGCCTTGCGCTGGGTGATGTCCCGGGTCACCGCGAGATGGGCCGTAACCTTGCCCTGGGTATCGCGCATCGGCACGGCATGGGTTTCCATCCAGCGGCGAACGCCTCCGAGGCCGATGATCTCGAATTCCAGTGTTCCCGACTCACCGGCAAAGACGCGCCGATTGAGCGCCATGAAAGCATCCCGGTGCTCCGGGGCAATCAACTCGCCAATCGGGTGGCCCACCACCTGCTCCATGGAGTCCGCCTCGATCATCGTCAGGCCGGCCTTGTTCATACGCAAGAGCACACCGTCCTCGGCCACCAGCTTGACGCACTCCGGTTCGGTATCGATGATGGTCTTGAGTTCCAGTTCCCGCAGGGCCAGTTGCTCGAGCGCCCGTTTGCGCTCGCTGACATCGCGTGAGGAAGCGACGAGGAAACTTTGCCCATGCAGCTCGAGACAGCGGCAGCTCACCTCGACATCGATCAGATGCCCGTCGCGGTGGCGATGCCGGGTCTCGATTCGCCAGGAGTCGCCCGAGGCCTGTATGCGCCGCATTTCTACCTGGATTCGTTCGAGGCAATGTTCGGTATCGATGGCATCGATCCGGATTCGGCCAATGGCCGAGCGGCGCAGGCCGAGCATGGCGAGAAAGGCCGGATTGGCATCGACCAGCCAGCCATCCATATCGATCACGTGGATGCCATCGGTCGCGGTATCGACCAGCGCCTGCTTGCGGAGGATGGTTTCCCAATCCTGACGATGCTTCTTTTGGTACCACCAGAGCCCGGCCACGGCGAGCACCGCGACACCGAGATAGATAAGAGTCCAAACCACAGCACGCAACCGCCACTCGGCGAAGACCGCATTGACCTCCCGGCCGACCGCCAGAACCAGCGGATAGTCCATATGCAGCTTGGTGGGCTGGATGGTCAGCAGCGCCATCATGCGCTCCTCGCCAGTGGCGGCGACAATGCCGGTGAGGAAACTGTCTGGACGGCCGCCCTCGACGTGACGGCTGAAGAAGGAACCGGGCACGGCGAGGTTCTTGCCAGCCTGGTCCGGCCGATCCGGAACCATCATGATCTGGATGCCGTTTCCGTGGGCCAGCGCCGTCCACATATCCTCGGCATAGAGCGTGTGCTTTAGCAACTGGCCGATGAAAGGCATGTCCATGGTCGCCATGACAACACCGGCAAAGCGGCCGCCATCATCGAGCAACTTGCGCGAGACAGTGAAGGTGTAGTTGCCGAAAACGGTCTGAAACGGCGGCGAAATGATCCGCGCTGCACCAGTGCTGGCTTCGCGGGCCATTCGGTAATAGTGGCGATGGGCGAAATTCTGGCCGAGCAGATCGGCGCGGTTGGAGGCCAGAACATCACCGTCCACGGACATCACCATCAGGATTTCGGTGCCATGCCCGAGTCCGGCCAGCTGGGTCAGCTGCACGTTGGCCGAACGCCAGCCGTCACCTGCCACCGACCAGGCAGGAATGCTGTCGATCATGGTCTGCAGGAGATGGTCGGTCCCCTGAAGGCGACGCTCGATGATGTCGGCCGAAATGGTCGCGAGATTAGTCAGGTGCACGCGCTCTTCGTTGGCCTTGACGCTGCGCGACTCATGGATGTTGTAACCCATGATGGCCGCCAGCACCGCCAAAAAGGCGCACAGCAACTTCCACTGCGTGTGGAAGACCTTCATCGCTCCATTCCTCCCGCCTATAGTTATAACTTTCGTCGGACTATAGCGGAAAACTATACGGTTACATGCAACGCAATCCGCAGAAACCGTGAAATTTCAATCGGGAATTACCCGATAAATTCAACCAGCGCTGCGATTACCGCTGCTTCCTGGTCGCGCTGCGGCGAATGGCCGCAGGCTGGCAGCTTGAGTAGTTGCGTACCGGGAATCCGCTCGGCGATGGCATCGATCTGGCGCATGGTGGCGTATTCATCGTCCTCGCCCTGGATAGCGAGCACCGGACAGCGTATGTTTGCCAAATAGGATTCGATATTCCAGTCGCGGAAAGCGGGCGACAGCCAAGTGTCGTTCCAGTCGAAGAAAACGCGCTGCGTCTGGTCGTGATGATAGCGCCCGAGCTTCTTCGGCAGATCGGTGCTTTCCCAGGCCTGCCGGGCTTCGCGAATGCCGGCCAGGGTGATTTCCTCGACGAATTCGTGGGGCGCCATGACGGCGATGGCTCGCGGCACGTCCGGAAAGGCGCCGGCGAAGATCAGCGCGATGCTGCCGCCGTCGCTGTGGCCGATCAGGATCGGCCGTTCGATACCGAGCGCAGCGATCAGCGCCGGCAGCGCCTCTTCGGCTTCACGATGCATGTAGCGCGGCGTGCGCGCCTCGGGGTAGGCCTGCGAACCACCGTAGCCGGCACGCGACCAGGCAATCAGGCGGCAACCGGTGGCCGCCGCCAGCTTTTCCGGAAAATGACGCCACATGGCGACACATCCCAGCCCCTCGTGGAGCAGCATCAAGGTCGGTCGCCCGGGTTCGGCGGCCGGAAAATCGCGGTATTCGAGACGGAGATCGTTGACGAGAATGTGTTTCATGCTTTGAGGAGAAAGTCGCGGGCGACGAAGATTTGTTCTTCGTCGAGGAACATCGGGGCATGTCCGACACCGGCGATTTCGGCCAGTTCCGCCCGCGGTCCGCGTTCGCCCATCTGGCGCCAGGTGTCGCGTGTCAGCAAATCGGATTCGGCACCGCGCATTGCCAGGGTCGGGCATTTGATCTGCTCGTAGAGCGGCCAGAGATCGATGTCGCTTTCGACGAAGGCGGCCTTGAACGGGGTGGCGATCTGCGGATCATAAAGAAAGCCCCAGCGCCCGTCCGGACGCTGGGCGACGCTGGTTTCGGTCAGGTGCCACCACTGTGCCTCGCTCAAGGCACCGAACGGTGCACTGATCAGCCTGACGTAGGCGAGCGCCTCCTCGAAGCTAGGCCAGAGCGGATCGACGCCGACATAGGTGGCGATGCGTTGCAGCGACTCGACGGTAATCACCGGCCCAACGTCATTGAGGAGCAAGCGCCCGATCGGAGTCCCTTCCTGAGCGGCGAGGGCCATGCCGATCAGCCCGCCCATCGAGGTGCCGACCCAATCGACGCGCTCGACACCCAGGCGAGCGATCAGGGTCACCATGTCGCTGACGTACTGCGGCACCTGATAGCCGGCCGGATCGCGCAGGCGGCTGCTCTTGCCACGACCGACGACATCGGGACAAATCACCCGGTAGTGGGCCGACATGGCCTGGGCCAGGGTATCGAAATCGCGCCCGTTGCGGGTCAGGCCATGCACGCAGACGAGAACCCGCGGGTTATGGTGATCGCCCCATTCGGTGTAAGCCATTCGGTGCAAACCGGAAGGACTGATGCACTGCACATGCTGTTGCCTGTATTCCATGGTTTCTCTCCAGCCTCTCATGTCACCGGTCAAGCCAGTAGCGGCGATACTCACGCCGCCAGCCAGAAAGCGCAAGCCCCCCTGCCCCGAGTTCAACCTGCACCGCACCATCGCGATCCGTACGCCACAAGGGTATTCCCATCGTCATAAAACGCTCGACGATATCGGCCTTGGGATGGCCAAAGCGGTTGCGATATCCGACCGGAATGATCGCCGCCGACGGCCCGACCGCGGCGAGAAATGCCTGTGTAGACGAGGTGCGCGACCCGTGATGCGGCACGAGCAGCACATCGGCCGCCAGTTGCCCGGGATAGCGGGCGAGCAGCGCCGCCTCGTCCGGCGCCTCGATGTCGGAGGTAAGCAAGATGCGCCTGTCCCCCGCCGTGATGCGCAACACACAGGAGAGATGATTGGACTTGCCGCCTGCCGCATAGGCCGAGGCATCCGGATGCAGCACCTCGAAGGCGACGCCATCCCAGTTCCAGGACTGGCCGGCAAGGCATGGCTGACCGGGGATTTCGCCGACCGAACTACGCACCGCATCGACCGCCAGGGCGGAGAGCACCGAAGCCGTTCCCCCCGAATGATCGCTATCACGATGCGTCACCATCAGCATATCGACGCGGGCAATGCCGAGGCTGCGCAGATAGGGCACGACAACGCGCTGCCCGGCATCCGATTCGGCGCTGTAGAGCGGCCCGGGATCGTAAATCAAGGTGTGCTTGCGGGTACGCACGACGCTGGCCAGCCCCTGGCCGACATCGAGCACGTTGATCCAGGCGTCGCCCTCGGCTGGCCGTGGCGCCTGACCGAACAGGGCCGGCAGGAGAAGAAAGGCCCCCAGCCAGCGCCCCGGCACCCCGCGCGGCAGGAGTGCGACAGCGACACCGAGGCCTGCGGCGAGCGCCGCCCAGAGCGGTGGCGCAGGTGCCTGCCAGAGCGGCCAGGTGGCGCACCAATCGAGGAAAAGCATCTGCCAGCCGAGCACGGCATGAGCCAGCGCAAGGATCGGCCACCACGGCACGATGGCGCCGAGTAGCGCCAGCGGCGTCACGACAAAGCTGACAACTGGAATCGCCAGCGCGTTGGCGAGGGGCGAAACCAGTGAAAACTGCTGGAAGACCACGAGCAGGACAGGCAAGGTGGCGAGCGTGGCCGCCCACTGGACCATCCCCCAGGTTCGCAGTGCCTGGCGCCAGCCACTTTCGCGACCGACCTCGGCCGAACCGATATAAAGGAGCGCTCCGACCGCCCCGAAAGAGAGCCAGAACCCAGCCGAGAGAATGGCCCAGGGATCGAGTACCAGGACCACGAGCAGGGCAAGCAACAGGGTTCGACTCGGCGCCGCCAGGCGCCCCGATAACATGGCGAGAGCGGCGACCAGCAGCATGTAAAGGGTGCGCTGAGCGGGCACTGCGAAGCCGGCAAGCAAGGCATAGAGTAAGGCGGCGAAGACGGCAGCGACAATCCCCGCCTTCTGCGCCGGCAGACGCAGGGCCAGGGTCGGGACACGGCGCCAGCCCGCACTGGCCAGCCAGCCGAAGAGTGCCGCGATCATCGTGACATGGAGCCCGGAGATGGCAAAAAGATGCGAAACCCCTGTCCGGTTGAAGGTCGTCCAAAGGGCGCCGTCGATCGCCTTCTGGTCGCCGATCGCCAGCGCGACGAGGATGCCGGCCAGCGGATAATTCTCGGCCGGCAGTGTCGTGGCGAAGCGCTCACGGATCTGGTGGCGCAAGCGCTCGATGGCGTAGGCCGGCTGCCAGACCATCTCGCTGAAGCGTTGTGGCGCCCCCGGCCGGATGTAACCGGTCGCCCGGATGCCGCGTTCGAGCAACCAGGCCTCGTAATCGAAGCCGCCGGGATTGGCGTTACCGTGCGGCCGCTTGAGGCGGATCATGAAGCGCCAGCGCTCGCCCGGCCTGACGGCGAGCCGCTCGAAGGTTTCGTCGCCGGGGCGACCCTGATACCAGGAAAGCATGATGCGTCCGGGAACGACGGCGCCAACGCTATCCACCTGCTCGACGACGAACTCGAAACGCTGGCCATTGCCGAACTCCTGCGGCAACGTGGCGACGACGCCGAGCAGCGCGACGTCCCTGCCCTCCCAGGCAGCCGGCAGCTCCTCCGCCAGCCGGATTTCGGCTCGCCAAGCCGCCCAGGAAAAACCGAGCGCGAGGCAAGCGACCAGCGCCAAGAGGCGAAGCGAATGCCCGGACCAGCGCCAGTACGGCAATACCAGCACCCCGCCCAACCACGCCCAGCCCGACCAGGCCGGCAATTCGGGCTGCATCTGAAGCAGCAGGACACCGAAGGCGAAGGCGAGAATTTGCAGGCGCATGCTGCAATAATAAGCAGATGCGACGTCACCTGAAAAAATACCTGCCGGATCACGAGAGCATTCGCCAGAATCCCTGGCTGCGGCCTTTCGCCTCTTCCCTGCTGCATCCCCGCCTGTGGCACCTGAACCGCCACTCGGCGGCCGGCGCAGTCGCCGCCGGACTGTTCTGCGGATTGATCCCCGGGCCGCTGCAAATGATCGGTGCTGCCGTCTGCGCCCTGATTTTCCGCGTCAACCTGCCGCTTGCCCTGCTGATGACGCTCTACACCAACCCCTTCACCATCGTGCCGCTCTATCTCGTGGCATACCAGCTGGGCCGCCTCGTACTCGGCGACAGCGGCCATTTCGTTGCCCCGCCTGAATTCAGCGCCACCGCCTTCGTCGGCTGGACGGAGGCCATGCAGGCCTGGATGCTCGGCGCAGCCAAGCCGCTCGGACTGGGCCTGCTCGCCCTCGCCGCCGGCCTGGCGGTCGTCGGCTACTTCGCGACCAAGGCGGCCTGGCGGCTCTACCTGATCGCCGCCTGGCGGCGGCGCAAGGGCAGCAGAAAAACTCGCGCCGGCTAGGTCCGGAAGCGCGAAACCTCTTCGCTCAGGGTTTCGGCGAGGCGGCGCAGGTTATCGGCGGTTGCCGCATTGCCGCTGGCGGCCGCGTTGTTCTCCTCGGCCATCTGGGCGATCTTCTCGACGTTCTGGGCGATCTCGGTACTCGCCGCCGCCTGCTCGCGCAGGGCGATGCTGATTTCCGAAACAGCCTCGACCACCTGCCGCGACTGGGCCTGAACCTGAACGATGTTGCTGCCGGCCAGTTGCGCCTGCTCGACGCCATTGGCGACGCGATCGACGCCCAGTTTCATGGTAGCAACAGCCTTCTCGGTACCAGCTTGAATCGCAGCGATCATGCCGGCGATCTCCTGCGTGGATTTCGCCGTCCGTTCGGCCAGCTTGCGTACCTCGTCGGCCACCACGGCGAAACCACGCCCGGCCTCTCCGGCCCGCGCCGCTTCGATGGCGGCATTAAGCGCCAGCAGGTTGGTCTGATCGGCAATGTCCTTGATCGTGCCGACGATGGCCGAAATCTGATCGGATTGCTGGCCGAGCGCCTCGACGGCCGCCGCCGACTGGTTGACCGTGTCGGCGATCTCGCTGATCTCGCGGACGACACCATCGACGATGCGCCCGCCCTCGGCCGACACCTCGTCCGAGGAGCGAGAACTGGCCTGGGCATCCTGGGCGTTTTTGGATATGTGGTCGACACCGACCGTCATTTCCTCAACCGCCGCCGCCATGCTCGAGGCGGAATCGCTCTGCGCACTGGTGCTCTGCGAAATCTGGGTGCTCGACGTGGCGAGTTGCTCGGCAGCCGAGCGCAGCAGGCCGACGTCGGTCTGGATGCGGCCGAGCAGTTGCCGGAAAGCCGCCGCCATGTCGTTGAAATCCCGCCCGGCGGCATGCAACTCATCTGCGCCCTCGGTTGCAAACTCGGCGGTCAGGTCACCATCGGCCAGGCGTTTCGCACCCTGCGAAAACACCTTGATGCTTTCGATGACCGAGTAGTAGGCGCCGACCCCCATGTAACCGACGAGCAGCATGATAACCAGCGAAACGCCAATATTGAAACTCAGGACCTGTTGTGCCTTGGCCTTGCGCAGTTCAAGCTGCTGCTCGAACTGCGGGATCAGGGTTTCGAACATGATCTTGTAGCCGAGATCGATGACCTGGGTGGTCATCGCGAAATACTCCTGCGGCGGCGTCGCGAACTTTTCGCCGATGATGTCCTCGCGTACCAGCGCGAAGATCTTGCCGACGCCATCGGAAAATTCCTTGGTCGGTGCGGCCAGCGCTCCCTGCAAATCCGGCGCATAACGCATGACCTTGGCGAGATTCTCGTTTTGCGCCCGCAAAGTGCCACTCATTTGCGCAACCAGCGAGGAAATGTCAATACGCAACTGTGGCGACAACTCCTTCTTGGTCAGCACGCCCGTGCCGCGTGCCCGGGTAATGCCCAAGGGCTCGAGCATGGCCGGCATCTTGGTCACCACCGTATCCATGAAATAGTAGGTGTCCATCGTCGGGTCAAGCGTCAATTCCGTTTCATCAGCGATTTCGACCATGAAGACGAGAGCATTGTCGATCATCGCCGTATGACGCTTGATGTTCTCCGGCGGCGTCCAGCTCAGGCCATCGCGACGAATGGCCTCCCAGTCCTGGCGAATCTGCTTCCAGCCCGGCTGTTCACGCAATTTGGAAAGAAGTGCCGTCTCGGTCTCGGCCAGTAACTGTTCGACGTCCTTTTCCTTGGCGGCGCGCTTATCCTTCATCGCCTCGTTGCCATTGAGAACGCCCGAGGAAAGGCCACGATGCTGCTGCATCGACTGCACCAGGCGATTCATCGGCTTGAGCATCTGCAAACCGGCGATTTCCTTTTCCGCCGTGACGATGTCGCGTTTGAGATTGGTATAGACCGTGAACAGCAACACCAGCATGACGATGACAACGGCGAAACCCAGCACGAAAAACTTCGCGGGATAGCGCAGGCGATTCATCAGGGCAATGGCAGGGGCAAACAGGGATTTCACGATAGACCTCCAACCGGGGATTATTCTTATTGCATTATTACTGAATCACGCACTGACAGACTACACGTCCAGTGCCCCGTCATTCAAGCTCAAAACACGATCAGCCCGGGCGGCCAGTTGTCGGTCATGGGTCACCATGATCAGACTGGCGCGCTGACTGCGGACACGCTCCAGCAACAATTCGAAGACGCCGGTCGCGGTCTGACTGTCGAGATTGCCCGTCGGTTCATCGGCCAGCAGACAGGAGGGATCGCTGACCATGGCCCGGGCGATCGCCGCCCGCTGGCGTTCGCCGCCCGACAGTTCGCCCGGACGGTGTTCCAGGCGATGGCCGAGGCCGACGGCAGCGAGCATGTCCGCTGCCTTGGCAAGTGCCGCAGCGCGTTCAACGCGCCTGATAAACAGCGGCATGGCCACATTTTCCAGGGCCGAAAATTCGGGCAGCAGATGGTGGAACTGGTAGACGAAGCCGAGATGGCGGTTACGCCAGTCGCCGCGCGCCGCCTCGCCGAGTGCCGAGAAATCGCGCCCCATCAGCCTGACGCTGCCGGTCGACGGCGCATCGAGCCCACCCAGCAGGTGCAGCAGGGTGCTTTTTCCGGAACCGGAGGCGCCGACAATGGCCACCGTCTCGCCGGGCTGGATCGCGATATCGACCCCCCGTAATACCGGCACTTCCAGGCCGCCGCCGGAAAACGTCTTGCCCAACCCGCTTGCCTCGATGATTGCCTCACTCATAACGCAGCGCCTCCGCCGGATTGACGCGGGACGCGCGCCAGCTCGGGTAGAGCGTGGCGAGCAGCGCGAGGACGAAGGCGATCAGGGTGACACCCCAGACATCACCCCATTGCAGGTCGGATGGCAGGTCGGAAATGTAATAGACCTCTTTCGACAGGAACTGCACCCCGAAAACCCTTTCAATGAATGGCACCACGACATCGATGTTGAGCGCCAGGGCGACACCGCCGACGATACCCAGGCCGAGGCCGATGAAGCCGACCAGCGCCCCCTGGATCATGAACACGCCCATGATCGACAGCGGCCTTGCCCCGAGGGTCCGCAGGATGGCGATATCGGCCTGCTTGTCGGTGACCGCCATGACCAGCGTCGACACCAGGTTGAATGCTGCCACGGCGACGATCAGCGAAAGAATGATGAACATCATGGTTTTCTCGATCTGCACGGCGCGGAAGAAATTGGCGTGGCTCTTCGTCCAGTCGTGCAGGTAGGCGTCGGCATCGATGTAGCCGACCAGCTCGCGCGCGATACGCGGCGCCATGAAGAGGTCGTCCACCTTGAGCCGCACGCCGGTCACCCGGTCCTCCATCTGGTAGAGCCTCTGGGCGTCCTCGAGGTTGATCAGGGCGAGGCCAGAATCGTATTCGTACATCCCGACCTCGAAGATGCCGACCACCTTGAAGGATTTCAGGCGCGGCACGACGCCGGCTGGCGTCACCGTACCCTGGGGCGCGATCAGCGTCACCTTGTCGCCGGTGAACACGCGTAGCGAGCGGGCCAGGTCGGCGCCAAGGACGACACCGAACTCTCCCGGGCGCAGGGCGTCGAGGCTGCCGCTCTTGATCGTCTTGCGAAAATCGGCGACGCGGTCCTCCTGATCGGGCAGGATGCCGCGCACCAGCGCACCCTTGACGCTGCCATCGACGGTGAACATCGCCTGCGACTGGACGAACGGTGCCGAGTCGCGGACCTCCGGGTGTTTCTTGGCCTGGGCAGCGATCGCCGGCCAATTCTCCAGTTCACCGTTGATGCCGGTGATCTGGATATGCGAGGCGACGCCGAGAATGCGCGTGCGCAATTCCTTCTGGAAGCCGTTCATCACCGAGAGCACGACGATCAGCGCGGCGACGCCAAGCCCGATGCCGAGCATGGAGATCAGCGAAATGAAGGAAATGAAATGGTTGCGACGCTTGGCCCGCGTATAGCGCAGGCCGATCATCAGTTCGTACGGCAATGCCATGCAGAGAGGCTCGGGCGGGAAAAGTCGCTATGGTACACTCATCGGCCTTTCCCTCCCCTGCCTGGCCCCGCTCCCCGTGCGTCTCACCCTGCTCGTCCCCGAACTGATCTGGCCCGAACCCGCCGACCAGCACACCCTCGGGAAGCTGCCCGCGCCCGGTATCGAGTGGCTGGCCGCTCGCGGAGATTTCCGCCGACAACCGCGCCTCGCCTTCGAAGCCTCGCTGGCCGGGCAATTCGGCCTCAAGCAAGCGACCTACGGTGCCCTGCGCCTGCTCGGCGAGGACATCAGCGAGAAGGCGGTCGATGGCCACTGGCTGTGTGCCGACCCGGTACATCTGCGCTTTCACCACGAACGCATCATCCTGGCCGATGCCGGCGCCTTCGAACTTGCCGACTACGAAGCCGCAGCATTGGCCGCGGCACTCAATGCGGAATTCGCTGACATTGGCCAATTTCACGTCGCCAGCGCCCGCCGCTGGTACCTGCGCCTGAACACGCCGACCGAGCACCACGCCGAACCGCTCTCGGCAATCGCCGGACGTCGCATCGACAGCGAGCTTTCCGACAAGAACGCCACCCTCACCCGCTGGCTCAACGAAGTGCAGATGTTCCTGCACGGTCAACCGGTCAACCAGCACCGCGAGCAGGTCGGCAAGCCGGTGATCAACAGCCTCTGGCTGTGGGGCGGCGGCCGCCTGCAACGACCACAGCCCGGTCATTTCACGGCACTCTGGAGCGACAACCCGCTGGCCGTCGGCCTCGCCCGCGCCGGCGGCACGCCGGTCCATCCGCTGCCAGCCAATCTCGAACGACTGCTCAGCCTGGCCTCCCGCGAAACCAATCAGCTCGTCGTCCTCGACGGCCTGCTGCCCAAGGTACTTTACGAGGACAGCGAAGGCTGGCGCCAAAGCCTGCAGACCCTCGATCGCGACTGGTTCGCCCCGCTGCGCGGCGCGCTCGGCCGGCAGATCGAAGGCGTCGACATCGTCGCTCCAACCATCTACGGCGAACTGCGCTGGTCGCTGACTGGCCGCGATCGCTGGAAATTCTGGCGCAAGAGCCGCCCGCTCGCCACCCTGGCCGCCAGCCTGGCCGAAGGAAACCCGTGACCCGCATCGTCAAGCGCAGCATCCCGCAGCGGGTCGTCTGGCAACTCGAACAGCAGGGCCTGCATCCGCTGCTCGCCCGCCTTTATGCATCGCGCGGCGTCACCGACAAGGCTGAGCTCGATTACGAACTGAAATCGCTGTTGCCGCCCACCTCCCTGACCCATGCGATGGACGCAGCGCAGATTCTGGCCGATGCCATCGAGGCCGAGGCCAGCCTGCTGATCATCGGCGACTACGACTGCGACGGCGCCACCGCCACTGCGGTCGGCATGCGCGCCCTGAAGATGCTCGGCGCCAACGTCAATTTCCTGCTCCCCGACCGCTTCAAGCTCGGCTACGGCCTGTCACCGGAAATCGTCGATCTCGCCGCCGAGCAGTCGCCCGACCTGATCATTACCGTCGACAACGGCATCGCCAGCATCGAAGGGGTCAATCGCGCCCGCGAGCACGGCATCGCGACGCTGATCACCGACCACCACCTGCCGGCGGAGACCCTGCCCGACGCCGACTGCATCGTGAACCCGAACCAGCCGGGCTGCGACTTCCCGTCGAAATGCATCGCCGGCGTCGGCGTCATGTTCTACGTCATGCTCGCCCTGCGCGCCGAATTGCGCGAGCGCGGCTTCTTCGCCGAGCGCCCGGAACCGAACTTCGCCAGCCTGCTCGATCTGGTCGCGCTGGGCACCGTCGCCGACGTCGTCAAACTCGACCGCAACAACCGCATACTCGTCAGCCAGGGCCTGAAACGCATGCGCGCCGGCCAGTTGCAGCCTGGATTGGCCGCCCTCTTCAAGGCGGCCGGCCGCGACCCGAAGCGGGCGACAGCGATGGATCTCGGCTTCATCCTCGGCCCCCGCCTCAACGCTGCCGGGCGGCTTGCCGACATGCGCCTCGGCGTCGAAGCCCTGCTCACCGACGACCCGGCTCGCGCCCTCAACATTGCCCAACAGCTCGACGCACTGAACCGTGAGCGCCGCGAGATCGAATCCGGCATGCAGGAACAGGCACTGATCCTGCTCGAATCGCTCGACACCAGCGACGCCGCCCCTGGCATCGCGCTCTTCGACGAAGGCTGGCACGAAGGTGTCGTCGGCATTCTCGCCTCGCGCATCAAGGACAAGCTGCACCGCCCGGTGTTCGCCTTCGCGCCCGGCGAAGGCGGCCTGATCAAGGGTTCCGGCCGCTCGATCCCTGGCCTGCATCTGCGCGATGCACTGGATCTCGTCGCCAAGCGCGCACCGGACCTGCTTGTGCGCTTCGGCGGCCATGCCATGGCGGCCGGCGCAACGCTGCGTGAAGAAAACTTTGCGCAATTCCGCGATCTCTTCGCCCAGGTTGCCGGCGAACTGCTCGACCCGGCCGACCTGACCCGCACGCTGGAAACCGATGGTGCGCTCGAAGGCGGCTATTTCTCGCTGGAAACCGCCCGCCTGCTGGAAAACGAGATCTGGGGCCAGGGCTTCCCGGCGCCCCTGTTCATGGACGAATTCGAGGTCGAGCAGCAGCGCGTGCTCAAGGAAAAGCACCTCAAGCTGCGCCTGCGCAAGGGCAACACCCGGATCGACGCCATCCAGTTCAATTTCAGCAAGCAGCCGGCGCACAACACGCGCCTCGCCTACCGGCTGTCGATCAACGAGTACATGGGCGTCGAAACCACGCAGTTGATGGTCGAGCACCTCGAATAGCCGGGATCGCAGCATGCGGCAAACGCGACCCTGGTTCCTCTACCTGATCGAATGTGCCGATGGCAGCATCTACACCGGCATCGCGGTCGACGTCGCGGCCCGCTATGCCGCCCACTGCAAGGGAAGCGGCGCCCGCTATACGCGCTCGCATCCTCCTGCCCGGCTGCTCGGTTTCGAGCAGTACCCCGACCGCTCCTCGGCCAGCGCCGCCGAATACCGTATCAAGCAATTGAGCGCGCCGGAGAAGCGCCGCTTCGCCACGACCCTGACCCCACCCGAGCCCGCCATCGCATGAAGATCGAACCCAGCGCCGCCTTCCATCTGCTGCATGCCACGCCCCAGGCGGTGCTTGCCACGCATTCGACCCCGATGCCCGGCTATCCCTACGCCACGCCGATTCCGCTGGTAGTCGATGAGGCGCACTGTCCGCTGCTGCTGGTCAGCGCCCTGGCCGAGCACACCCGCAACCTGCTGGCCGATGGTCGGGCCAGCCTGGCCGTCTCCGAAAACTGCAACGCGAATATCCAGGAAGCCGCCCGCCTGACCCTGGTCGGCGACTTCACCCCGTTTTCCGCCCCAGCCGAAACCATCGCCCGCTATTGCCGCTACCTGCCGGCGGCCGAACAGTACCTGCAGCTCGATTTCATGTTTTTCCGGATGCACGTCGAACGCGCCCGCTACATCGCCGGCATGGGCCGTATGGGCTGGCTGGGCATCAATGACTGGGCGGCCGCGAAGCGCCTGACCGCAACCGAGGAAGCCGACCTGCTCGCCGAGGCCGAAAAACATTCGGCTCCCGGCATCCGCCTGCTCGGCATCGACGCCTATGGCATCGACTACCTGGCGGGCGAGCGGCGCAGCCGCTGGCTGGCCGAGGCGCCGATGAGCGCCGAGCAACTGGCCAGCGCCCTGCCCGCCATCATCAAGACGCTGGCCTGAACCGGGCACGAAAACACGCGGCATTTTTCCCGGAACCCCCGGCAGCGCGGGCACTCTCACTGCCTCAACCACCCTGTGCCGCCCATCATGTCCTCGATCGTCGCTGAAACCGTCACTGCTGCCAGTGCCATCCCGGAGGCCGACTGGAGGCACCTCAGCCCGGCAGTAGCTCCCTTTCTCGACGGCCGCTTCATCAGCACGCTCGAAATACATGGATCGGCGGGCCCAGCCTGTGGCTGGCAGGCCCACCACCTGTTGCTCAAGGATGACAAGGGCCGCCTGCGCGGCCTGGCACCCACCTACCTCAAGAACAACTCGCATGGCGACTTCGTCCGCGACTGGTCGTGGGCAGCGGCCTACGAGCAACTGGGCAAGCGCTACTACCCGAAACTGCTGACCGGCGTACCGCACACCCCGGCGCGAGGATCGCGCCTGCTGGTCGAGGCGACACCGGACGCCGACGCGCTGCGCGATGCGCTGGTTAGTGCCGGGAAAGCGACGGTGGAGGCAAACGGCCTCTCCTCATGGCACATCGCCATGCCTGCCGAGGCAGAGATTCCGCACTTCCAGGCCCACGACCTGCTGCTCAGCCATACCGTGCAATTCCAGTGGCGCGACCGGGACTATGGCGACTTCGCCGGCTACCTCGCCGCCTTCTCGTCCGAGCCCCGGCGCAAGGTACGGGCTGAGCGGCGCAAGGTGGCCGAAAGCGGCCTCACCATCGCCGTTCGTCATGGCGATGAGATCGAACCCGGCGAATGGCCTGCCCTGCATCGCCTCTACGCCAGCACCTTCGACAAGTTCGGCAATTACGCCGCCTTCACCGCTGGCGCCTTTGCCGAACTGGCGGCCACACTCGGCCGCCGCGTGGTGCTCTTCATCGCCTATTCAGCGGGCGAACCCGTCGCCATTTCGATCTGCTTTCGCAGCGACGACACGCTCTACGGACGCTACTGGGGCACCAGCGGTGGCTACCACAGCCTGCATTTCGAACTCTGCTTCTACCAGGGCATCGCCTATTGTCTGGATCAGGGCCTGCGCTGCTTCGAGCCCGGCGCCGGCGGAGAACACAAGGTCGCACGCGGCTTCGCGCCGACCATCGTAAGTTCCTGCCACTGGATTGCCGACCCACGCATGCGTCACCTCATCGGCCAGCACTTGGCCCGCCAGGAAATCGCCATCCGGGCCTACGCCGAGGAAGCGACGGCCCACCTCCCCTTCCGCCAGGAAAACTGACGCGCTGACCGCGCTAATGGCCGCCGAGTTCGGGATGCATCCGACGCAAGGTGGCGATCTGGGCATGCGCCTGCTCGAAGGCGAAGCGTTCGACATCACGCATCAGGGCTTTGCCTTCATCGCCGAGTCTTGCCGAGACCTCGCCGCCATCCTCGCGACAGAGTTCGAGCGCCCTCACGTCACCGACCTGCAGATACCCTTCCAACTGCTTCAACCATTCGCTGATGTCCGGCCACGCCATATCGCGAGCGGCCTTGGAAATGCTCGAGAGGCTCGGTAGCAGCCCGGCGACACGATCGAGCAGACTGTCGAGCCGATAGGCAAAGCGGGTCAGCACGGGCTCGATGACGGCTGGGGCGGCCGCGTCACGGAGGGCCATTTCGAGCGCTCCTGCCGCTTCGCGTACGCCCTCGGCACCGATACTGGCGGCAGCCCCCTTCAGCGAATGGGCGAGGAGGCGTGCTTCATCCAGCTGCCCGCTGGCGAGCAAGGCCCGCAACTGAACCACGCTGGAAACGTGGGAAGCGACGAAAAGGTCGAGCACATGGAGGTAATTGGCCTTCCTGCCACCCAGTATTTCCAGCCCGGCCCGCACGTCGAGCCCGGGCACCTCGGCCAGCGCCGCAAGCATCGCATCGACGGCAGGGTCATCGGCAACGGCGGCGGCATTGATATCGGCAACTGGCGGCACATCGGTCGGCGACCGGCCGGGCAGCCATTTGAGCAGACTCCGGTAGAGCAGCTTGGGCTCGACCGGCTTGGCGACGAAATCGTTCATGCCGGCATCGAGACAGGCATGGCGATCCTCATCGAAGGCATTGGCCGTCATTGCCAGGATCGGCTTGTCCTGCCAGCCGGGCAGGCAACGAATGGCGCGTGTGGCCGCCATGCCGTCCATCTCCGGCATCTGGACATCCATCAGGATCAGGTCGTAGTCGGCACGACTGATCCGCTCGATCGCCTCCCGCCCGTTGCCCGCGACATCGACAACCAGGTCGGCAGCGCGCAGGAGATCGCAGGCAACCTCCTGGTTGATCACGTTGTCTTCGACCAGCAGGAGGCGGGCGCGGGCATGCCGGCTACGCAATTCGAGTTCGGCGTCGGCCACGGCCTGCCGCTCGCGCCCGGCCGGCACTGAACGCCCCTGCCCCCGCTGCAGGCAGGCAGTGAACCAGAAGGTGCTGCCCTTGCCCTCAGCGCTATCGACACCGACCTCCCCACCCATCATTTCGGCCAGATGCCGCGAGATCGCTAGCCCCAGCCCGGTGCCGCCATATTTCCGGGTGGTCGATACATCGGCCTGCTCGAAGGCCTCGAACAGGCGATCCTGTTTCTCGGGCGGAATACCGACGCCGCTGTCAGTCACGGCAAAACGAATCTTGAGCATCTCACCGCTTTCTTCGAGCAGTGACGCTTGCAGGGTTATGCCGCCGTGCTCCGTAAACTTCACGGCATTGGCCGCGAAATTGAGCAATGCCTGGCGCAAGCGCATCGGATCGCCGTGCAACCAGACCGGCACGCCATCGCCATCCACCGTCAGACTGAGCCCCTTGTCGCGAGCCGCTTCGGCGATCAGCGAGGCGACATTGTCGAGGACGTCGGCCAGGGTGAAATCGACCATCTCCAGCTGCAAACGCCCGGCATCGATCTTGGAGAGGTCGAGGATGTCGTTGATCACCGAGAGCAGGTGTCGGGAGGCCAGGCTGATCTTGTTGAGGCGAGCCAGTTGGCTCTCCGTGGGATGATCGCGCTGCAGCAGGTGGGTCATGCCGATGATGGCGTTCATCGGCGTGCGGATTTCGTGGCTCATGTTGGCGAGGAAGGCACTCTTCGCCAGATTGGCCGACTCCGCCTGCACCTTGGCGACATTGAGTTCATCGGTACGCAGGCGGACCAACTCCTCAAGGTGCTGGCGGTAATGATCGAGTTCGCCTTCCAGGCGGCACTTTTCGGTGATGTCGTGAACGATCGAGTAGAGAAAATCGCGGCCGCCGATCGAGATCGGACCGCTGAACGACTCGACATCGCGGATCGTTCCGTCGGCAAGACGATGCCGGAACTGGAAATGCCGGCGTTGCTCCCGCCTTGCCCGTTCCATTTCGGTACGAAGCTCCTCGGCCGACAGCGTATTGATCGCGCCGATGTTCATCGTCAGCAATACCTCGCGCGGCCATCCGTAATAACGGCTGGCTGCCGCATTGGCATCGACGATGCGGCCATCCTCGGGGTCGATGATCAGCATGACCGAATGGTTGTTCTCGAACAGGCTGTGGTAGCGCGCCTCGCTCTGCGCCAATTGGGTGTTCTTCTGTCGCAGTTCCGCCGTCTGTTCGTCGACCTTGCGCTGGATCGCCACGGTCCGCCCGGTCATGCCCAACATCAGAACCTGGAGAAGCGCCGTCAGCAATAGGCCGATACTGCCGGCCAGCCAGGAAATCCAGTGCCGCTGATGCTGAAAATAGCGCTCGGTCGGAATCACGGAAAGCTGCCAGAGGCGATCCGCCACGGCTATCTCGGTGCGCCATTGCCATTGGGGCAAGGCACCCACCTCGCCACCGGGCGAGTTGTAAAGGATCGACTGTTCCGCGTCCGCCGCCGAATCGCTCAAACGCAAACGCAAGCCAGCCACCCGACTGGCGCGGGTAGCAAGATCGACCATCTCGCCAACCCGGATGACAAGTACCGCAAAGCCGTCGATTGCCGTGCCGTTGGCGCGAATGGGCGAGAGCATGAGAATGCCGACCGTCGGCTCCAGGTCCTGAATCAGGCGGACGGGTGCAGTAGCGGCAATGTCGCCGGCGGTGGTGGCGCGCTCGATAGCATCGTGGCGAACCGGATCGGCATGGATGTCGAAGCCGAGCGCCTGCCGATTGGCCGGCAAGGGAGCAATAAGGCCGACGGGAAAGTATTCTTCCTTCTCCGGCGATGGTCGCAGCCGGCCGTCGTCATCGCGGTCAGTGATCGTGAAATCGGGAATGCCGAGCCGTCCAGCCATGTCGCGCTCGAAAGCGGCGCGCCCGGCATGAACTACATGGGGGTTATAGCTCAGGGCGAAGACATCGGGATCTTCGGCCAACGTGGTACGGGTGAAATAGGCGAACTGGCGGCCATCGATCCGGGGCGTCAGTTCGATGTAGCGGCCGAGTGCCTGCAGAGCCTCACGGTGGGCGATCAGGCGCTGGGAAATGCCCCTGGCCAACGCTTCACCATGGTTCGCCAGGCGTACGGCCTGGCTCTCGTTTTCCCAGCGCGCAGCACCGACCAACGCACCGCCGACCAGCAGCATCAGCAGCAGCATCGGTACGATCAGGCGGCGCCGACGCAATGCCCAAAGCGCATCGTCGCCGCGCAACAGGCAAAGGACAAGCGGCGCTCCGATCGCCACACCGAGCGCATCGCCGACGTACCACGACCACCAGGTAAACGCGAAGCTGGGCCCCGACACGATGCCGAGCATCCATAAACAGGTCGCACCGATACTGGCCCCGATCAAACAGGCAAGCGGCCCACCGAGCAGCAGGAACAGTGCAACGTTCCGCTCCAGCGCCAGGAAACGCCAATATTCGCCGAGCCCGCGCAAGACCAGTCCGCGCCCGGCCCATGCCTGCAGGCCCGCGCCACAGGCGATCACCAGGGCGGCTAGAACTGCCGTGCCGTCCAGCGCCGTGTTCTGCCAGGCCGCCAGGAGATTGGTTGCCAACGAGCCAAGCCAGACGCCGGGCAAAGCGGCGCGGCCGAAAACCAAGGCTGCGGCAAGGGCCAGGCCAGCCGCCGGGAACATCGGGCTAGCATAGCCTGGTGGCGCGGCCAGCAGCAGGCTGACGCAGCCCAGCACCGCGTAAGCGAGCATCACGAGGGGCACCACGTTGCGACGACTGGGTGGTTTTGTTACCACCACGTTTCTCCCTTAAACGACGCTGAATCCTGCTCCGACCTCGTCGCACCGATCCAGCGCGGGGTCTCTCTGTAATACTGTGACAAAAGATGGACGTTGTCATCAACTTTCTGGACGCCCGGAAATCCTCTTGCCGAGCGCTTTCCGAAGCCGCCAAAAAGCATGGCTGGAGAGCCGTCGGCACGGTAAGATCAAGGGCTTGCCCCGCCCTCCAATGCCTCCACCCGACCATTCGCTCCGCCTGCATCTGGCCATTGCGTTCTCTCTGGCGCTGCATGCCCTTGCCCTTTGGCTGCCCGAAAAGTCCCAGCGCCATCCGCAAAAGCCGGCTGGCGCACCGCTCGCCGCCACCCTGCGCCAACCCGAGCCGACCCCGCTGGCGCAGCCGCCGAGCGTCAGCCAGACGAGGCCGACAAAACAATCCGCCCCCAAGCCCAAGGTTCTCGCTACCAACCGCCCCGGTGCACGCACCGTCAGCCCACCGAACCGACAGTGGAGCGCCGCCGAAAAGCGGGAGATGGACGCATTTCTCGATGAACTCAATCGCGAGCGCCGCCCGCCGCCCAGCCTGGCGGAGCGCTCACGGGCCATGGCCCGTGAAGCCGGACGGGATCTGGCCCGCCAGGACATGGCGGCACGCGAGGTCGTCGAACGCCTGCCGAACAGTCCGGAACCCGATCCGTTCAGCCTGGAAATGTATCTCGATGCGGTCGTCAAGAAACTCAACCGCAGCGCCGGCTTCGTCCGCAACGACCCGCGCGCCAAAGGTGTACGCGCCGCTCTGGTCCGCGTCCAGCTGAATCCGAACGGCACGCTGCGCCGCTTCGAGATCATCAACGCCGCCGACCAGCAAGACGAAATTGCCTTCGTCCGCTCGGTTGTCGAACAGGCCGTCCCCTTCTCAGCCTTCCCGGCCGACCTGCAGCGTTCGGCTCGTTCGCTCGGCATCCTGATCTGCATCCAGCCACCGAGCGCCAGCCGGGGGTTCGGGTTCAGCCGAAGCGCCGATGCGCTACGCTGCTGAGCATGCCCGGCAACAAACATCAATGTCGGAAAATTTGACAAAGCCGACAGCATCTTTCATCAGTCTCGCCAACCGGTAAACGACCTGCTGCCGGCGCTTGTTCACCACCGGCCGGGCTTCCGCTCCCTCGCTTTCACGAAATGCCTTGGCACCTGCTGCGCCGCCCGCGCCTCCCGCTGTCGAGAAGATTTACAGGCTCGGCAAACCACGCCATTCCCGCGGAATATCGGAACAGCACGAATTCATATTTGCCATTTTTTTCACTTCATATATTTATTCATAATCAGCAACCTACAGCTTCGAGACCAAGGCCGGAGGCCGCGCATCGCGACCAATGGCATTGCTTATGCTCGATTCCATTGCCTGCGGACACCCTGCCATTTGCAACAGAATCATGAAGGGAATGAAAATGAAGAAGCTAGACAATCGCTCAATGCGCGTAGCCATCTCGGCGCTCAGTCTGCTCATGGCTTCCGGATTTGCCCAGGCAGCCATGGTGACGCAGTGGGGATATTCGAACAACGCCGTGTTTTCCGCGCCCAGCTGGTCTGGCGATGACGGCATCGCCGGCACCACGTCCACGATCTCCGCCTCCGAACTGGCCTGGGGCTGGTCAGCCGGCAGCATCCAGTCGCCCAGCGCCGATTCGAGCCTCAACCGCAGCGCGCTGACCGTAGGCAATTTTGCTACCGGAGCGCTGACGGGAGGCGGCCCGGCTGTCGGTAGCGTCCAGACCAATACCGATCTCACCCTGACCGGCACGGAAATCGGCAAGGGCATTTCGTTCACGCACTGGAACAACGTGCTCAACGGAAACTATGAAACCCTGCGCGGCGCGACCATCACCGACACCCTGACCTTGACGCCGGAACTTCCCGGTATTGGCCCCTCTCAGGCCGGTCCTACCCTGGTTTTCAACTTCCAGTTCAGGGAAACACCCAACGCCGGTACCAACGGGCTTTGCGCCGATGGCAAATCAGCCGTGGGAGACTACGGTTACAACGCGGCAGGCGGTGGATGCCCGGATTTGTTCGGTTTCATCGGTACCCAGACCGTCAACCAATCCTTCATCTATGACGGCTTCCAGTACTTCGCCAGCGTCCTCTCCCTCCATGCCGACGGCACGCTCGACGCCATCGGCATCGCTGCCCTGACCAGCGGCGAATGCAGTGCGCTCAATCTCGATGGCGACCCGCTTGCCGCCGGCAACCAGTGCTTCGGTTTCCGCACGCTGGAAACGGCCAACACCACCGAGCGCTTCGGACTGGCGATCAGCGCCATCCGCCTGCCTACCGAAATCCCGGAGCCGGGCGCCATTGCGTTGATCGGGATCGCACTGGCCTGCCTCGGCCTGCTACGCCTGCGTTCAAGAAACTGAACAGCCCGGCATTTGCCGGACATGGGCAAAGGGCACGCTTACCCCGTGCCCTTCTTCATATTTGCTTCCACGACGCTCAATACCGCACCCCGGCCGGCGGCGTGAACGAATCCAGCGCATTGAGGTAGGCCGCACGGGCGAATGCCCCCGGGTCAGGCAGGTTTTGCTGGCTCATCGAGCCCTTGAGTTGCGCCACCGATTCGTATTCCCGTTCCTCCATCCAGCGGCAGATACCGGCAAGTACCTCGCCAATGGCCAGGGGACCGCGTTGCAGCAGCGCGCTCGCCATATGGACCGCATCGGCGCCAGCCAGCAGCATCTTGAGCGCATCGCCGGCCTCGTGCACACCGCCGGTCGCCGCCAGACTGAGGCCGGTGCGACCGCGCAGGATGGCGATCCAGCGCATGGCGAGCAGCGTATCGGCCGAACTGGATAGCTGGACGCGATCGACCACCTGCAGGGTATCGAGGTCGATGTCGGGCTGATAGAAGCGATTGAAGAGCGATAGCCCGGCCGCCCCCGCCGCCTCGGCTCGCTGGACGAAATTCGGCAGCGAGGAAAAAAAGGGCGACAGCTTCATGCAGACCGGGATGCCGACCACCGTTTTCAGTTCGCGCAGCAATGCCAGGTAATGCTCCTCGACCGCCTCACCGCTCAATTGCGGGTCGCCCGGCATGTACCAGGCGTTGAGTTCGAGGGCATCGGCCCCGGCATGCTGCATTTCCCGGCCGAGCTCGACCCAGCCGTTCAGCGAATTGCCGTTGAGGCTGGCGATGACAGGGATATCGAGCCGCGACTTGAGCAGCATGATCTGCTCCAGGTAAGCGTCGAGCTTGCTCAGGTAATCGTCGCCGAAGGGCACGTGCCCCGCCGCCTCGCCGAAGCTGTCGGGATGGATCAGGAAGCGATCCATCATCTGCTCGTCGTTGCGCACGTCCTCTTCGAACAGCGAGTGCATGACGATGGCCGCTGCACCGGCATCCTCCAGATGCAGCACGGAGTCGAGCTTGTGGCTGAGCGGCGACGACGAGGGAACGATCGGGTTTTTCAGTTCAAGCCCGAGATGGGTAGTCGACAGGTCAGGCATTCGGTGTCTCCTTCTGTTCCGCGGCCGCTTCCGCAGTCTTGGCGATTTCAGCCTCGGGCAAGGCCATCTCGGCGAGTTCGAGATATTCCTGATGGCGCAGCCGGGCGTCCTTTTCGGCCTGGATCATAAACGCTTCCGCCGCCTCCGGGCGTTGCCGTTCGAGCACGGTGAAGCGCGCCTCATTGCGGGCGAAGTCGCGGAAGGGGATGCTCGGTGCGGCACTATCGACCGACATCGGCTGCCTGCCCTGCTCGCGCAGGCGCGGGTCGTAGCGCAACAGGGGCCAGTGGCCGGACTTTACCGCGAGGTCCTGCTGCCGATGATTGTGCGACATGTCGACGCCATGCGCGATGCACGGACTGTAGGCAATGATCACCGACACGCCGGGGTAACTCTCGGCGTCGATGAAGGCCTTGAGCGTATGGGTATCCTTGGCGCCGTAGGCCACCTTGGCGACATAGACGTTCTCGTAATCCATGGCGATGCGCGCCAGGTCCTTCTTGCGATTCGGCTGGCCGCCCGCCGCGAACTTGGCGACGGCACCGCGCGGTGTCGCCTTGGAGTTCTGGCCGCCGGTATTGGAATAGACCTCGGTATCGAGCACCAGGATATTGACATCCTCACCCGAGGACAGCACATGATCGAGGCCGCCGAAGCCGATGTCGTAGGCCCAGCCGTCGCCACCAACGATCCAGACGCTGCGCCGAATCAGGTATTCGGCCACGGCTTCGAGCCGCTCGGCATCCGGCGTGCCGATATGGCCGAGCTTGACGAGCAGCTGTGCAACCCGCTCGCGCTGCTCGTGGATGCCGGCCTCGGTGCTCTGGTCGGCCTCGAGCAGCGCCTTGACCAGGCCCTCGCCGACCTCAATCGCCATCGCCTTCAGTTGCGTGCGCGCCGCCTCGGCCAACTGGTTGGTGGCCAAGCGCATGCCCAAACCGAACTCGGCGTTGTCCTCGAACAGCGAATTGTTCCAGGCCGGCCCCCGGCCCTCGGCGTTGGTCGTGTAGGGCGTGGTCGGCAGATTGCCGCCGTAGATCGAGGAACAGCCGGTCGCATTGGCGACCAGCATGCGGTCGCCAAACAACTGCGTCGCCAGCCGGATATAGGGGGTTTCGCCACAACCGACGCAGGCGCCGGAAAACTCGAAGAGCGGCTGCAGCAGCATCGCACCCGGGACAGTGCCGCGCTTGGCGGTGCGCCGGTCGTAATCGGGCAACTTGAGGAAGAAGTCCCAGTTAGCCGCCTCCTGCGCGCGCAGCGGCAGCTGCTCAGCCATATTGAGCGCCTTGCGCGAGACGTTGCTCTTGTCGCGAATCGGGCAGACGTCGACGCAGAGCGTACAGCCAGTGCAGTCCTCGGGCGCCACCTGGTAGGTCATGCGCCAGCTGGCCGGATATTCCTTGCTGCGGATCGTCATGGTCTTGAAGCCGTCCGGCGCGCCTTCAGCCAGTTCGGCCGGGTAAGCCTTGGCCCGGATGGCCGAATGCGGGCAGACGAAAACGCACTTGCCGCATTGCGTGCAGAGATCGGTTTCGAGCACCGGAATCTGCAGGGCCAGGTTGCGCTTTTCGTACTTGGCGGTACCAGTCGGCCAGGTGCCGTCGGCCGGGAAGAAGGAAACCGGCAGCGCATCGCCATGGCCGGCGATCATCGGCAGGGTAAGCTTTCGGACGAAATCGCTGACCGCCGGCGCGGCAATCGGTTCAGCCGTATCGCTCAGCGGCGCCGCATCGTAATCGACGCGGTGCAGGCAGGCCAAAGTCTGGTCGATCGCCCGGTAGTTCAATTCAGCAATACGCCGGCCCTTGCGGCCATAGGTCTTCTCCACCGCATGCTTGATCGCGGCGATCGCCTCGTCCTGGGGCAGGATGCCGGAAATGGCAAAGAAGCAGGTCTGCATCACGGTATTGATGCGCCGCCCCATGTCGGCTTCCTGTGCCACCTTGTAGGCATCGATGACGTAGAAAACGATCTTCCGGTCACGCATCCCACGTTGCATGGCAGGTGGCAGCGCCGCCCAGACCTGATCGGGTGGCAGGTGCGTATTGAGCAGGAAGACCGCCCCCGGCGCCGCGTGTCGCAACAGGTCGTGCGTTTCGAGGAAAAGCGGCTGGTGGCAGGCGATGAACTTGGCGTCGCCCTCGCCGATCAGGTACGAGGCGCGGATCGGCTGGGTACCGAAACGCAGGTGCGACACCGTCATCGCCCCCGACTTCTTGGAGTCATAGACGAAGTAGCCCTGCGCGTAGAGATCGGTCTCGTCGCCGATGATCTTGATCGAGTTCTTGTTGGCCGAGACCGTACCGTCGGAACCCAGGCCGTAGAAGACGGCGGCGAAGGTTTCCCGGACCGCATCCGTGCGGAAGGCGTCATCCCACGGCAAGGAAAGGCCTGTCAGATCGTCGCGGATGCCGACGGTGAAAACGCGCTTCGGGACAGGCTCGGCCAGTGCCGCGAAAACGCTGGCCACCATGGCAGGATTGAACTCCTTGGAACCAAGGCCATAGCGGCAGCCGACCACGCGGGGCAGGCTCGCGAAGCGCGGTGTCGCGCTCTGCGCATCCTCGGCTAGGGCGACCAGCACGTCCTTGAACAGCGGCTCGCCATCGGCACCCGGCTCCTTGCAACGGTCAAGCACGGCGATACGACGGGTGCTGGCCGGCAAGGCCTCAAGCAAGGCGGCCGGCGCCCACGGCCGGAACAGGCGGACCTTGAGCAGGCCGACCTTCTCGCCCAGGCGATTGAGATGCTCGACGGTTTCCTGCACCGTCTCGGCACCGGAACCCATGATGACGATAACCCGCTCGGCATCCGCGGCGCCGACGTAGTCGAATAACTTGTAATGGCGGCCGGTCAACTCACCGAACGCATCCATCTTCTGCTGGACGATGCCAGGGAAGGCATCGAACCACGGATTCTGGGCCTCACGGGCCTGGAAGAAGACATCCGGATTCTGGGAAGTGCCGCGCAGCACCGGATGTTCCGGCGACAGGGCACGGCCGCGCAGGGCAACGATCTCTTGGTGCGGCAGCAGCGCGGCCAGCGTCGCATCATCGATGGCCGCGATCTTGGCGACCTCGTGCGAAGTACGGAAGCCATCGAAGAAATGCAGCATCGGGATGCGCCCGGCCAGCGTCGCCGCCGTGGCGATGGCCGCCATGTCGTGCGCTTCCTGCACCGAATTCGAAGCCAGCAGGGCGAAGCCTGTCGCGCGCGTGGCCATGACATCGGAGTGATCGCCGAAGATCGACAGCGCGTGCGTCGCCACGGCGCGGGCGGCAACATGGAAGACAGTCGGCGACAGTTCGCCGGCAATCTTGTACATATTGGGAATCATCAGCAGCAGGCCCTGCGAGGCGGTAAAGGTCGTCGCCAACGCCCCGGCCTGCAAGGCGCCATGCACGGCGCCGGCAGCACCGCCTTCGGACTGCAGCTCGACGACGCGCGGCACGCAGTCCCAGATGTTTTTCCTGCCCTGGGCGGCCCATTCGTCGGAAAGTTCGCCCATGCCGGACGAGGGGGTGATCGGGTAGATCGCGATCACTTCGGAAACCCGGTACGCAACCGAGGCGACGGCTTCGTTGCCGTCGATGGTGAGCATCTTCTTGTTCATGGCCCTTCCTGAGGATGTTGCGATGCAGCAAGTCGATTCTACGCCCATGCAAAGCAGATTGCCGCCACCGATGCAGATTATTCCCTCCCCTCGCGCCGGGACATGAAAAATGCGTTGATCTCCGACGCCAACGGAGAAATACTTAACAACGTGATCGCAGGCGGTGTCTAAAACCGGCCGCTGCCGATGGTCACGCCGTACCGTCCAGACGAGTTCCCGAACCCCGGCAAAGAGCATGAAGACGACGCCATGACATTCAACAGTTTCTCGCTGGCTAGCCGGTTCTGGTTGGTTCTGGGCCTGGCCCTGCTGCCGCTCTTCATCCTCACCATCGTCGATTCGCGCCGTGAGAAGGAAGCAGCCACGGTACAGATCGAGGAACGCGCCCGTCTTCTGCTACACAACTCGCATGTCGAGGAAACGGCATCGCTGCGTCAGGTTCGGCAGTTACTCAATACCATGGCCAAGGCGGACAACATGGTCTCGCTGGATCCGGAGGATTGCCGCGGGCTGGCGAGGCGACTGATCACCAATGCGGAAAACATGGCCAACGTCGGAGCGGTCTATCCCAACGGCGACGTATTCTGCAGCGCGCTACCTACCGCCGGTATCGTCAATGTCGCTGACCGAAGCTGGTTTCGCGACGCCATCAATAAATCCGATGTCGGCAGTGGCCAGTTCCTGATCGGCAAAATATCCGGCAAGCCCAGCATCACCTTCGGCCGCCCCATGCACGATGCCTCAGGCAAACTGCGTGCTGTCCTTTTCGCCGCCAGCGAGGTTTCCTGGTTCGACCGCCTGACCCAGAACCATAATCTGCCGGAAGGCTGGAGCACGGTGATGTTTGCCGCCGACGGCAGGGTTTTGTCGCGCTATCCTAATCCGGAGCAGTGGCGCAACGCCCAGTTCGCCCCCGAGATTCGAAACACGTTGATGGCGGCACTCGACTCGGGCCGCCGCAAGGCATACAGCACGGGTCTGGACGGCGTCGAACGCGTCTTTTACCTGCGCCAGGTGGAAAGCGCCCGCGAAGGTCTGATCGTTGCGGTCGGTGCGCCGGTCAACCAGACCCTGGGTGTCATCGAGCGCAACTTCTGGCTGCGCATGCTGCTCCTCGCCGGTGTCAGTTTGCTGTCCATCCTGCTGTCCCGGATCTATCTCTACAACCTTGTGGAACGCTGGCTCGACCGCCTCAAGAGCGTCACTGGGAGTGTTGCTGCCGGCGAATTCTCGGTGCGCTTGAGCGAACGCCGCCTGCCAGGCGAGTTGGCCATCCTGGACCAGCGTTTCAACGACATGGCAGAGGCATTGGAAAAACGCGAGCTTCAGTACCGTGCCGACCGGCAAGCCATCGAAACGCTCAACGAGACTCTGAGCGAGCGACTGCACGAACTCGAAGCGGCGCAACAAGATCTCATTCGCCTGTCGACCGCAGTTGAGCAGAGCCCGACCAGCATCGTGATTACCGATGCCGACGCCCGTATCATCTACATCAACCGGGCTTTCGAGCGTGCCAGCGGCTATGCACGCGACGAGGTGCTCGGCCGTAACCCGAACATCCTCAATTCGGGGCTGACACCACCAGAAACCTATCGCGACATGTGGATAAACCTGTCTGCGGGCCGGGTCTGGCGCGGCGAATTCGTCAATCGGCGCAAAGATGGTTCGCAATACACCGAACTGGCCATCATCGCGCCGATCCGTGGCGACGACGGTCAGATCAGCCAGTATGTCGCGATCAAGGAGGACATCACCGAACGTCGCCGGATCGAGGGCGAACTGGAGAGTTACCGCCAGCACCTCGAAGAACAGGTGGCACTGCGCACCGAGCAACTGGCCGAGGCCAAGTCTGCCGCTGAGGCTGCCAACCGGGCGAAATCGGACTTCCTAGCCAACATGAGCCATGAAATCCGCACACCGATGAATGCGATCCTCGGCCTCAATTATCTGCTGCTACGCGACCCGCTCAACGACGAGCAGCGCAGCAAGCTCAACAAGATATCCTCGGCGGCCGAACATCTGCTGCAGATCATCAACAACATCCTCGACCTTTCCAAGATCGAAGCCGGCAAGATCGTGCTCGACCGACAGACCTTCAATCCGGGCGAGTTGCTGCGCGAGGTCGGCAGCGTCATCCGCGAACAGGCCCGAGCCAAGGAACTGGCCGTCAACGTCGATTGCGGCAACCTGCCGGCCAACTTGCTGGGCGATGCGACCCGCCTGCGCCAGATCCTGATCAATTTTGCGGGCAATGCCGTCAAATTCACCGAACGTGGACAAATCACCATCACTGGCCACATCGAGGCCAATGACCATGGAGCGCTGCTCTGCCGTTTTGCCGTAGCCGATACCGGAATCGGCATCCCGGCAGAGGAAATTCCCCGCCTGTTCAATCCCTTCGAGCAACTCGACGCCTCGACCACCCGGCGCTTCGGTGGCACCGGCCTCGGCCTCGCCATCGCCCAACACCTCGCACGCCTGATGGGTGGTGAAGTCGGCGTCCGCAGCAGCCCCGGCGAAGGCAGCACCTTCTGGATTACCGCCCGGCTTGAGCCTGCGAATGGCGAGACAGCCCTCCCCGCGCAACATCCCGCCCCCCCGACACAGCGGCTGAGCGGCCGTGTGCTGCTGGTCGAGGACGAAGCGGTCAATCGCGAAATTGGTTGCGCACTGCTGGAGGCGGTGGGCCTGAGCGTGGAGACAGCCGAGAACGGGCAACTGGCGGTGGATCGCTTCGTGCCCGGCAAGTACGACCTGATCCTCATGGACATGCGCATGCCCATCCTCGACGGACTGGAAGCAACACGCCTGATCCGCGCCCTGCCCGGCGGCGAGCAGGTACCGATCGTCGCGCTGACTGCCAATGCCTTCAGCGAAGACCGAGAACGCTGCCTGGCAGCCGGAATGAACGATTTCCTCGCCAAACCGGTCGAGCCGGATCAACTCTACAACGTCATCGGTGCGTACCTCCCGGCCGAGACATCAACAACGCATTCTGATGCCACCAGCCCTGTTCCCTCCGCCGACATCGACATTGGCGTCGACAAACTGGCCCAGGAGCTTTCGGTACTGGAAGCGCAACTGGCTACCGGCGACGTCGAGGCCAGCCTCCATTTCATGCGTTTGCAGAGCGCCCTGCACCGCGCCTACCCCGGACACTTCCCTAAATTGCGCCAGGCGGTGGAGGCTTTTGATTACGAATTGGCCCTGACCTTGTTGCGCACCATGCTTGGTGAAAGGCACTGACAATCCGGAAAATGACAGTTCCCCCTTGCCGCAGAAGGCGGAGCGGGAGAAACTAGCGATACGGATGAGAATACCCGGAGGCAAGCCGGAATGACCGATCAGCAGCGGGATATGCCCCCTGCAAGCCAGCCCGTGGTGCTGGTGGTGGATGATGTTCCCGTCAACCTGACGACAATCGCCGAGATGCTGCGCGAAGTCGACGTCAGCGTACGGGTGGCCTGCAATGGCCAGACCGCCCTCCGCTACGCAAGCTTGGCGCCACGTCCCGACCTCATCCTGCTCGACATCATGATGCCGGATATGGACGGTCACGCCGTCCTCGCCGAACTGCGTGCCCGCGCCGAGACCCGCGACATTCCGGTGATCTTTGTCACCGCGCTCGATGCAGCCGAGGATGAGGAAAGAGGCCTGGCCGAAGGCGCTGCCGACTACATCACCAAGCCGATCAAGCCGGCCATCCTGCGCGCCCGCGTCAAAGCCCAGCTCGAACTGAAAGCCTGGCGTGACCGCGAGGTTACCGCCCGCCAATGGTTGGAGTCCGAGGTCAAGCGCCGGGTAGAGGAAAACAGCCAGCTTGAAAGCAGCCTGCAGATGGTTGTGACGACCAGTGGTTTCGGCATTTGGCACCTGGAACATGCCACGGGTCAGTGCGATGTAAGCGAGTCACTATGGCGCTCGTTCGGACTCGATCACGGGCTGCAAATGCTGACCGAATTTATGGATCTTGTTCATCCGGCCGATCGCTCCAGAGTGGAAAGCCGGATTGCGGAACTGGAGAGCCCGGTCGATGAAGTCTATATTGAGGAGTTCCGCGTTCGTCATGTCGACGGCCACTGGCTTTGGGTCGAAACCCGAGGCCGGGCGATCCGCCGCAACGACCAAGGTAAAGCCATGCTCTCCGTCGGCACGATGGTCGACATTACCGCCCGCAAGCGGGCCGAGGCCGAGCACCGCCTGTCGTCGGTGGTCTTTACCGGCATCAGCGACGGTATCTGCATCACTGATGCCGACAATCGCATTCTGCTCGCCAATGCCGCATTCACGCGCATCACCGGCTATCCGCTGGATGAAGTTCGGGGCCGGACACCGGCCTTACTCAAATCGGGCGCACATACGCCGATTTTCTACAAGGCCATGTGGGAAAGTATCGGCCGTCATGACAGTTGGCAAGGTGAGATCACCAACCGCCGCAAGGATGGCGAGCTGGTGACTGAATGGCTGAACATTTCCGCCGTACGCGATACCCAGGGACAACTGATCAACTACGTCGGCATTTTCAGTGACCTGTCCGAGCGCAAGGCAGCCGACGACCGCATCCAGTACCTGTCAAGCTACGATCCGCTGACCAACCTGCCCAATCGCACCCTGTTCACCGACCGGCTCGCCCAGGCGCTGTTGGGTGCTCGCCGCTTCAATCGGCAGACGGCGGCCATCCTGCTCGATATCGACCGTTTCCGCTTCATCAATGAAACCCTCGGCCCACCGGCCGGCGATGAGGTATTGCTCGAAGTCACCCGACGCCTCAATCTGCAGGTGCGGGAAGGCGATACCGTGGGGCGCCGCTCGGGCAACGAATTCGGTTTCGTGATGGCCAATCTTGGCCAGGAGCGCGATGCGATCGCCCTCGCTCAACGCATGCTCGATGCCATCGCCGTGCCCTTCGTGGTCGACGGCCAGACGCTGGCTCTGACCGCCAGCATCGGCATCAGCGTCGCCCCGCGCGACGGCGAATCGGCCGATCAGCTGCTCAAATCGGCCGACGTGGCATTGGCCCGCGCCAAGCAGTCTGGCCGCAATACCTTCCGCTTCTATTCGCCGGAAATGGACGCCGACGCCGCCCGCCGCCTCGGCCTTGAAGCAGCTTTGCGCGAAGCCTTGCAGAACAACGAACTGGCCGTGGTCTATCAGCCGCAGGTCAGCCTCGAAAGCGGCAACGTGATCGGCATGGAAGCGCTGTTGCGCTGGCATAGCAGCCTGTTCGGGAATATTTCGCCGAGCGAATTCATCCCCATCGCCGAGGAAACCGGCCTCATCCTGCCAATCGGCGAATGGGTGCTGCGCACCGCTGCCCTGCAGACGCGGCGCTGGCTGGACCTTGGCTTCCCGATGCTGCGCGTCGCGGTCAACCTGTCGGCGCGTCAGTTCCGTCAGGCCGGCCTGGTTCAGATTGTGCGCCAGACCCTGAGCGATACTGGCTTGCCGCCAGGCGCGCTGGAGCTGGAAATTACCGAAAGCGCCTTCATCGATGACGCTGATGAAGCCATTGCCATGTGCCGCGCCCTGAAGGTACTCGGCGTCAAGCTGTCGCTCGACGATTTCGGCACCGGTTATTCCTCGCTCGCCTACTTGTCACGCTTCCCTTTCGACAAGCTGAAGATCGATCAGGGATTCGTCCGCGACATTACCGAGAACCCGGTTAATGCCGCGATTGCCACCGCCGCCATCGTGATGTCGCGCAGCCTCAACCTGGCAGTGCTCGCCGAAGGCGTCGAAACCGAGGCCCAGGCCAATTTCCTGCGCGGCCGGCGCTGTGATGCGATGCAGGGTTTCCTGTTCAGCCGCCCGTTGCCCCCCGACGAATTCGAGCAACTGATGGTTGGCAACAAGCGCATGCGCTTCAGCGAATTGCCTGGCGACGGCGCCCAGACGCTGCTGCTGGTCGACGATGAGCCGAACATCCTGAACTCCCTCTCCCGACTGCTCCGGCGCGAAGGCTACAGCATCCTGACCGCCACCTCGCCGACGGAGGCTTTCGATCTGCTGGCCAAGCACCCGGTCCAGGTCATTCTCTCCGACCAGCGTATGCCGGACATGTCGGGCACCGAGTTCTTCGCACGCGTCCGCCAGCTTTACCCGGACACCATCCGCATCGTGCTCACCGGCTACACCGACCTCGATTCGGTGACCAGCGCCATCAACCGCGGCGCGATCTACAAGTTCCTGACCAAGCCTTGGGACGACGACCAACTACGCGATCAGGTCCGCGAAGCCTTCCGCCTCGTCAAGGAATTCCGGGATAACGGCAGGATCAGGCCAGGGGAATGAAACAGAGTCATCTGGTCCTCCTCGGTCTGCTGACATCGCTGGCCTTCGCCATTCTTTTTCCCGCCTGGCTGCTCGAGGCCAGCCCGCACGACTGGGCCTTCTCGCTTGCTCTGCTGCTGGCAGTCAGCCTGCTCGTCTGGTTTTGGCATGGAAAATTCGCCGCCATCTACGACTCGGAAAATCGCCTACGCACCATCTTCGACCACGCCATGGTCGGCATCGGCCGCGTTTCGCTCGACCAATACTGGCTGGAAGCCAACCCAGCGCTCTGCCGGATGTTTGGCCTGAGCGCCGCCGAACTGCGCGAGAAGACATTTAATGAACTCACTCACCCGGAGGATCGCGAGATCAGCCTCGCCAACTTCTCCGCGCTGCAGCGCGGTGAAAAATCCCGGTACACACAGGAGAAACGCTACCTCCGCGGCGATGGCTCGATCATCTACGCCTCAGTGGCCGCACAGGGCGTCTACGACGATCGCAACCAACTGGAAAGCGTGACCGTCGCCATCGAGGACGTCACAGCACGTATTGAGGCACAGCAGGAGCTTTCGCGGCGCATCGGCCGTTCCAGCGTCCTGCTCGAACTGCAAAGTCGGGCTGAGGGCATGGATGAACCGATGTTCATGCAATACGCTCTGGAGCGGGCGGAATACCTGACCGGCAGCAGCATCGCCTTCATCCACTTCGTCAACGACAGCGGCACGGACATTGAACTCGTTACGTGGTCGAGCAGCACGCTGGCGCACTATTGCCATGCGACATACGACAAGCACTATCCGCTCGACAAAGCAGGTATCTGGGCCGATGCAGCACGTAATCGCAAACCCGTGGTGATCAACGACTACGCCAGTGCCAAAAACAAGCGCGGCTTGCCGGAGGGCCACTCGACGCTGCAACGCCTGCTCAGCATCCCGGTGGTCGAAGGGGGTGCCGTCCGGATGATTGTCGGCGTCGGCAACAAGACCGAGGACTACTCGGCACTCGACGTTGAAACCGTGCAGTTGATCGCCAATGAAACCTGGCGCATCGTTCGCCGCCAGCGCGCCGAAACGGCGTTGCAGCAAGCGATGCAGGTCGTCAATGCCAGCCCGGTCGTCTGCTTCCGCTGCACCCCCGACGGCAATTGGCCGATCACCTTCGTCACCGACAACGTCCGCCAGTGGGGCTACATGCCCGATGCGTTGCTAACAGGACAACCGCAATTCGGTGATCTTGTTCATCCGGACGATCGCGCCCGCGTCGAGGAAGAGGTCAGCACCCACGTTGCCCAGGGCAAGAACTCGTACGAACAGGAATATCGCCTGATCACGGCTGACAACCAGGCAATCTGGGTGGTCGACCGGACCCGGATCAACCGCAACGACCAGGGGATACCGATTCATTTCGACTGCATCCTGACCGACATCAACGAACGTAAGCAGCAGCAGTTGGCCCTGGCCGAAACCCTGCATCAGCAGCAGTCGCTCAACAAGCGTCTGGAAGAAGCCAACAACCAGTTGCTGCAATCGGAGAAAATGGCTTCGATCGGCCAGTTGGCAGCCGGCATTGCCCACGAACTCAACAATCCGATCGGTTTCGTCCATTCCAATCTGGGCACCCTCGACGGCTACCTTCACGACCTGATGGCGATCATCGATGCCTACGACAAGGCCACCAGTTCCATCGACTGCACCTGCGTGGAGTTACCTGCCGTCGACCAGGTCAAGGCCGAGCGCGACTTCGCCTTCGTCAAGACGGACATCTTCCAGCTGGTCGCCGAGTCCAAGGAAGGCCTCGGGCGGGTACGCAAGATCGTCCAGGACCTCAAGAGCTTCTCGCGTGTTGGCGAACAGGAATGGCAGGAGGCCGACCTCCACCAAGGACTGGACTCGACACTCAACATTGTCTGGAACGAGCTCAAGTACAAGTGCAAGGTGGTCAAGGAATATGGCGACATCCCTCGTGTCTACTGCCTGATCTCCCAGCTCAACCAAGTATTCATGAACCTTCTGGTCAATGCCGGGCATGCCATCGAGACCCAGGGCACGATCACCATCCGTACCGCCATGCACGGCGAGGACAACATCTGCGTCGAGGTCAGCGACACCGGCAAGGGCATCGCGCCGGAACACATGACGCGCATCTTCGAGCCTTTCTTCACCACCAAGCCAGTCGGCAAGGGAACTGGGCTCGGGCTGTCGCTTTCCTACAGCATCGTTCAGCGCCATAACGGGCGGATCGAGGTGGAAAGCCAGCCCGGCCAGGGCAGCACGTTCCGCGTCATCCTGCCGATCCGTCAGGGTAGCGCAAACGGGCCATCGGCAAACCCGGCCTGACCCGGCACGATTACCCAAGCCCCCCACCCGGCTCGGTCCGGAAGGCTCCGTCCAGCGGCCGGGAGCGCTCACTTGGCAATGTATAATCCCGTTTTTGCCAATCAACGGTTATCAAGATCATGGAAGCAGAACACATCAACAGCATCTCCAACAAGCTCGACGATCTGGCGCAGCGCGCCGCCGAGCTGCGGAGGTATCTTTGACTACGATCACAAGCGCGAACGCCTGACTCTCCTCAACCAGGAGATGGAAGATCCCAAGATCTGGGACGATCCGAAGCGTGCCCAGGAACTGGGCAAGGAAAAGAAATCGCTGGAAGACATCGTGCTCGTCCTCGAAGCCGTGGACAACGGCGTCAACGACGGCCGTGAGCTGTTCGCCATGGGCAAGGAAGATGGCGACGACGACACCCTGCTCGCCGTCGAGGCCGACAACGCCGAGCTGGAAAGCAAGCTCGCCGCGCTCGAATTCCGCCGCATGTTCAACAACCCGTCCGACCCGATGCCCTGCTTCCTGGAAATCCAGGCCGGCGCCGGCGGCACGGAAGCCCAGGACTGGGCCGCCATGCTACTGCGCATGTACCTGAAATTCGGCGAAAAGAAGGGCTTCAACGTCGAGGTGATGGAAGAGTCTGAAGGTGACGTCGCCGGCATCAAGAGCGCCACGGTCAAGTTCTCCGGCGACTACGCCTACGGCACGCTGCGCACCGAAACCGGCATTCACCGCCTGGTCCGCAAGTCGCCGTTCGACTCCAACGCCCGCCGCCACACCAGCTTCACGTCGGTCTTCGTGTTCCCGGAAGTCGATGACTCGATCGAAATCGCCATCAACCCGGCCGACGTCCGTACTGACACCTACCGCGCCTCCGGCGCCGGCGGCCAGCACATCAACAAGACCGACTCGGCCGTGCGTCTGACCCACGTCCCCACGGGTATCGTCGTGCAGTGCCAGAACGACCGTTCGCAGCACCGCAACCGCGACGAAGCCTGGCAGATGCTGCGTGCCCGCCTCTACGAGTTCGAACTGCGCAAGCAGCAGGCCGAACAGCAGAAGCTGGAAGACGCAAAGTCCGACATCGGCTGGGGCCACCAGATCCGTTCCTACGTGCTCGACCAGTCGCGCATCAAGGATTTGCGCACCAACCACGAAACCGGCAACACCCAGGCCGTGCTCGACGGGGATCTCGATCCCTTCATCGAAGCCAGCCTGAAGCAAGGCGTCTAAGCCGTCTTGAAACGCCTCCTGGCCTGGCTGGCCGGCGCGCTGCTCCTGCTCGCGCTGGCCGTCGGGGGGCTTTTTATTCTGGCTGTCGAAAGCGCGCCACTGGTCGTCCGCGACGCCACGATTTCGCCGCTCGCCATCGCCCAGACCCGCTGGCTGCTCAGGGCCAACGACCCGCGCCGCCTGCGCCAGGGCGATTTCCGTCAGACGGGCATTCCGGCCGGATTGATCGATGAGGGAAGCAACTACGTCGCGACGCGCTTCCTGCACGGCCGCGGCAGCTTCCAGCTGGCCAGCGCCAGCGCCGAATTCCGTTTCACCGTCGCCGTACCGGGCAGCACTGGCCAGCGCTTTCTCAACCTGCGCCTCGGACTACGCGAGCAGGAAGGCAAACCGCAACTCGACAGCGTCCGGCTTGGCGCCCTGAGCATTCCACCAGCACTTGCCGAAGCAATGCTTGCGCTCGGCATCCGGCTGGCCGGCTACGAGCGGGAATGGCAACTGGGACGTGAGGCGGTTCGCGGGCTACGTTTCGAACCGGCCCAGCGCCGGATCATCGTCGCCTATGCCTGGGAGCCTGCCCTTCTCGAACGTTTCCGCTCGGCGGCCCTCGATCGCGAAGACCTGGCCCGCCTGCGCTCCGCGCACGAAATACTGGCCGGCCTGCTCGATCAGCACGCCCCGGGTAGCCAGGTCGCCCTGCCTGCCATCCTGCATGACCTGCTCGACGTTAACGGCAGCGACCAACTCGAAAACAGGCGGGCCGCGATCTTCGTCCTGGCAGCCTATCTTTCCGAGCGCAAGCTGGCGCCCCTGCTGCCCGAGGCCGCCAACTGGCCGGCCTTGCGCCCGATCAAACTCATGCTGGCCGGGCGCATCGACAGCGCCCAGCACTTCGTCATTTCCGCCGCCCTGACCGCCTGGGCCGGCGAGCCGCTGGCCGAAGCGATCGGCGTTTACAAGGAACTGGCGGATGCTCGTCATGGCAGCGGTTTTTCTTTTGCCGACCTTGCCGCCGATCGTGCCGGGACGGCCTTCGGCGAATTGCTTCTGCGGCACCCCGAACGCATCGACCGCCTGCTGCGTGCCGGCTTTGTCGATGGCGACATCATCCCGCCGCTGGCCGAGCTTCCCGAATATCTGGGCACCCGCGAGTTCCAGCAGCGCTACGGGCAACCAGGGAGCGCCGCATATCGGCAGTTGACCGACGAGATCGAACGCCGCCTCCACACCCTGCCGCTCTACCGCAAGCCGGAGCCTGCATGACCCTGCCCGCCAATCTGTTTGCCGACATTGCCACCAGCGCAACTCAAGAGCAATTCTCCGAACTGCTCCGCCGCCCTGGTCTGCGCATCGAACGCATCGTCTCGACCGGCCAGTGCAGCCCGCCCGATTTCTGGTACGACCAGGAAGACGGCGAATGGGTGCTGCTCGTCGCGGGCGAGGCAGGCTTGCGCTTTGCCGACGAACCTGACGCCCACCACCTGAAGCCCGGCGATTTCGTCGATATCGCTCCGCATCGCCGTCACCGCGTCGAGTGGACGGCGCCGGATCAGCCGACGATCTGGCTAGCCGTCCATTACACGTCGGAATAGCCGGCCGCGCTTTCCCTGAAAGGCCAAATCGGCGAAAATTCAGGGTTCTACGCCGTTGATCGCAGCAACTTCATTTTCCAAGGATTCTTCATGTCCAACGCCGAACAGCAAGCCCCGGTCCAGCAAGACGAAAACCAGCTCATCGCGGAACGCCGCGCCAAGCTCGCCGAATGGCGCAAGACCGGCAAAGCCTTCCCGAACGACTTCCAGCGCGAGAACACGGCGCAGAAGCTGCACGAGGGCTATGGCGAGAAAACGGCCGAGGAACTCGAAGGCCTGCCGGTCGAAGTCCGCGTGGGCGGCCGCATGATGTTGAAGCGCGTCATGGGCAAGGCCTCCTTCGCCACGCTGCAGGACCTCTCCGGCCGCATCCAGATCTACGTCGCCCGCGACAAGGTCGGCGAGGAAGCCTACGCTGCCTTCAAGGGCTGGGATCTGGGCGACATCCTCGGAGTCGTCGGTACGCTGATGAAGACCAAGACCGGCGAACTTTCGATCCAGGCTGCCGAGATTCGCCTGCTCACCAAGTCGCTGCGCCCGCTGCCGGACAAGTTCCACGGCCTGTCCGACCAGGAGCTCAAGTACCGCCAGCGCTACGTCGACCTGATCATGAACGAGGAAACGCGCTTCACCTTCCGCGCCCGTTCCGCCATCGTCGCCTCGATCCGCAACTACATGACCGGCCACGGCTTCATGGAAGTCGAAACGCCGATGATGCACCCGATCCCGGGCGGTGCTTCGGCCAAACCCTTCGTCACCCACCACAACGCGCTCGACATGCAGCAGTTCCTGCGCATCGCGCCGGAGTTGTACCTCAAGCGCCTGGTGGTCGGTGGTTTCGAGAAGGTCTTCGAGATCAACCGCAATTTCCGCAACGAAGGCCTCTCGCCGCGCCACAACCCCGAATTCACGATGATGGAGTTCTACGAGGCGTATGCGAACTACCACACGCTGATGGACTTCACCGAAGGCCTGCTCCGCCACGCCGCGCGCGAGGCGCTGGGCAAGGAAGTCTTCATCTACCAGGGCCGCGAGCTCGACCTCTCCAAGCCCTTCCACCGCCTGACTATCAACCAGGCCATCCAGCGCCAGCATCCGGAATTCAGCGATGCCGAACTGGCCGATCCGGAATTCCTCAAGGCCAAGATCAAGCACTTCGGCGAGCCGCTCAAGCCGGGCGGCCTCGGCAGCCTGCAATTGCAACTGTTCGAAGCCTGCGCCGAAGCACACTGCTGGGAGCCGACCTTCATCATCGATTACCCGGTCGAAGTGTCGCCGCTGGCCCGCGCTTCCGACAGCAACCCGGAAATCACCGAGCGCTTCGAGTTGTTCATCGTCGGCCGTGAAATCGCCAACGGCTTCTCCGAGCTGAACGACGCCGAAGACCAGGCCGCCCGCTTCCAGGAGCAGGCCAAGGCCAAGGATGCTGGCGATGAGGAGGCGATGTATTACGACGCCGACTTCATCCGCGCACTGGAATACGGTCTGCCGCCGACCGGCGGCTGCGGCATCGGCATCGACCGCCTGATCATGCTGCTGACCGATTCGGCGGCGATTCGGGATGTCATTCTGTTCCCCTCCATGCGCCCCGAATGATACGTGGCTACGCTTGCCATAACGGCGTTGCAGGCAAGCTTGCATAGCGCTGCTATGCGGCGCTCGCCTGCGCCTTGTTCTGGCTGCGCTCGCTCACTTATCGGCCTGTCGTGAACAGTTCCCCCACACCGCTCGAAACAGCCGCTCGCGCCGCCCTTGAAGGCAAGCGCGGGCGGACGGTGGTTTTCGAATTCGAAGGCCAGCGGTACGTCATCAAGCGTCTGGCCGAGAAGCCGCGCAAGCTGATCCAAACGCTGTTCATGCGCTGGCTGGTCAAGCGCCTGACCGGACAGCCCCTGCCCCTGAACACGCTGGCGCTCTCCGAGGCGGCCGGCAGCATGGATTTCGAGGCCCGGCGGCTGCAGGCGCTGGCCGAAGCCGGCCAACGAGTGCCGCACGTCGCACTGGTCACGCCGGAGTTCTTCGTCCTGGCACATTGCGGTACCGTCGTCGCCACCCTGCTTGAAAAATGGAACCAGGACACCTGGCGAAACGAATTGCCCCGGCTGGCAAGCGAACTGGCAGAATTTCACCGCGCCGGCCACTGGCATGGCGGTGCCCAGATCAAGAACGTCACATTACAAAACGGCGTCAGCTACCGCATCGATTTTGAAGAAAATTTCGGCGAGTTCGTGCCGCTGCCTGCGGCCCAGGCGGCCGATCTGGTGCTGTTCCTGAATTCCATTTCGCTGGCCGGACCGATTGTCGAGGCCGAAGCCAGGCAACTGCTGCCGCAACTGCTCGACGCCTATTTCGCGGCCAATCCTGACCCGGAAATCCGTCGGATCATCCGCCGCGCCCTGCCGCTGCTCAGCCGCCTGGCCAGCTTGGCTGGTCTATTCGAGCGCTGGTCGCGCAAGGGCATCCGCCGCATTCTGATCCTGGTCGACGCCCTCAGAACGGTCGGGTAGTTTCCCGCGCCGACTCCGCCGCCCCATGTCCGGCTTGCAACCCGCCCATCTGAGTTTCACCGCCGACGGCACCCCGCGCATCCCTGGTTTCGACGACGTCGATTTTTCCGCCCATGGCCTGCTGAACCAGGCACACCATGTCTTTCTCGACGGCAACGACCTGCCGGCGCGTTGGCAGGGGCACGACCGCTTTGTCATTCTCGAAACGAGCTTCGGGCTTGGCCTCGATTTCCTCGCCACCTGGCAGGCCTGGCAGGCCGACCCACAACGCTGCCGGCGCTTGCATTTCATCGCTCTCGAACAGCATCCTTTCTCTGCCACGGATCTGGCCATCGCACACCGAGCCTGGCCCGAACTGGCCGACCTGGCCACCGAACTGCATCGCCGCTGGCCGCCGCTGACGCCCGGCATCCATCGCCTGCGCCTGGCCGGCGGTCAGCTCATCCTGACCCTGGTCTTCGGCGATGCCACGAGCAACCTGCGCAAACTGGATGCTGCAGTCGATGCCTTTTACCTCGACAGCCCTTCCCCCGCAGCCGATCCGGCTTTGTGGACATTATCATTCTGCAAGGGCCTGTCCCGCCTTGCCGCACCCGGTGCAACGCTGGCCAGCGGTACGCTAATCGAGCCAGTCAGAGATGCGCTTGCTGCCGCCGAATTCACCGTGGAGCAACAACCCGGTTTCACTGACAAGCGGCCGATGCTGAGCGGTCGTCTCCGTTCACGTCGACCGGATCGCCATCCATCCCCGAGCGACCGGCGGGCGCTGATCATCGGTGCTGGTATCGCCGGCTGCACCACCGCCTACCGGATGGCTGCGGCCGGCTGGCAACTCACACTGCTCGATGGCGCCCCGGCCCCGGCAACCGGTGCCTCGTGCAACCTGGCCGGCGCCTTCCGTCCCTTGCCCAGCGCCGACGACAACCGCCTTTCCCGCCTGACCCGGGCTGGTTTCCTGGCCACCCATGCCCTGTTCGCCGAATTTCCGGGGGCTCGCTGGGCCGCCTGTGGTGCCCTGCATCTCGGACGCGATGCGGAACACGTGACGCAGCAGGCGAGGGCCATCACCGCACTCGATCTGCCAAGCGGAATCCAGCAATTTGTCGATGCGCAAACCGCCAGCGAAATCCTGGGCCATCCGGTTGCCCAGGGAGGCTGGTGGTTTCCGAACGGTGGCTGGGTCCAGCCGGCGTCGATCTGCCGTGCCGCCCTGGCTGCCTTTCCCGAGCGGATCAACTGCCGCTTTAATGCCGCCATCGCACGTCTCGCGCACGACGGCGAGCAATGGCAGGCCCTGGACAGCGCCGACCGCGTCCTGGCCAGCGCACCGCATGTCGTCATCGCCGCCGGTGCGGGCGCCACGCGACTGGCCCAGCTCGACTGGCTACCGCAATACACGGCCCGCGGCCAGGTATCGCATCTGCCGGCCGAACTGTCGGCGCCGATCAGGACTGTCGTACTCGGTCGTCAAGGCTATGCCATTCCCGAGGTAGACGGCCTCAGGCTGATCGGCGCGACATCGCAGGAAGGCGACACCGATACTCGCGAGCGACTGGCCGACCATGCCGACAATCTGGAAGGCATCCATCAACTGCTACCCGGCTTTGCCACCGCGATCGCGCCCGACACCATCTCCGGCCGGGTCGGTCTGCGCCCGATGTCGCCGGATCGCTTGCCCATCGTCGGCGCCGTGCCGGATGCATCCCGCAGCGGCAACCGCCTGCTCACCTGGCCACGACTGCCCGGCCTGTGGTGCGTCCAGGGCTTCGGCGCGCGCGGCATCGTTTGGTCCGCGCTGATGGCGGACCTACTGTTGAGCCGGATTGAAAACGATCCACTGCCGCTGGAAAACGATCTGGTCGACGCGCTCGACCCTGCTCGCTTTCTGATTCGTCCTCCCGGAAGCAGCGTTTGAGCGATCCGCAGCCAGCGCAGAAATTGCCATTGTCATTGACAGGAATGGCAAGTTTCATCAACAATCAAAACACCTGTCGGTCAGCCGAACGCGGCTGACAACGACAACAAAACGATAACTCGCCCTGTCTCGTTCGCAGCTGGGCATTCCCCCGACAGCCGTTAGCCCCTCCAAGACAGGAGTCGCATGACCATGCTCGGAAAACTTGCCAGTTTTATTCGCCCCGCTGCCGCGACAGCTGTCCCGCACAGCCCACTGCTTCCCCAGATCCTTCATGTACTCGGCAACGATATTGCGTCAGCCAAAAGCTTCGAGGTACGGACAAGCATTGCCATTGACCATGCCCTGTCGTATTTCGTGCTGCAGACCGCGAACATTCCCGGGCCGCTCAACCTGACCGAAGACAACTTTCCGGCGAGCCCCCAACTAGCCGGGCTTTTCCCGGAAGCGGGCGATGTCCGCCGCGCCTTCGGGCGCAGCCTGGCGGTCAAGAGCAGCCTGCGCCCGCTCCGCCAGGCTGGGCACGAAGAAATCCACGCCCTGCTCGGCCTGCGCATCAAGCCGCACGGCCCGGCAGGCGATGCGGGTGAGCCGACACCTGCCGATCATGTCTTGCATAGCCTTGCTCCGAACCTTGAAAGCACACGTGACAGCCTTTGCCGAGCAGCCTTCGAGCGCATTCTTAAAGACTTTGCCGAACACGTGGAGAAGCTGCGACGCCGGCAACGCCTGAGCAAGCTGGAATGGGAATGGAACCTGCAGCATGACGTAGTGCGTACGGTGGAAACCGGCCAACCCGAGTACGTTTATGCCGAACAGGAATTGACCCCCGACAAGCTCCTGAACGGTCTTATCAGCTGGCTGGAAAAACCGGAAGCCTTTTTCCGGGTGATGAGTACCCGCGACGACGAACCGGCGCTCGCGCCCCAAGGCAGTACCGCCATCCCGGCCTTGCATTGCAGCGACCGACGGAAATGGCGAATCTGCTTCATTCGTTTTTCCGCCGATGAAGCTGCCGATGCCCTGCGCAGCGAAACCCACAATCACCGCTATCTCTTCATCTGAGGCGACAGCCAGGGGCTTGTTCCAGCCGAACCGGGCGGCTGTCCGGCCTGCTACACTGCGCACTCCAATCGACAACAATCCGAGAGACACGCATGAAGATTGAAACCATTGCCGTCCATGGCGGCTATTCGCCCGACCCGACTACCAAGGCTGTCGCCGTACCCATCTACCAGACAACTTCCTACGCCTTCGACAGCACGCAGCACGGCGCCGACCTGTTCGATCTCAAGGTCGCCGGCAACATCTACACCCGCATCATGAACCCGACGCAGGACGTGCTCGAAAAGCGCGTCGCCGAAATGGAAGGTGGCATTGCGGCACTGTGCATGGCTTCCGGCATGGCTGCCATCACCGCCGCCATCCAGACCATTGCCGAAGCCGGCGACAACATCGTGACGTCGAGTACGCTCTACGGCGGCACCTACAACCTGTTCGCCCACACCCTGCCGCAGTACGGTATCGACGTGCGCTTCGCCGACTACCGCGATCCGGCCGCCTTTGAAAAGCTCATCGACGCCAAGACCAAGGCCGTCTTCTGCGAATCCGTCGGTAACCCGCTCGGCAACATCACCGACTTCGAAAAGCTCGCCGAAATCGCCCACAAGCACGGCGTGCCGGTCATCGTCGACAACACCGTGCCCTCGCCCTACCTGTGCCGCCCCTTCGAGCACGGCGCCGACATCGTCGTCCATGCCCTGACCAAGTACCTCGGCGGCCACGGCAACTCCATCGGCGGCATCATCGTTGATAGCGGCAAGTTCCCTTGGGCCGAGCACAAGACCAAGTTCAAGCGCCTCAACGAGCCGGACGTTTCCTACCACGGCGTCGTCTATACCGAAGCCCTCGGCCCCGCTGCCTACATCGGCCGCGCCCGCGTCGTGCCGCTGCGCAACATGGGTGCTGCGATCAGCCCGTTCAATGCCTTCCTGATCCTGCAGGGCATCGAGACCCTTGCCCTGCGCATGGACCGCATCTGCGAAAACTCGCTCAAGATCGCCAATTTCCTGAAAAACCACCCGAAGTGCAGTTGGGTCAACTACGCCGGCCTGCCCGAGCACAAGGATCATGCCCTGGTGCAAAAGTACATGGGCGGCCGTGCCTCCGGCATCCTCAACTTCGGCGTCAAGGGTGGTCGCGAAGGCGGCGGCAAGTTCCAGGATGCGCTCAAGCTTGTCACCCGCCTGGTCAACATCGGCGACTGCAAGACGCTGGCCTGCCACCCTGCTTCGACGACGCACCGCCAGTTGTCGCCGGAAGAACTGGCCAAGGCTGGCGTTTCGGAAGACATGATCCGCCTGTCGGTCGGTATCGAGCATATCGACGATCTGATCGCCGATCTCGACCAGGCACTCAACGCTGCCTGATCGGAAAGCTTGCATGAGACGTTCCCGCCTGGCGGGAACGTCTTCAAGCGGCTTGCAGCCGAGATTGACATCTCGATCAACGGCACCTAATGTGAATTTTCTTTCAGCCTTTCCAAGCTTCGTTCCTTAGATTGAGCCGATTCCTTTTTGGCATCGCCGCTATCCGCAAAGAGACACCATGTCACTGATTCGCGAAGAGGCAGTTGAACGCATGCAGCGCGACCATCAGAAGATGATCGCCCTGATCGAGCGCATCAGGACTACCTGCACACTGGGCCACGAGGTTACGGACGGCTGCAATATCTGCCCGCCAGGACAGCAGCAACTTTGCCACGGCAATATCGAGCAGCAGATTCGTAATTTCATCGAGGTTACGCTCAAGCACAACCTTATGGAGTCGCTCTACATGGAACAGGGCGTGCCGGCGGCTCACCGTGCTGCTCACAATCGTGCTCATGTGGCGATTGCGGAACAATTGAAGTCGATCCGAGTCGTGCTTGCGGAGGATGGCAACTGCATCCTTGCCATCACCGGCATCGAGCGCGTCCTGACCACTTTGCAGGACCATATCGCGAGCTTCGACGAACAACTGGAAGCCTACCTGCTGGCCCCTGCCTGACGCCGAACGGCGTCATGACTATCGAGGAGACTCATGATGCTGACCACGACGCAGAAGCAAACCGCGCAAGCGATCGTCAATCTTTTCGAAACGGGTTCGGTCCGGGGAAACTATGGCGAGGTCACGGTCATTCCCGGCGATACCGGCCACCTGACTTTCGGACGCTCGCAAACCACGCTGACTTCCGGCAACCTGCTCAAGCTCCTGCAAGCCTATTGCGACAACGAGGGAGCCCGTTTCGGTCAGCGTCTTGAGGCTTGGCTGCCACGCGTCGCCGCGCAAGACATCGGCCTCGATACCGAATTGCGCCTGCACAATTTGCTCCGTGCCACCGCCGACGACCCAGTCATGCGCGACACCCAGGATCAATTTTTCGATACCTGCTACTGGCAACCGGCTCTACGCGTTGGCGCCAACGCCGGCGTCAAATCACCGCTCGGCCTTGCCGTAGTCTATGACAGCACGGTGCATGGCTCCTGGCGTCTGATCCGCGACCGTACCGATGCGCAAATCGGCAGTCTGGCTGGGGTCGGCGAACGGGCCTGGATTGCTGCCTACGTTGCCAACCGGCGTGCCTGGCTGGCCGCGCACCCGCGTAGCGATCTTCGCCGTACCACCTACCGGATGGATGCCTTTCAACGCCTGATCAGTCAGGGCTACTGGGGGCTGGAGCTACCACTGGTCGTACGCGATGCCGAAATATCGAGCCTGACCCTGAGTGCCATGCCGGTTGGCTGCTTTGATGGGCCGCAGCCGGGATCGCGAAATATTTCGCTGCAAACGCCCCTCTGTCGGGGTCTCGATGTCCGTCTATTGCAACTCGGTCTTTCCGAACGAGGCATCGTCATCAAAGCCGATGGCGTCTTCGGCCAGACCAGCGCCGGCTTGCTCCGGCAGTATCAGGAAAGCCAGGGCCTGCCCGCAACCGGTGTCGCCGATGCACTCCTGATCAGCCAATTGCTCTAATCGGGAGCAAAGGAAAGCTACTCGACTTCCTCAACCATCAGCCAGATGGATCGATTGTCACGCGCATCGCTGGTACCAACGCTCAAGCCACCACCCTGCTGAGCAACAGCCTGGCTACCACCGCCGCCCAACTCGATCCACTCCCCCAGATGCCCGGCCACCGTAGTCGAAATACGCTGGGTGTCGATGGCCCCACGTCCATAACCGCTCATGCTGTCAGCCTGCTGGCTTATTTCCAGGGTCACACGCTGGCCGTTGACACGCGGCACGGCATAAAAGCCGCGACCGACATCGCGGTAGACAACCGTTTCGTTGATGATCGCCCCCCCCGGTCCGATCACCACCTGGCGCATGGGCAAAGGCAAGGAGCGGCCAACCTGGATAAATGCCTGACCGCCCTCGACTGTCTGCACCATCTGCGCCGTACTCTCCCCGCGTGCGCTCTTGGTATCCCAGACTCTGGCCTCGACATGACTGCGGCGGGAACTGCCGAGCACGACCTGACCACTGGCTTCGGCACCGCGTGCGCTCTCATCGGCCTGGCGATTCTGCGAAATCCGGATGATCAAGCGGCGGCTCGGCGTATCGAGCGCCGCCAGTGCTCGCTTGATATCGGTACGGTTGCGCGCCGACGCCTTGAGGAAAAGCTGATTGTTCATACCGGTCAAGGTGCCGCCCGGTTCGACCAGCGGCAAGAGCGTCGGCAACACTTGATCTGCCGTCTTGCTGCGCAGTTCAATCACTTCGAGCTGCTGCGCCGAAACGGCCAGCGCCCAGAAAACGAAGAGCATGGCGACCAAGGTTTTCAGGGCATGTTTCACAGCCTTCTCCTCAGGGAGCGACGATATGCGGTAGCGCCAGATACTCGCGTGAATTCATTTCGGTCAAGCGGCTCACCGTACGCTTGAACTCGCTGGCCTGGGTACCTTCGGTATAAAGCTCGTCGGCCGGGCACTCGGCAGTGATGATCAGCTTGACCTTGTTGTCGTAGAAGACATCGACCAACCAAGTGAAACGACGTGCCTCGGAGGCTTGGTGCATGGTCATTTTCGGTACATGCGAGAGGAGGACCGTGTGGTAGCCCCGCGAAATTTCGAGATAGTCATTCTGCGAACGTGGTCCACCGCACAACACGCGAAAATCGAACCAGATCACGCCATGGCCGCGGCGCACGGTGTCGATATTGCGCCCAAGCACCTCGATATGACCGCCTTTCTTGCCCTCTTCGCCGGCCACCATGCGGAAGTAATCGAGCATCTTCTTCTCGGCGGCAGCATCAGCCGGATGATGGTAGATCTCGACCTGCTCGAGGGCACGCAGGCGGTAGTCGATGCCGGCCTCGACTTCGAAGACGTCGAGATGCTTTTCCAGCAGGGCAATGGTCGGCAGGAAGCTCTCGCGATGCAGACCGTTCGGATAGAGCATTGATGGCGGGTAGTTCGAAGTCATGACGACGATGACGCCATTGGCAAACAAGCCATCCATGAGGCGACCAAGGATCATCGCGTCGGCGATATCGGAGACATGGAATTCGTCGAAGCAGAGCAAGCGGACTTCCTTGGCGATCTGCTCGGCCAGCTTGAGCATCGGATCGGTCTCGCCCTTGTACTTTTCCAGATCGCGATGGATCTGCTGCATGAAGGAGTGGAAATGCAAGCGCTTCTTGCGACGATAAGGCACCGAGTCGTAGAAGCAATCCATCAGGAAGCTCTTGCCACGCCCCACCCCACCCCAGAAGTAGACGCCCTTGGGCGGCTTGGGCGGCGACAGCAGGCGCTTGAAGGTGCTGGCGCGATTGACCTTGAAAGAAAGCAGGTTGGTGTACAGGGCCTGCAGGGCCGAGGCAGCAGTCAGTTGAGCGGCATCGGCAACATAGCCGCGGGCATCGAGCAGATTCTTGTAGGCGTCGAGCATACCCTGGGCGGCGACGTTCAGTTTTCTGTGTGGCATCGGGGAAAATCGTGATGGGGAAATGCGTATTCTGCCAAAAAATAAAAAGGCGGGTGCGTTGCCGCAACCCGCCCTTCGGCGAAACTGATCAGTCGATCAGAAGTTCAGCGTGCGCTTGTCGCAGGCCAGCGCGGCCTCGTGTACGGTCTCCGACAGGGTCGGGTGAGCGTGACAGATGCGTGCCAGGTCTTCGGAAGCACCACCGAATTCCATCGCCACGACAGCTTCGGCGATGATTTCAGAGGCGTTGGCACCGATGATGTGTACGCCGAGGATGCGGTCGGTCTTCTTGCAGGCCAGCATCTTGACGAAGCCGGACGGATCGCCCATGCCCAGCGCGCGGCCGTTGGCCAGGAACGGCACCTTGCCAGCCTTGTACTCGACGCCTTCAGCCTTGAGTTGCTGTTCGGTCTTGCCAACCCAGGCGATTTCCGGCGAGGTGTAGATGACCCAGGGAATGGTGTCGAAATTGCAGTGGCCGGCCTGGCCAGCCATCAGTTCGGCAACCATGACGCCTTCTTCGTGGGCCTTGTGAGCCAGCATCGGACCACGCACCACGTCGCCGATCGCCCAGACGCCCGGCAGGTTGGTCTGGCAGTGACCGTCGACTTCGACGAAACCGCGAGCATCCAGCTTGAGGCCAACGCCTTCAGCATTCAGGCCGTCAGTATTCGGCACGCGGCCGATGGAGACGATCAGGCGGTCGGCATCCAGCTTCTGAGCCTTGCCATCCTTGTCTTCGTAAGCGATCGAGACGCCCTTCTTGGTCGCCTTGATGTCGCCGATCTTGACACCCATCTGGATGTTCAGACCCTGCTTGGTAAACAGCTTCTGGGCTTCCTTGGCAACATCGACGTCGGCCGCGGCCAGGAAATCGGGCATGGCTTCGAGGATGGTGACTTCGGCCCCGACGCGACGCCAGACCGAACCCATTTCCAGACCGATGACGCCGGCGCCGATGATGGCCAGCTTCTTGGGCACAGATTCCTGATTCAGCGCGCCTTCGTTGTCCATGACGATCTTCTGATCGACCGCAACATTCGGCAGGTGACGAGCCTTCGAGCCGGTAGCGACGATGACCTGCTTGGCCAGCACTTCCTCGGCACCAACCTTGACCTTCCAGTAATCGCCTTCCTTGCCGACGAAAGAACCGTGTCCAGCCAAGAAGGTGACCTTGTTCTTCTTGAGCAGCATCTTGATGCCGCCGGTCAGTTGATTGACCACGCCATCCTTGCGTGCCTTCATGGTCGGCACGTCGATAGTGGCCTTACCGACCTTGATACCCTGAGCTTCGAAGCTGTGATTGGCTTCTTCGAACAGGTGCGAGGTATGGAGCAGGGCCTTGGACGGGATACAGCCGACGTTCAGGCAGGTACCGCCAAGACGCGGCTCACCCTTCGGGTCGGCGTAAGGATTGGATTCTGCGCAGGCCGCCGAGAAACCGAGTGGGGAGGCGCGGATGGCCGCGATGTAACCGCCAGGACCACCGCCGATGACGAGCACGTCAAATTGCTTGGACATGAGACAACCTTTCAAATTTCAGATGTGCAAAAGCGCCAGCGCCCGGAAAGGGACACTGGCGCCGGCAAACGTCAATTAGACGCCGAGGAGCAGACGGGAAGGATCTTCCAGCGCTTCCTTCATGGTCACCAGACCGAGGACGGCTTCGCGGCCGTCGATGATGCGGTGGTCGTAGGACATGGCGAGGTAGTTCATCGGACGGACGACGACCTGACCGTTTTCAACCATGGCGCGGTCCTTGGTGGCGTGGATACCGAGGATCGCGGACTGCGGCGGGTTGATGATCGGGGTGGACATCATAGAGCCGAAGATGCCGCCGTTCGAGATGGAGAAGGTGCCACCGGTCAGTTCCTCGATGGAGATCTTGCCGTCCTTGGCCTTGGTGCCGAATTCGGCGATCTTCTTTTCGATCTCGGCGATCGACATCTGGTCGGCATTGCGGATGATCGGCACGACCAGGCCACGCGGCGAACCGACGGCGATGCCGATGTCGATGTAGCCGTGATAGACGATGTCATTGCCATCGACCGAGGCGTTGAGGACCGGGAACTTCTGCAGGGCGGCGCAGGCGGCCTTGACGAAGAAGCCCATGAAGCCGAGGCGGACGCCGTGGGTCTTTTCGAACTTCTCGCCAGACTGCTTGCGCAGCGCCATGATCGGGCCCATGTTCACTTCGTTGAACGTGGTCAGGATGGCGTTGGTCTGCTGGGATTGCAACAGACGCTCGGCGATACGGGCACGCAGGCGGGTCATCGGCACTCGCTGCTCGGTACGGTCGCCGAGGGCGACGCCGGTGCTCGGCGCAGCGATGGAAACGGCCGGAGTGGCAGCCGGAGAAGCCGGGATGGCCTTCGGAGCAGCAGCAACAGCATCTTCCTTGGTGACGCGACCACCGCGACCAGAACCGGCGACGTCAGCGGCAGCGATGCCCTTCTCGTCGAGGATCTTGCGGGCCGACGGGCTGGCCGTGCCAGCCGGCGCAGCGGCGGCAGGTGCCGGCGCGGCGGCGGCAGGTGCCGGCGCGGCGGCGGCAGCCTTCGGTGCCTCGGCAGCAGGCGCGGCAGCACCGGCCTTGGCTTCGGTATCGATGCGGGCGATCAATTCGCCGGAAACGACGGTCTCGCCATCACCCTTGACGATTTCGACGAGAACGCCAGCGCCCGGCGACGGGACTTCGAGAACGACCTTGTCGGTTTCGATATCGATCAGGATTTCATCGCGTGCGACAGCGTCGCCGATCTTCTTCTTCCAGGATGCCAGCGTGCCTTCGGCGACGGACTCGGACAATTGCGGAACTTGGACTTCGATAATGCTCATGGTTACTCCACTCTGCTGTAGTTATCAGTACTCGATCTTGCCCAGGGCGGACTCGACCAGTGCCTTTTGTTGCTCGTTGTGCTTGGCCAGGTAGCCGACGGCCGGCGACGAAGAAGCCGGACGCGATACCAGCAGCATTTTCTGCTTGGTGCCAAGCTGGGAATCCAGATGGTGACGCGACGCGATCCAGTACCAGGCGCCCTGATTGCGCGGCTCTTCCTGACACCAGACGATCTCCGTGGCCTTCGGATACTTGGCCAATTCCTTCTCCAGGGAATCCTTCGGGAACGGGTAGAGCTGTTCCAGACGGACGATGGCGATGTCGGTGATCTTCTTTTCGCGACGGGCAGCAACCAGGTCGTAATAAACCTTGCCGCAGCACAGGACGACACGCTTTACCTTCTTCGCATCGATGGCATCGACTTCGCCGATGACGCGCTGGAATTCGCCGTTCGCCAGATCATCCAGCGAGCAGGCGGCATCCTTGTGACGCAACAGCGATTTCGGCGTCATGACGATGAGCGGCTTGCGCTGCATGCGCAGCCCCTGGCGACGCAACATGTGGAAGACCTGAGCTGCCGTGGTCGGCACGCAGACTTCCATGTTCATCTCAGCGCACAACTGCATGAAACGCTCCGGACGGGCGGAAGAATGCTCCGGACCCTGTCCTTCGTAGCCATGCGGCAACAGCATGACCAGACCGCAGGCACGCCCCCACTTGGCTTCGCCTGAGGCGATGAACTGGTCGATAACCACTTGGGCACCGTTGGCGAAGTCGCCGAACTGGCCTTCCCAGATCACCAACTCGTACGGGTTGGCGGTAGCGTAGCCGTAGTCGAAAGCCAGCACGGCCTCTTCGGACAGCACGGAATCGAAGCACTGGAAGCCGGCCTGCTTTTCCTGCAGGTTCTTCAGCGGATGATAGGTACCTTCGTCCCAGCTGTTGCGATTCTGGTCGTGGAAGGCGGCATGGCGGTGGAAGAAGGTACCGCGACCGACGTCTTCACCGGAAATGCGCACACCGTAGCCGGAAACCAGCAGCGAAGCGTAGGCAAGGTTTTCAGCCATGCCCCAATCGACGGGCAGCTTGCCCTCGCCCATCGCAGCACGGTCTTCGACGATCTTCTTGACGCGGGAATGCAGCGTGAAACCTTCCGGCAGCGCGGTCAGACGTTGAGCCAGGCGCTGCAGTTCCTTGACCGGAACCTTGGTATCGCAGGTCTCGATGTAGCTCTTAGTCAGGAACGGCGTCCAGTCGATCATGTTCGGATGCTTGTAGCCAGCCAGCACCGGGTTGTAGAGCAACTCGCCCTTGTCCAGGTGTTGACGGTACTCCGCAATCATCTGGTCCGGGCCGTCCGCCGGCAGTACGCCTTCAGCAATCAGCTTATCGCCGTAGAGCTTGCGGGTACCCGGATGTTGCGCAACCTTCTTGTACATCAGCGGCTGCGTGACCATCGGCTCGTCCTGCTCGTTGTGGCCAAGCTTGCGGTAACAGATGATGTCGATGACGACATCCTTCTTGAACTGCTGACGGTACTCGATGGCGATCTGGGTCACCAGCGCAACGGCTTCCGGGTCGTCGCCATTGACGTGGAAGATCGGTGCATCGGCCATCTTGAAGATGTCGGTACAGTAGTGGCCGGAACGGTAATCGCGCGGATCGCTGGTGGTGAAGCCGATCTGGTTGTTAACCACGATGTGCAGCGTACCGCCCGTGCCATAGCCACGGGTCTGCGCAAAGTTGAGCATTTCCTGATTGACGCCCTGGCCAGCCACGGCGGAGTCACCATGGATAATGACCGGCAGGACCTTGGATTTGCTACCTTCGCCACGGCGAACCTGACGGGCATAGACTGAGCCTTCAACCACCGGGTTAACGATTTCGAGGTGCGACGGATTGAAAGCCAGGGTCAGGTGGCACGGGCCTCCCGGGGTCGAGACGTCGGACGAGAAGCCCATGTGGTACTTGACGTCGCCAGCGGAAAGGTCACTCTTCTTCTTGCCTTCGAATTCGGCGAAGAGCATCGACGGTGCCTTGCCCAGGGTATTGACCAGGACATTGAGACGGCCACGGTGAGCCATGCCGATCACGACTTCGTCGATACCCAGGGCACCACCGGCGCGAATGGCCTCGTCCATGGAAACGATCAGGGATTCGCCACCTTCGAGCGAGAAACGCTTCTGGCCGACATACTTGGTATGCAGGTAACGCTCCAGGGTTTCGGCGGCGGTCAGGCGCTCCAGCAGTCGCTTTTTCTGGTCGGCATTGTAGGTCGGACGCGAGCGGATGGTTTCCAGGCGTTCCTGCAACCAGCGCTTCTCGTTGTAGTCGGCCATGTACATGTACTCGACACCAACGTTGCCGCAGTAGGTCTGCTTCAAGGTTTCGAGAATATCGCCGAGCTTGGCGGTCTCGGGCAGACCCTTGAGCGATCCGACATTGAAGGTCTGGTTCAGGTCCGAATCGGAAAAACCGTAGAAGGAAAGCTCAAGCTCATCGATCTGCGGACGCGGCAAGCGCTTGAGCGGATCGAGATCGGCCCAGCGGTTCCCCATCGAGCGGAAGGCGGTGACCAGTTGGCCGACCGCCGATTGCTTACGGATATCGCCACCACCGGCAGCAGCAGGCGCCGGGCGGAAGCCGCCATCCTTGGCCAGTTCGGCAAAAGCGGCGATGACCGGCGCGTGAGCGACGTCACGGGCGACAAAGCCCGGCATTTGCGCCAGGCGGTCAAAGTAGTCGCGCCATTCGTCGGGCACGGCAGTCGGGTTGTTCAGGTAGGTTTCATACAGCTCTTCGACGAACGGCGCGTTGCCGCCGAAATACATCGTGCTGTCGTTGAGTTGATTCATCGTAGTCATAGGCGTCCCCTCTAGGGTGTTGTCTTTTTGGCTAGCTGCGGGTAACTGGATTGCAAACTGCGCGGGTAAAAAAAGGGCGGCCAAGCGGCCGCCCAGTCTTCACATCAACCGCGTTGGGCGAGCGGCACGACATCGCGCTTGGCAGCGCCGATGTACAACTGACGCGGACGACCGATCTTGTATTCCGGATCGGTGATCATTTCTTCCCACTGCGTCATCCAGCCGACGGTACGGGCGAGAGCGAAGATGCAGGTGAACATCTCGGTCGGAATGCCGATGGCCTTCTGGACGATGCCGGAGTAGAAGTCGACGTTCGGGTAGAGCTTCTTCTCGACGAAGTAGGGATCTTCCAGGGCGATCTTTTCCAGCTCCATGGCCAGTTTGAACAGACGGTCGTTCTGCAGGCCCAGTTCATTGAGGACATCGCCGCAGACCTTGCGCATCAGTTTGGCGCGCGGGTCGAAGTTCTTATAGACGCGGTGGCCGAAGCCCATCAGCTTGAAGGAATCGTTCTTGTCCTTGGCACGCTTGATGTATTCGCCGACGCGCGACACGTCGCGATTTCTTCCAGCATCTGCAGGCAGGCTTCGTTCGCGCCGCCGTGCGCCGGGCCCCACAGACAGGCGATACCGGCAGCGATACATGCGAAGGGGTTGGCACCCGACGAGCCGGCCAGACGGACGGTCGAGGTCGAGGCATTCTGCTCGTGATCGGCATGCAGCGTGAAGATGGTGTCGAGGGCATTGACCAGAACCGGGTTCGGGACATACTTCTCGCACGGATTGCCGAACATCATGCGCATGAAGTTGGCGGTGTAGTCCAGATCATTGTCCGGGTACATGAACGGCGCACCGGTGTTGTACTTGTAAGCCATGGCGACGATCGTCGGCAGCTTGGCAACCAGGCGATTGAAGCTGACATTGCGGTGTTCGACGTCGGAGAAGTCCATGGCGTCATGGTAGAAGGCAGACAGGGCGCCAACGACACCGGTCATGACGGCCATCGGGTGGGCATCGCGACGGAAACCGGAATAGAACTTGGTCAGTTGCTCATGCACCATCGTGTGCTTCTTGATGGTGGTTTCAAATTCGGTTTTCTGCTGTGCATTCGGCAGCTCGCCGTTCTTCAGCAGGTAGGTGACTTCGAGAAAGTTGCACTGTTCGGCGAGTTGCTCAATCGGGTAACCACGATAGAGCAGTTGGCCGACATCGCCGTCGATGAAGGTGATCTTCGACTTGCAGCTGGCAGTAGAGAGAAAACCAGAGTCGTAGGTAAACAGGCCCGTCTTGGCGCCCAGCGTACGGATATCGACGCAGTCGTTGCCATGCGTCGGGGACATGATCGGGAAATCGACGGGTGCCTGCCCATCGATCGTCAAAATTGCCTTGCGTTCGGTCGTCATGGTTTTTTCCCTGTTCAGGTGTTTGATATCACTGCACTGCAAAAAAAGCGGTAAACGTTCCCACGTTATACCGCGAAGCTTACTTAACTCTTACGCAGCATCGCCACAAGGGGCACGAAGCGCGGATCGTTTGCTTCGGCCTTGCCGGTCATCAAGTCCCATAGGTCATAGTCCTCGAGATCGGCAAGTTCCACGAACGCCTGCTTTTGCTCCTCACTGAGCGACTCGAATTGAGTATCGAGAAAACGCGTCAGCGTAATGTCCAACTCGAGCAGGGCGCGACGGATGCAGCGCCAGCGAAGGCGTTCGTAGTCCTTTCGTTCCATCAGACGGCGCGACGGACCATCATGTCCTTGATCTTGCCGATGGCCTTGGTCGGGTTCAGACCCTTCGGGCACACGTCAACGCAGTTCATGATGGTGTGGCAACGGAACAGGCGGTACGGGTCCTCAAGGTTGTCGAGGCGCTCGTTGGTCGCCTGGTCGCGCGTGTCGGCGATGAAGCGGTAAGCAGCCAGCAGGCCGGCCGGTCCGACGAACTTGTCCGGGTTCCACCAGAACGACGGGCAGGACGTGGAGCAGCAAGCGCACAGGATGCACTCGTACAGGCCGTTCAGCTCTTCGCGGTCTTCCGGCGATTGCAGGCGCTCGCGCTCCGGAGCCGGATCGTTGTTGATCAGGTACGGCTTGATCGAGTGGTACTGCTTGAAGAACTGGGTCATGTCGACGATCAGGTCACGGATGACCGGCAGGCCCGGCAGCGGACGCAGCACGATCGGCTGCTTCAGGCTGTCGATGTCGGTCAGGCAGGCCAGGCCGTTCTTGCCGTTGATGTTCATGGCGTCGGAACCGCAGACGCCTTCACGGCAGGAGCGACGATAGGAAATCGTGTCGTCCTTGGCCTTCAACTTGGTCAGCGCGTCCAGCAGCTTGCGGTCGGTCGGTTCGATTTCGACCGAGATATCCTGCATGTACGGCGCGTCGTCCTTGTCCGGATCGTAGCGATAGATGCTGAATTGAACCATGCGTTTGCTCATTCTGGACTCCAATTAGTACGAGCGCGTCTTGAGCGCAACAGGCTCGACG